>DATBTW010000152.1:0-14973 GCA_036559055.1 Ktedonobacterales bacterium
GGCGCCAGTGGCCAGGTGTATCTCGGCGAGATCAAGACCGTCGAACCCAACTACGAAGATGAGCATGACTTGCAGACGCTGCTGGACTGGGCCGACGACGAGCGGCGGCTGGGCGTCTGGGCGAACGCCGACTACCCACGCGACGCCACCCGCGCCGGGACGTTCGGCGCCGAGGGCATCGGCCTCTGCCGCACCGAGCACATGTTCATGCAGCAGGAGCGCCTGCCCACCGTGCAGGAGATGATCCTCGCGCCGACCGCCGCCAAGCGCCAGGCCGCGCTGGATCAACTGCTGCCCTTCCAGCGGTCCGACTTCGAGGGCATCTTCCGCGCGATGCGCAACCCCAAGACGGGCGAGGGCTATCCGGTCGTCATCCGCCTGATCGATCCGCCGCTCCACGAGTTCTTGCCCAGCTACGAGGAGTTGCTGGTGGAGGTGACGAAGCTGGAGACGACCGGCGAGAACCCCGATGAGCTAGCAAAGAAACGGTCGCTGTTGCAGGCGGTGGGGGCGATGCGCGAGGCCAACCCGATGCTGGGCCTGCGCGGCTGTCGCCTGGGGCTGCTCTTCCCGGAGATCAACGTCATGCAGACGCGGGCGATCCTGGAGGCGGCGCGTGTGGTGGCGGGCGAGGGCGTGAAGGTGAAGCCGAAGATCATGATCCCGCTGGTGGGGCATGTCAACGAGCTACGCGAGGTGCGCCGCCAGCTCGAGGCCGTCGCCAAAGAGATCGCGTCTGAGGCGGGCGGGCTGGTGGACTACAAGTTCGGCACGATGATCGAGCTACCGCGCGCGGCGATCACGGCAGGCGAGATCGCGTCCATCTCCGACTTCTTCAGCTTCGGCACCAACGACCTGACGCAGACGACGTTTGGCATGAGCCGCGACGACGCCGAGGGCAAGTTCCTCCTGCAATACGTGGAGGGGCTGAGCGAGCCGGGGCTGAGCGAGCCAGTCAAAATCCTGAAGGTCAACCCGTTCCAGACGCTGGACCGCGATGGCGTTGGTCGCCTGGTGCGTATCGCCGTGGAGGAGGGCAAGCGCACGCAGCCCCATCTGGAGGTGGGCATCTGCGGCGAGCACGGCGGCGACCCCGATAGCATCGCCTTCTGCGATGAGGTTGGGCTGAACTACGTGAGCTGCTCGCCGTTCCGCGTGCCGGTAGCGCGGCTGGCGGCGGCGCAGGCGGCGCTAGCCCGCAAGGCCGCCCAGGCCAACCAGAAGCAGGCCGAGCGCGACAAGTAGCACGGCGGCGCCCCCTGTCCCACAGGGAGAATCCGTGACCAGGCACTTCAGCGCGGGGCGCGGATCTCATCCGCTGTCTCCCTCTCCTACAAGGAGAGGGAGAACCCGTGGCGGGCGATAGTGCGCGTGGCCAGATGTTTCGATGAGCGACACCTGTGCCAGCGCGGAATGTGCATGGCCTGGATCCTCCCTTCCCTCGCAGGGGAAGGGGACAGGGGAGAGGCCCTCAGTCCAAGATCTCGCGGCGCCAGGTCAGGCCGATAGCCACTGCCAGGAAGATGGCCGTGTAGACGCCGATTACCAGCAGCGCCTGGCCGCCGGAGACGCTCAGCAGCGGCTGCATGCCGAAGCCGCCGACGGTGATGGTGTGCGTCACCGCGCCGCTCGTCCCCGTAACCGTTTCATGATCGGGCGCCAGGATGTAGTCTGGCAGGCGATTGAGCGTCGGCCCCAGCAGCACGGTCGAGAGTTTGGCCCAGAAGTCGCTGCCCGTCAGCCGCTCCAGCAGCGAGAGCGGGATCGTCAGCAGGTTATCCACCGCAAACCAGCTCAGCCCGACCGCCAGCCCGAAGGCCAGCGAGCGCCCCAGCACGGCAGCCGCCACCGCCAGCAGCAGCGAGACGACCAGATTCAGAACCAGATAGAACAGGTAGAGGCGCAGATTGGCCCAGAACACCGCGCCCAGCGCATGCCACGGCTGGCCGCCCTGCGCCAGCGCCAGGCTCAGCCCCCACGCGAAGGCCAACTCGATCAGCGACTCCACCACCAGCGCCACCAGCCCCACCAGCGCCAGCGCAGCCACCTTCGCTCCCAGCAGGTGCAGCCGCCCCACGCCGCGCGCCACCAGCACGCGAATCGTGCCGAACTGATACTCCAGCCCGACGACATGCGCCGCCAGGATGATGATGAAGATGCCGGTGAGGATGCGCACGATGGCGATGTCACCCTCCATCACCGAGTAATAGGCTTGGAGCGGGGAGCTGGCCATCTGCGAAGCGTTGTTCTTGCCGCTGATGAGCAGCAGTTGCCCGCCAATGACCATCACCGTCATGACCGCCGCCAACACCCAGGTGATGCGTAGATGCATGATCTTGCGCAACTCGCCGCGCACCAGCCCCAGCATGCTCGTCCGAAGCTCCGGTCGTGCGGCGGCAGGGGCCGTCGCGATGCTCGCGGCGCTCATCGGGCGCCTCCTTTCACACCGTCTACACCGTTCACGCGCTCAGCGGACGCGGCGCCGTCGCCGGTCAATCGCAGGAAGACATCCTCCAGCCGCTCCTCCTGCGGCGCGATGGCGCGCGGCGTGAATCCCGCCTGCGCCAGGAAGAGGTTGAGCGCGGCGCCATCGCCGTCAGGCGTGGGGGTGATGAGCTGACCCACGTCGCCCAGCCGCGCGCTAGCGCCCCAGGGCTGCGCCTGCACGGCGGCCAGCGCCTCCGCCGCGCGCTCCAGCGTCACCACGAAGATGCCTTGCCCGCGTGTTAGCTCCGCCACGCTCGATTCCGTCACCAGCCGCCCGTGGTTGATGATGGCGACGCGGCTGCACATCTGGCGTACCTCGTCGAGCGCGTGGCTGGAGACGAAGACCGTCTTGCCCTGCGCCGCCAGCCGCCGCAGCAGGTCGCGCATCTCCACCATGCCCGCCGGATCGAGGCCATTGGTGGGTTCATCCAGCACCAGCAGATCAGGGTCTTGCAGCAGCGCCATCGCCACGCCCAGCCGCTGCTTCATGCCCAGCGAATAGGTCTTCACGCGGTCGCCGCCGCGCTCGCGCAGCGCCACCAGATCGAGCGTCTGCTCCACGCGCGCCTCGCTGACGCCGCCCTGGGCGTCACCAATCACGCGCAGGTTGTCGCGGCCAGAGAGGTACGGGTAGAGCGCGGGCTGCTCGATCAGCGCGCCCACACGGGGCAGTACGCGCCCGCCCTCGCGCGCCACATCGCCGCCGTTGATCTCCACCACGCCGCTCGTCGGGCGGATCAGCCCCAGGCACATGCGGATGGTCGTCGTCTTGCCCGCGCCATTAGGCCCCAGGAAGCCGAAGACCTCGCCGCGCGGCACGCTGAGCGTCAGGCCATCCACCGCCAGCCGCTCGCCGTAGCGCTTGGTCAGGGCGCGTGTCCGCAAGATGACCGCGCTGGCAGGCGGGGCCATCGTCTGGTTCACCATCTTCGAACCACCTTTCGATGTACTATTCCCGCGCTCCACACCGCGCGTATCCGGCTGAAAAAGGGCGCACAAACCCACGACGGCGTCATTCAGCAGGCGAGCGACGCCGGATGCGTGGTGAAAGATTCAGGCTGTGCGCCCATTCAGCACGGAATCGGAGCAAGCGCGCTGTCGTGGGCCAAACAGTTCAGGCGAGGCGGCGGCGCAGAGGGGAGCGCCGCGTCGCCGCCCGCCAGTTGACGACTCGGCGGCGCTAGGCCACCGCCGCTGCGGAGCTACGCCCTGAGTAGCCGCGCACGATGCCAGCGATGACGATCAGCGCCGCCACCGACATCAGCACGATATCCGTGACGAGATGCTGGCCGAGGCTGGCTTGCAGCCCCACCGGGCCATCCGCGCCGTTGAGGTAGCTCGGCGCGTAGGACAGCATCTGCACGCCCCAGGCCACAATGGCGCCAATCGTCACCAGCATCCCCAGCGCCACGCCGATCTCCGGTGTCAGCGCGAAGCGATACAGCTCCGGGCGAATCTCGCTGCGGGCGATGGCGACCGAAACGGCCAGCACGCTGACGATGGCGGCCACGATGAACAGCCCGACAAACGAGTAGATGAACAGATGCGTCTGATCCAGCGGATTGCTGGCGGAGAGTTGGCCAGGGTGGATGACATTCTGCAACACCCACAGCCAGCCGAACCAGACCAGTAGCGAGATCGGCGGCACAGCGAAGAGCGCGACGATCCCCCAGCGCCGCGTGGCGAGCGCCTGGCGCAGCGCGGCGAAGGCCAATGGCAGGCCGCCCGCCAGCGTGGCCAGCAACGCGATGACCGCGCCGCCCATCACCACCTCGTAGGCCAGCGCCACGCCCGGATGCGCGGTCGGCACGCTCGATTTGACGACATCCTCAGTCGATTTCTGGAAGCCTATGCCGACGACCACGAAGGCGATGTAGGCGCAGAACACCAGGATCGCCGATGACCGCATGCGAGACATCATTCCACTCCGATTCCAAATGCCCCTCGTCAGGGCGAGATAGTCCATCAGGGCGCCCGTCGCCAGATCACCCAGCGCCGCGACAAAGCAGCTCAGCGCGCCCCACGCGCCGCGCTCGGCCCAGGCGTCGCGCAGCAACTGTCGAAACACCTGCGCGACCTCCGCGCCATACTCTTCGCGGAAGGCGCGCGGGCACAGCCGCAGCAGCAGCGCATAGGCCTGGGCGGCGCGAGCAATGCCGAAGGCGGCGGGGCGTGGGGGCGCGAACATCGTCTGGCCCATCAGGCGCCTCCCAGATTCAGATTGGGGCTTGGCGCGCGGCCAAGCGACGTGCTCTGCGCCAGGTTCACCAGCCGCGCCAGCCGCCGCGTCTCCGCCAGCGCCACACGTCGCCCGGCGTCGGTCAGGCGATAGTAGCGTCGGCGCTCGTCGTCCAGCTCAGGGTCGGGCCGCGCCTCGGACTCCGCGATGTAGCCCGCCGCGAGCATCTGGCGGATGGAGCGATAGAGCGTCGTCGGCCCCAGCTTCAGCCGACCCTCGGTGTAGCGCTCTACCTCGCGCAGGATGCTGTAGCCGTGGCGCTCGCCATCCGCCAGCGCCAGCATGATGTGAAAGACCGCAGGCGTCAGCGGCGCCTCATCCACCACATCATCCCCTTGACCCCGGTGATCTGTGTTGACTGCATCCATGGCCCCTGCCATGTCCGCCTCCCCTCGTTGGCATGCCTCCATGCCACAGTGACTATAACCACATTGGCAATAGTAACGCGGTGGGTAGGAGGATGTCAAGTACGCATATACTATTCGGGGGCGCGGCCCCCACCCCTAACCCCTCCCCCGCTTTGCGGGAGAGGGGAACTTATAAGGTTCCGCTGTAGGGAGCAGATAGAGCGCACATGACAGATGAGCCGCGCGCCAGCCAGCGCGCCGACGCCTGGCGCATCATCACTGCGCGGGGGCTGCGCCAGTTCGCCTATGGGATGATGGGCGTCACGCTGGCGGTGGCGCTGACCGCTAGCGGTTTCTCTCCAGTGGCGATTGGCGCGCTGATTACCATCGCGGCGGCGGGCGACTTCTGCGCTACCTATGTGGTGGGCGTCGCCGCCGATCACTGGGGGCGGCGACGCACGCTCTGTGTCCTCGCCATCATCATGGCCATCACGGGGGCCATCTTCTCCGTGACACGCTTCTATCCCGCGCTGGCGGTGGCGGCCTTCTTCGGCGTGCTCGGCTCGACCAACTCCGAGACGGCGGCCTTCCTGCCCATCGAGCAGGCCATGCTGCCGCAGACCAGCGCCGCCGCACGCCACACGCAACTCTTCGCCCGCTACAATCTGGTAGCCTCGCTGGCCGGAGCGCTCGGCGCGCTGGCGGCCGCCTTGCCCGATCTGCTGGCGCGCTTCGGGCTCGCGCATGCGCTGGGCCTCGATCTGGTTTTCTGGCTCTATAGCGTCTGCGCGCTGGCCGTCGCCTGGCTCGTCACGCAGTTGAGCCAGGGCGTGGAACGGCCAGCCACCAAGCCAGCCAAGAGCGCGCCGGGCTGGCGGCGGCGGCTGCTGCCACCGCTGGGTCGCTCGCGCGGCATCGTGCTGCGGCTGGCGAGCCTCTTCAGCGTGGATGCGCTGGCAGGCGGGTTGGTGACGCAGAGCCTGCTGGCGCTGTATTTCCATCTGCGCTTTGGCGCCTCACTGAGTCTGCTGGGCACGCTCTTCTTCGGCGCCAACCTGCTCTCGGCGCTCTCATTTCTGGCGGCGGTTCCGCTGGCGCGGCGCTTCGGCCTGCTCAATACGATGGTCTTCACCCATCTGCCCTCCAACTTCCTGCTGATCGTGGTGGCCTTCATGCCCACCTTTCCGCTGGCAGGCATCGCGCTGCTAGCGCGCCAGCTCCTCTCGCAGATGGATGTGCCGACGCGCCAGGCCTACACGATGGCGCTGGTGGCGCCAGAGGAGCGCACGGCTGCGGCAAGCGTCACCTCGCTGGCGCGCAGTGTGGGGACGGGCATCAGCCCGGTCATCGCTGGCGCGCTGCTGACAGGCGCGCTGGTGGCGCTAGGGCTGCCACTCATCATCGGCGGCGCACTGAAAGCGGGCTACGATCTGACCCTCTGGCGCGTCTTCCGCCGCGTTCCCATGCCAAAGGACTGAACCTCTGCAACCGAAAGCCCCTCCCCCTCCGCAGCGAGGGAGGGGTTGGGGACGGGCCTCACGTCAGCGTGAGCGCGTACTGGTATAGCCCCGGCCGCGGCTGATAGCCCAGTTTGCGGTTGATCGCCAGGATCGGCGCGTTCTCGCTGTCGTTGTGCGTGCGTATGTAGACCGCGCCATAGCGGCGGGCGCAGCGGCGGGCGCAGCGGATGGCCAGCAGCTTGAGCGCCTGCGTCAGCGCGCCGACGAATAGGCGCTCGTCGAAGCTGGCGAGGTCCAGCGTGGACTCGAAGCGATGCCGCTCGCGCGTGATGAAGCTGCGCGCCTCGGCAAAACGCGCGGAATCGGGATCGCTGTCGCGTAGCTCCACCTCCGCCCGCGTGCGTCCTCGTCGGCCTACAGCACGCACGACATCACCACCGCCGTTGCGGGGCAGGCTTCGCGGAACTCGATGGAGTCGCGCACGGCCAGCGGCGCCGACTCGCGCGCGATCTGGCGGAAGCCGAAGCGCGGGAAGTAGTCCGCCGCTGTGGTGGTGAGCAGCGTCACGTCGGCCAGCCTCTGCGCGTGCGCCACGCTCAGCAGCGACTCCACTAGCGACGCGCCCAGCCCCAGCCCGCGCGCCGCCGGAGCCACCGCCAGCGAGCGCAGCAGTCCCGATACGCGCGCCGCGCCCTCTGCCGTGCCTGTGGGATCAGCCGCATACCGCTCAAGCGCCGCGCAGCCCAGCAGTGTCGTCGCCGCGCCCTCCGCCACGATGAAGTCGCGCAGATGCTCGCGCGCGCCCGCCAGCGGAAGCTCGGCGTCGGTCAGCAGCGACTCCACCGCCAGCCAGTCGTCGGGCTGGGCCCCGCGCAGGCGCACGCCGCTCATGCCGGTCTTGCCAGTTGTCGTCGCCATCGCATCATTCCCCCTCGCTCAGATGCGTCTTGTGAGACACCGATTCAATTGTGCCAGAAGCGCCCCGCGTACAGCCAGCCGTCGCCAGAACGGATTGAACGGCGCGCGCGGCCAGGCTGAGGCCAGACTGAGGCCAGACTGAGGCCAGGCGCCGGTCAGGCGTGCGCTTGCAGCCACGCGACGATGCTGGCCACCGATGGCGGATCCAGCCGCGTATCGGGGCCGTTGTAGCTCTCCGCTACGCTGGCCGCTGTGACTTCCGCATGCGGACGCAACTCCTGCTTGAGGACGTGATTGGCGTCTTCGGGGAAGAGGAAGGTTACATTGGCGTGCCCCTCGGCGGCGCGTTGCAGCGGCTCGCCATCGGCCTGCCAGTCCACCTGGATGTCCTTCTTGCCGATGAGGATCAGCGTCGGGGCGGTGATCTTCGCCAGCAGCGACGCCGCATCCGCTGCCCACAGCTCGCGCGCGAAGGGCAGGTTGGCGGGCGATTCCAGGCTCTGGAGGAGCAGTTGCACGCCCTGCGGCAGTGCTGGATCAGGCGTGATCGGCTGCCCCGCCATGAACTGCGCGATGGCGGCGTCGTAGAGCGCCAGCAGCGCATCGCCATTGGGGAGAGCCGACGCCTGCGCCGCCAACTGCGAGCGCGCCACCGCGCCCACCGCGCGCCCCGGCGGCGCGATCAACACCAGCCCGGCGAACGGAATCGCGGGGCTTTGAAGCTGGTAATTCAGGGCATGCAGCCCGCCCTCGCTATTGGTCAGCGCGAAGATGCGATCCGCCCGCACACCCGCCTGGCTCGCCAGCGCGCCGACAGCGCCAGCCAGCTCATCGAGATGAAACTGCATGCTGATCTTGCCGATCATGGCGGGAAGGTTCTCGTTCACATGCGGGCCAGAGGCGCGCTTGTCATAGCGCAGTGAGGCGAAGCCAGCCTGCGCCAGCGCCTCGGCCAGTAGCGCAGCGCTGCCGTTGGTTCCGGGGAGGAGCGGCGAGTTCCAGTCGCGGTCGGTAGGGCCACTGCCCGCCACCATCACCACGGCGGGAAACGGCCCATCGCCCTCCGGCCTGACCAGCGTCCCATACATCGTGATCGCATCGACCTGCCAGGTGATCTCCGAGCTTCCACCAGCCATCGCGTGCTCTGCCATGCGTCACATCCTGTCCCCTTGCGTGAACGACTCCACGGGCAGTGTGGCATATGGGGCCGCCAGCCGCCACCAGCGGTCAGCGTTTCCGCGCGTGGCGCCAATGCTGCGGCGAGACATCGGCTGGCGGTTGAAACCGCGCCTGGGAGGCTCTGCGAGCCGCGAAGTCCGCCTGCGCGGACTTGGGACTTAGCCGTCGGCCGTTCCCGCTACGGCTCCTCGATTTCGTCGAGCGAGATGAGGCCGCGCTTGAGGGCATAGATGATCGCCTGGGTGCGGTGAGCCAGTTGCAGCTTGCTCAGGATGTTGCCGACATGGGTCTTGACCGTCTCGTCGCTCACCACCAGCGCCTCGGCGATCTCGTGGTTGGTGCGGCCACGCGCCAGCTCGCGTAGCACCTCTTGCTCGCGCTCGGTTAGCGCGGCGTCGGCCCGCTGGCGCGCCTGCTCGCGGGTCAGCTCTTGCAGCAGCGCGCCCGCTACCGAGGCGTCCAGCAGCGTGCGGCCACGCGCCGCCGCCCGGATGGCGTCTAGCAGAGTCTGAGGGTCGGCGTCCTTGCGCACATAGCCAATCGCGCCTGCGCGCAGCGCCGCCACGGCCCGCTCATCTTCCGTGGCGCTGGTCAGCACGACCACCTGCGTATGTGGCGAGAGCGCCCGCGCCTGGCGCGTCGTCTCGATGCCATCGATGCCACCGGGCATCAGCAGATCGACCACCAGCACATCGGGCAGCCAGAGATCGAGCTGGCGCAAGGCCTCCTCACCGCTGGCGGCCTCGCCCACGATGCTCAGGTCGTCGAAGGATTCGAGGTAGACGCGCAGACCACGCCGCACTACCGCGTGGTCATCCACCAGCGCCACCGTGACCGACTCGCTCATGCCAGCGCCTCGCTTTCTCGCCCGCGCGTCACATCCAGCGTGCGCCGCCAGCGCCAGGACAGCAGCAGCTCCACCGTCAGGAAGACGACGAGCAGCGCCAGCAGCGCCACGCTGGCCGTATCGCTCCACTGCGTCTGCGTGTGCGGCGGGAACACTGGCGCCCAGCCGCCGAAGATCAGCCCCAGGATGATGACGAATACGACGGTTCCCGCCTGGCCGAGCGTATCCTCCCATCGCCGCTGGATGGCGATATGGCGCGGCGCAGGAGCCAGCGCGCGGAAGAAGCGACCCGACGCGCGGCGCCAGCCTTCCCAGGTCAGCAGGCCGAGCAGTAGCAGCAGCGCCGAGCCAGCCACGACGACACCCAGCCCGACCCCACTCGACCAGACACGCGGCGCGCTGACCGGCAGGTACCAGATACACGGCGCCAGCAGAAAGAACAGCCATGCCAGACACTCGCGCGCGTGATGCCCCAGGTCCAAATCAATCTCGCCGCCGCGCCCACCCAGCAGATGCGCCTCACCCTGCGCGCGTCGCCCCATCACATAGCAACCAGCGGAGACGCTCAGACACAGCGCGACCGACCAGAAGGGCAGATCAAACAGGATCAACGCAACGGCGACTTCGAGCGCCAGGACGCACCACGCCAGCCAGTTCTTGCCCACGCTGCGGGTTCTGGCGAGCGCTGCCTGTCGCGCTAGCTCCTCTGGCGACTGATACAGCGGCGCGACCAGTGGCGCGCGGATGCGGATGGTCGCGCCATGCCCCGGCGCGCTCTCGATCTGCGCCGCCGCGCCCAGCGCCCGCGCCCGCTCGCGCAGATTGCTCAGCCCCATGCCGCCGCGCACGGTCGCGCTCTCGAATCCCTGGCCGTCGTCGCGAATCTCCAGCAGCATCGCGTCGCCGTCTTGCTCCAGCCGCAGCCAGACATGCTGGGCGCGGGCGTGGCGCGCGATGTTGGCCAGCGCCTCCTGCGCCATACGAAAGAGTTGCTCCTGGGCGCGCAGCGGCAGGCGATCATCGGCGGGCAGCGCGCCAATCGTGACGCTAACCTCGGCCCCGGTGCGATAGCCCAGCGCCTGGCACTGGTCGCGCAGCGCCTCCACCAGCCCCACGTTCTCCAGCGGGGCTGGACGCAACTGCTGGAGCAGCGCGGTCATCTCCACCTGCGCCTCACGCGCTCCGCGCTCGATGTCGTCCAGCGCGGCGGCGGCGCCCGCTTCGCCAGCCCGCGCTCGCGCCGCCGCCGCGCTGACGCCGATGCTGAAGAGCTGCTGCTTGATGGAATCGTGCAGCTCGCGCGCCAACCGGTTGCGCTCCTCGCGCGCCGCCGCCTCGCCGACCTGACGCATCACCTCGTCGCGATATTCCGCCGCCTGCCGCTCGCGCTCGGCTCCCTGGGCGATGCGCTCATTCACCGCGCCCACGCGCCAGAGAAGCTGGCTGAGCGGCCATGCGCTGACGCCCGCGGGAACCGGCTCGCCCCGCGCCAGCCGCGCCAGCGCGCGGTCGATCTGCGCCAGCCGCGCCAGCAACAGCGCACAGACGACCAGCCCCACCAGCAGCGCCGCGCCCACGCTGGCGGCCAGCAGCGCCGATAGCGGCGGATGGCGCTGGGAGCCGAGCCAGAGCGCCAGCCCACCAGCCAGCAGACCCGCCGCGCCGAAGCCCAGCCCCAGCAAGACGAGGGCAGGCAGGAGCGCGAATCCCCCCCGCTCGGTGGAGAGCGGCGCCATCGTCGGTCGTGCCTCGGTTCTCATCGCGCCTGGCTCCCTAGAGCGATTCCAGATTCCTCCGCTCCCGTGGCGGCGGGGGTAAGGGGGCGCCGTTCCGGCGAGCGGTCAACGCCACGCAGCCCGATCATCGCATAGGCGCCGCTCACCAGGATCAGCGCCCCTGCCACACAGAATATCGTATCCACCGGGCCAAATGTCATGCCGAAGAGATGGGCGGAGAAGTGCTGGAGCAGCGAGCTATCCAGGTAGCCCGCCAGCGCGGCGCCGATCAGCGTGGCGCCCGTATTGAGCGGCGTCAGCAGCGAGGCGACGCGCCCCACCAGCCGCTCCGGTGTCTCGCGCAGCAGCAGCGGCCCACCCGCGACATCCAGCGCGGCCAGCGGAATGCCCATGATGACCAGCGCCACCGACGCCGCGCCGAAGCTGGTCAGCCGCGAATAGACGATCACCAGCGCGCCGACCAGGATGGTCGAGATCCAGAGGGTGCGCGCCAGCCCGATGCGCTGCGCCAGCACGCCAGCGGCTACCGCGCCCGCGATCAGCCCGACGCCAAAAACGGTACTGAGCAAGCCATAGAGTGTGAGCGGCGTGTGCAGATTGTGGACGGTGAAGAAGACATCCAGCGCATTCAGCGCGCCCGCGCCGAGCATGGCCACACCCGTCACCAGCGCCAGCACAGTCAGCGTGCGCGAGCGCGCCAGGAAGACGACGCCCTCGACCATCTCGTGACCAAGCCCGCGCCGCTCCGCCGTATCAGCCTGCGCGCCTGTGGAACGGGCGAAGCGCATCGCCAGCAGTGTCACCACCCCGATGACGAAGGAGACGGCGTCGATCAGCAGCGCCCACTCGGCGCCGAACGCCAGGTACAACGGCGCCGCCACCGCCGGGCCAACCAGCATAGCCAGGCTCATGGAGCCTTGCAGGAAGCCCATCGCCTTCGCGCGCGACGGCTCTTCGACGATCTGGCCCAGCATCGCCAGCGCGGCGGGGTTCGAGAATCGCGCGCAGATAGCCAGCGCCGCAACGGCGACGTAGATGGCGCCGAGCGTCCACGCTGTCGAATGCGGAATGGTCAGCAGCCCGCCGATCTGAATCAGTCCCGTCGCGGGGATCAGCGTCAGTGTGACCAGCGCGCTCACGATGTAAGCGCCCAGCATAGCGGCGCGCTTGCCCATGCGGTCAACCAGCGCGCCCGCCAGCGGAGCGATCAGCACGGCAGGCGCCGACGCCGCGATGAAGACGCCGCTAACGGCCAGTGGCGCCCAGCTCTGCCCACGCCCGATGGTCGCGGCGATCCAGACGACCAGCGTGGTATTGAAGATGAAGTCACCGAGGACTGAGCTGGCATCCCCCAGCCAGAGCAGCAGGAAATTGCGATTGATGAACAACCCCTCGTGCGAAGCCGTTGCGGACTGTGGCGACTGAGGAGCCAGTTCTGGTGTAGCGCTCGCATTCATGGCGCCGCCCCCTTTCTGCCTCTCAGTGTACGGGCGCGCGGCCCCCATCCACATCGCCCGCCAGAGTGGACTCGCGCTCCCCCAAACGAGGGAGGAAGCGCATCCCCAGCGCCGCGCTACTGCTCCGCCCGCTTCTCTGGCTGCTCCACTGGCTGAGCGGGGTGGCGAACCTGCTTGCGGATGATGCGCCCGGTGAAGGCAAAGTAAATCGCCAGCGCCGCATCCAGCGCGATGCTCAGCCCTGGATTCACGAATGCCAGCGCCAGCGCCACCAGATAGAGCGGCCCGCCGAAGATATACTGGCGAGTGAAGCTGGCCACCTCCTCCGGGTCGGCGTCGGCCACGAGCAGGCGCCCATGCCCCACGATGCGAAACCACATCGCGTTATAGCAGAGCGCCACCAGCACGAAGGTCGCGTTGTAGGCCGCTGCCGCATATTCGCCGCCCGCCGTCCCAACGAAATTCGCCACCAGCGCCGTCGGATAGTTGACGAAGACGACCAGCAGCAGCAGCAGGCCATTGATGAGGACGAAGAAGCGATCGATGCGCGCGACAAACTGGAAGAGATAGTGGTGATTGATCCACATGACCAGCACCGTCACGAAGCTCAACACATAGGTCACGAGCGACAGCCAGGCGCTATTCCTCAGCAGTGAGTCATAGATGAGCTTCCCTGAGGAGAGCGTCACATCGCGTGTGGGGATGCGCACGTTCAAGATCAGCAGCGTCATGGCGATGGCGAAGACGCCGTCACTCAGCGCCTCCAGCCGCCCCATCTCTCGGCGCTCCTGCGCGGCGGAGGGTTGGGCGAGGCGCTCGCCCAGCGCGGAGTGTCGCCGCTCCGACTCGAATCGCCACATCGTTCGCTGCTCCTTCGCGCCTCGCAGACGCCCTGCGCTGGCCTATGCTGCTGGCCTACACTATATCGCCTGCGCGCCCGCGCCGATACTCCACAGATGGGCAGCAAAACGACCCCTCCACCTGGCGGGCGCCAGGCAGAGGGGTCGCGATCCGTCGCCCACGGGGCGTGCTGCTCGTCTCGCTCAGTTGCGCAGCGGTTTGCCGGTCTTGAGCGTATGCTCCATGCGCGCCTGTGTGGCGGGCATGCCGCACAGGCTCAGGAACGCCTCACGCTCCAGATCGAGGATGTCCTGCTCGGTCAGCGTCTCTACTGGCGCATGCTCGCCGCCGGTCAGCACGTAGGCCAGCTTGCCAGAGACGACGGCGTCGTGCGCGCTGACCCGCCCCAGCAGCCGCAGATTATCCACCTGCTGCTCCATCGCCAGCCGCGCGCCCACACCTGCTGGGCGGATCACCCCCGGCTCCGGCGGCTTCCACTCGCCGCTGGCTTTGGACGCCGCCAACGCCAGCGCGTCAGCCTTGGCGTCGGCCAGCAGTCGCTCGCGGTCGAGCGAGACGCTATCGGTCTTTTTCAGGAAGCCATACGTGCGGGCATCGTCGGCGCTGGTGGCGACGGTGGCCACTGCCACGATCTCGAAGGCGTGGCGCGCGGGCGCGAATGGGCCGCCCTCGTGCGTGACCTTCTGCGCCAACGTCTGCCAGCGCAGCAGCATCTCCTTGCAGCCGCCGCCCGCTGGGAGCAAGCCGACGCCGACCTCGACCAGGCCGATATACGTCTCCGCCGCCGCGCGCACATGCTGGCCATGCAGCACGACCTCCGCGCCGCCGCCCAGCGTGCGCCCGGCTGGCGCCACCACCACCGGAACCGGGCTGAACTTCAGCGCCATGTTGGCCTGCTGCAAGTTGTTGATGGCGCGCTCGATCAGCGGGAACTGCCGCATGCGGGCGGCCATCAGCACCTGCGCCAGATTCGCGCCGACGCTGAAATCGGGCGCGTCGTTGGTCACGACGATGGCGCGCCAGTTGGCCTTGGCCTCCTCCACGCCCGCCGCCAGCATCGCCGCGATGTCGTCATCCAGCGCGTTCATCTTGGTGTGGAACTCGATGCCCAGCACCTCGTCACCCAGATCGATCAGCGAAGCGCCGCGATTCTCCTTCACCACCCGCGCGCCCGCCGCGCGTAGCCGCGCCATGCTGGGGCGCCGTGCGCTCTCCGGCAGCGGCTGATAGCTGTGGCTGTTCCAATCCCAGTATTGGCCGTCGTGATAGAACGAGCCGACGCCATTCTGCGCGACTTCGCGCACGAGCGGCGGAATGCTGCGCCCCTCGGCCTCCATGCGCTTGACCAGCGCCGCCACGCCCAGGCTATCCCACGACTGGAAGGGGCCAGCTTCCCAGTTGAAGCCCCAGCGCATGGCGTTGTCGATGTTGACG
Source organism: Ktedonobacterales bacterium (assembly GCA_036559055.1). Taxonomy (GTDB): domain Bacteria; phylum Chloroflexota; class Ktedonobacteria; order Ktedonobacterales; family JADMIN01; genus JAKAIY01. Next base: position 14,966 of record DATBTW010000152.1, read on the forward strand.
ATGTCGTC
>DATBTW010000153.1:0-5984 GCA_036559055.1 Ktedonobacterales bacterium
TCGCGGCGCATCTGGAGAGCGGCGACAATGTCGTCATCGTCGAGGGGTTGGCAGCGGAGGTCGTCACGGACGCCACCCTGGGCGAGCGCATCGTGGCGGCCTGGAACGCCAAATATGGCCAGTTCGCCCCGGAGCCAGCCAGCGATGGTGTCATGCGACTGCGCCCGCGCACGGCGCGCGCCTGGACGGATACCGCTGAGGCGCTAGCCGACGCGACCCGCTGGACATGGCAAGAGGAGCCAGCGTGAAGCGCATCCTACTGACGGGCATATCGGGCGTCGGCAAGTCTAGCGTCATCGCTGAACTGGCCGCGCGCGGCTACACCGCCGTGGACGCCGACTGCGACGACTACTCAGAGTGGCGAGCGGTCAGCGACGACGACAACACGCCGGGGTCGCCTGTGGAAGCGGGGCGCGACTGGGTATGGCGCGAAGATCGCCTCCAGGCTCTGCTGGACAGCGAGAACGCCGACATCCTCTTCCTGGCCGGATGCGCGGCCAATATGCGGGCGTTCCTGCCGCAGTTCGACCGCGTCATCCTGCTGAGCGCGCCTGCTGAGGTCATCGTGGAGCGGCTCGCCACGCGCACCACCAATCCGTATGGCAAGCGGCCCGATGAGGTCGCGCGCACGCTGAGCCTGATGCAGACGGTCGAGCCACTGCTGCGCCGCGCCGCCGATGACGAGATCGACACCAGCGCGCCACTGGATGCGGTCGTGGCGGGTATCCTCCGGTTGGCGCAGGTGTGAATGGCGCACGCGGCTTTGCTTCACCCATCCGCGTGCGCCGCTGGCGCTGCGCTCGCTCCGCGCTTGCGCCGCTGCTTCGGCTCTGGCGCGATGGGCGCGGGATCGAACTCGCTAACCGCCGGGGTGTAGGCCTCATCCTCGGCGGCGTCATCATCGCCGCTCTGGCCATGCGGGCGCAACGGTGAGCGCGTGCCGGGCAGAATCTCGACCGGGCCGAAGAGTGTCTCCTGCCGGACGGCCAGCCGCCCCTGATGCCACATCTCCAGCACGGCCAGGAAGGTGACGACCACGGCGAAGCGCGAGGTGGCCGTCAGCAGCGCCTCCTCCAGCGTGACGCGGCCGCGCTCGGCCAGCAACTGCTCCACCTCGTCGATCTTCTCGGCGACGGTGACGAGCGGCAGGGGAAGCTGCTCGGGCTGCGAGAAGCGCTGCTCCGTCAGCACGCGCTTGAAGACCGCCGCCAGCGCGTTGACATTCAGCCCCACCAGCTTGGGCGGCGCCCAGGTCAGCATCAGGTCGGTGTCCACCAGGCGGGTCGCGCGGGCGAAGGTTTGCAGCCCCGCCAGCTCGCGCGCCCGCAGCGACCGCGCGATCTCGCGAGCCAGTTGATACTCGCGCAGACGTTGCGCCAGCGCCTCGGCGTCATCCAGCGGATCGTCGTCCTCGTCGGCGCCCTCAGCCCGCGACTGGCGCGGCAACAGGCTGCGCGATTTGATGAGCAGCAGCCGCGCGGCCATCGCCACGAACTCCGCCAGGCGCGGCAGCGGCGGCTCATCCCATGTGCGCAGGTAGGCCACGAACTGATCGGTGACGGCCACCAGAGAGATGCTGGTGATCTCCATCTGGTTCTTCTCGATCAGATGCAGCAGCAGATCGAGCGGGCCATCGAAGCCGGGCAGGTGAATGGTATACGGCGCGACCTCTGGCTCGGCGGGCGTGGCAGCGGCCAGGGGAAGCTGCGTGATCGCCTCGCGCTCGTCGCGCTCGTCGCGCTCGTCAGCGGCGCGCGGAGCGTGGGCGCGCGATGCCATCGGCGGCTTGCTCGTCTGGCTCATCGCCTTGCGCCTCCCTTCGACTCTGCCTCGCCTCGCCCACCGCACGCTGAACACCTGTCCCATTGCCTGTCCCATTCTACGAACGCCCGACAAAGGCGGTCAAACAGGCGGGCCGCACGGGCTAGGCCATGCAGCGGGTCAGCGTGCTCCCGGCTGGTCAATAGCACGCAATGCGACGTATGCTACATGGCGTAGCGCGCTACTGTCGCGCCCGCAAAAGAGGCAGACAGCGCTGGCAAGGTATTTGCGTGCTAGAAACGCTGGCGCCGCCGCATCCGTGACAGCACAGCACCAGACAGTGCAGGAAGCGCGCGACGCCAGCGTACATCGTAGCAAAGCGTCCACCCACTCCCGGAAGCCGTCTCCGCGAGCCTCCAATCCAGGGCGATGGCGCACGATCAGGCAATAGGAGGCGATTTGTATGCAGGCGCGCGCCAACGAGGAACCCGCCTATCCCATCGCCGCTCCTCACCGCAGCAGCGCCGGACTCTGGCGCCGATTCATCGACTCTATGAATCAGGATGAGCGTGACAATTCCACTGGCGAGTTGAGCGACTTTACGACCACCCCGCGCGTGATCTTCATCACCGCCCTCGCCGTGGTCATCGGCGCGGCCAGCGCGGTGATCTCTCTGCTTCTTCTCCGCGCGATTGGATTGTTTACCAACCTCTTCTTCTTTCATCGCTGGGACTTCTCTCTGGTCTCACCGGCGGGCAATTCACTGGGCATCCTGGAGGTACTGGTGCCGATTGGTGGCGGCATCATCGTCGGGCTGCTGGCGCGCTATGGCTCCGAGCGCATTCGCGGACACGGCATCCCGGAGGCCATCGAGGCGATCCTGGTGAATGGCAGCCGCGTCGAGCCAAAAGTCTCGGTGCTGAAGCTGGTCTCCTCGGCCATCTCGATTGGCTCTGGCGGGCCGTTCGGCGCGGAAGGGCCGATCATCGTCACGGGCGGCTCGTTCGGCTCGATGATCGCGCAGCTCTTTCGCCTGGCCAGCGTCGAGCGCAAGACGCTACTGGTGGCGGGCGCGGCAGGTGGCATGTCCGCCACCTTTGGCTCGCCCGTCGCGGCAGTGATGCTGGCCGCCGAGGTGCTGCTCTTCGAATGGAAGCCGCGCAGCCTGATGCCAGTGATCGCGGCGAGCGCCACAGCCGCCGCCGTGCGTTACTACATCATCGCGCCGCCGCCCATCTTCCCCATGCAGTCCAGCGCCGCCGCGCTCGGCGTGGGTGGCTACGCGGGCTGCATTCTGGTGGGGCTGCTGGCCAGCGGCCTGGCGATTCTGATGACGGAGGGCATCTACCTCGTCGAGGATACCTTCCGCCGTCTGCCGATCCACTGGATGTGGTGGCCCGCACTCGGTGGCCTCATCGTCGGCATCGGCGGGCTGATCTTTCCGGCGGCGCTGGGCGTGGGCTACGGCTCCATCGCCTCGATGCTACGCGGCAACATCACACTCCAGGTCATCCTGGGATTCCTGTTCGTCAAATCCATCATCTGGATGATCTCACTCGGCTCTGGCACATCAGGCGGCATCATCGCCCCGCTGCTGCTGATCGGCGGCGCGCTAGGCGGGCTGGAGAGCTTCTTCCTGCCGAACGCGGGTCCGGGGTTCTGGCCGCTCATCAGCATGGCCGCTGTGCTGGGCAGCGCCATGCGCGCCCCGCTGACGGGCATCATCTTCGCCTTCGAGCTGACCCACAACACCAACGCCATCATCCCGCTGATGTTCGCCGTCGGAACCGCGCATCTGGTAATGGTGCTGGCGCTCAAGCGCTCCATCCTGACGGAGAAAGTAGCGCGTCGTGGCTTCCATGTCAGCAATGAGCTGGCGGTTGATCCACTCGAACGGATGCTGGTACGGGAGGTCCTGCGCACCAATATCGTCGCCCTGCCAGCGCACGCCTCGATGCGCGAGCTGATGCGCTCGCTCAAGGGCGGCAAGCGCCAGCGCGGGCAGTCGCTGCTGCCCGTCATCGACGCGCAGGATCACCTGGCGGGCGTGCTGACCCGCGCCGACCTGCAACGACTCTTGCAGGAGGCCAACGGGAATGGCTCCGGCGGTGGCGCGCAGATCAGCGGCAAACACACCCTCGATGATTACGTGAACCGGGACCCGGTGGTAGCCTATCTGGACGACACCCTGCGCGTGGCGGTCAATCGCATGACTGAAACGGGGTACACGCGTCTGCCTGTGGTCGATCGCCATCATCCCGATAAGCTGATGGGGATGGTCGCCCTGCGCGACCTGATGAAAGCGCGCCAGCGCAACCTCGAAGAGGAGCGCCGCCGCGAGCGCGTGCTACGCATCCACATCTTCATCCCTGGCAGAGGGGTGCGACAGGTGGCCACGCGCACGCTGCCGGAGCCAGACATCCAGCCCGAGATTCCGGCGGAGACGCAGCCCGTGGTCTTGCCAGAGAACGCCCCGGCGCCTGTGGTGGAGGCGGCGACCAGGGCCAAGGCTCAGGCGGAGGTCGAGGCGACAGATGAAGCCAGAGCTGAGGCCGAGGCGAAGGCCGAGACGAAGGTCAAAGCCGAGGCCAGGGCCGAAGCTGAAGCTGCGGCAGCTCAGGCGGCCACAGAAACGGCAGCGGATGGCGTCTCCGTAGCGGCGACGGAGGCGTCAGCAGAGGATACACGCGAGGCGGCCTCAGAGGCGGCGTCCGGCCCTGGAGCGCAGGAAAGCCTGCCTACCGAGAAGCCGTGATTCGCGGTCAGACGCCTGGGCGCTCAGGCGCTCTGCAGGGTCTCGTAGAGGAACCAGACACGGCGCTCGGTCTGATCCAGGATCTCCTGCAAGTTGTTGGCGGTTACTGTGTCGCGGTTGTCCTCACAGGTGGCGATGGCCTGGCGCAGCGAGCGCGCCATGTGGCTGTTGTCCTCCAGCAGGCGGCGCAGCATGTCCTGCGGGCTAACCGCGTCCTCGTTGTCATCCTGAACCTGCGTCAGCCGCTGGATATGTCCCAGGCTGCGGATAGTCGTCCCGCCGATGCGGCGCACACGCTCAGCCATTACGTCAATGGAGGCGAGGATCGCTGCCGCCTGCTCATCGAAGAGCAGATGGTAGTCGCGGAAGTGCTGGCCCGAGAGATGCCAGTGAAAGTTCTTGGTCTTGATGTAGAGCGCGAAGCTATCGGCGACCAGCGGATTGACCGCCTCGACGACCGCCTGAACCTCATTGGGCTTCAGGTCGGTGGGGGTCGCCAGTCGCTTGGGCGCAGGGAATCCGGTCATCGCGCGATTGCCGCTCTTTGTCGTCGTGGTCATGAAAGCGCTCCTGCTGTTTGCTACCTGATCGCTGCTGAGCAAAGTCCACGCCGTATCGCCGCATGAGTGGCGCCACATTCCTCAGGCGAACGGCGCATCTGTGCGGCGGCTCTACAGTGAAATGCGCAAGCCATGAGAAGCCTTCGCGCGCCTGTTTGGGCTATACTCGAAGGAGGCATCGAGGAGGGGGAGGCGCGAAGCCTCACCTGAGAAAATCGCCGCCAGCGAGCGGCGAAAGGGAGGAACCTGTGAGCGCTGTTGTTTCGCGCGATGGCACGAGCATCGGATACACCAAGTCGGGGCAGGGGCCAGCCGTCGTGCTGGTGGATGGGGCCATGTGCAGCCGCAACTTCGGGCCGATGCCAGAGCTATCCGCGCTGCTGGCCCCGCAGTTCACCGTCTATATGTATGATCGCCGGGGGCGCGGCGAGAGCGGCGACACCGCGCCCTATGCGGTCGAGCGCGAGATCGAGGACATCGCGGCGCTCATCGCGGAGGCGGGTGGCTCGGCCTGCGTCTACGGCACGTCGTCTGGCGGCGCGCTGGCGCTGCAAGCCGCCTGCAAGCTGCCCAGTATCACGAAGGTCGCGGCCTTTGAGTCGCCCTACGCCTCTGACGACACGCGCCCGCCGACCGTCGAGAACTACCTGCCGACACTCGAAGCGCTGCTGAAAGAGAACCGGCGTGGAGACGCGGCCATCCTCTTCATGCGCTACGTTGGCATGCCAGAAGATCAGGTTGAGCCAACACGCCAATCGCCGGTATTTCCGGCGTTCGAGGCCATCGCGCCGACGCTGCTCTACGACGCGCTGTGCGTGGAAAATCCCATGGATGGCAAGTCGCTGCCGCCTGCGCTGGTCGCGCAGTTGGGCGCGCTGAAGACGCCCGCGCTCGTGCTGGGCGGCGGC
>DATBTW010000154.1:0-11316 GCA_036559055.1 Ktedonobacterales bacterium
AAGCTGGGGCCAGAGGGGCGATTCCTGCATCTGGGCATGACCTCATCCGACATGCTCGACACCGCGCTGGGCGTGCAGTTGGCCCAGGCTGGCTCACTGATCCGCGAGCAACTGGAGCGCCTGACCGAGACCGTCTCGCAGCTCGCCATCCGCCATCGGCTGACGCTGATGGTGGGACGCACGCACGGCATCCACGCTGAGCCAACCACCTTTGGCTACAAGCTGGCGATGTGGGTGGATGAGCTACGGCGCAGCCGCACCCGACTCGACGCCGCCATCGATGACATCGCCGTGGGCGCCGTCTCCGGCGCGGTCGGCACACACGCCACCATCCCGCCGCACATCGAGGAATATGTGTGCGAGCAGCTTGGGTTGCGGCCCGATCCCGTCTCCACGCAGATCATCCAGCGCGACCGCCATGCCCACTTCATGACGACGCTGGCGCTGATTGGCTCGTCGCTCGACAAAATGGCGCTGGAGATTCGCCACCTGCAGCGCACCGAGCTCAGCGAGGCGTTCGAGCCATTCGGCGCCAACCAGCAAGGCTCCTCCGCCATGCCACACAAGCGCAACCCGGAGAAGGTGGAGCGCGTCTGTGGGCTGGCGCGCGTGCTGCGCGGGCATGCTGTCACGGCGATGGAGAACGTGGCGCTCTGGCACGAGCGCGACATCAGCCACTCCTCCACCGAGCGCATCATCATCCCGGAGGCGTGCATCCTGCTCCACTACATGCTCTGGCTCTTCAACGAGGTGATGGCCGGGCTGGAGGTCAACCAGCCGCGCATGGCCGCCAACCTGAACCTGACACGCGGCCTGATCTACTCATCGCGCATCCTGCTGGCGCTGGTGGAACGCGGCATGGATCGCCAGGTGGCGTACAAGCTCGTACAGCGCAATGCCCAGAAGGTCTGGCGCGACGAGGATGAGGGGCTGGGACTGCTCGCCATGCTGAAGGCCGACCCACAGGTGACCGAGCACATCAGCCCGGAAGATCTGGACGCCATTGCCGACCCCAACGCCTACCTGACCCACATCGACACCGCCTTCGAGCGGCTCAAGCTGCTATAGGGTAGCTGGCGACTGAAGTCGCGCCTGGGAGGCCCTGTGGGGCCGCGAAGTCCGCCTGCGCGGACTGGGATGAGGAAATGCCTTCACTTCTCCCCGCTGAGCGCACGGCGCAGGTCGGCGGGAAGCGAGGTGGGGCGCTGGGTGGCGCGATCCATCGCCACCACCGTCATGCGTCCCACCGCCAGCGGGGGCGCGTCCGCTCCGGCGTCGGCGGGGCGCGCGGCGAAGGCGAGTGTCCACGAAGTCGAACCGATGCGCTCGACACGCGCCTCCACGTCCAGCTCGTCGTCGAAGGTGATGGCGCCCTTGAAGTCGGCGGAGACATGCACGCGCGGAAAGGCCACCTCTTGCAGCGCCGTAGCGTAGGGCAGCCCCAGGCTGCGCATCAGCGCGTGCTCAGCGACCTCCCAGTAGCGCATGACAGCGGTGAAATGGATGCGTTCACTGCTGTCCACATCGACGAATGGCACCCGGATACGAACGGTCGCACGCGGCATGTCGCTGGCTCCTCACATCATCTCGCCGGCTGGGGAATCGCGGCCACGCATGGCCGCAAACCTGCTCGTATGCTACCACGCCCAAGTGTGAAGACCTCACAATCCGGGCGAGAACAGGCCCAGCCGTTTTGACACGCCAAACGCCCGATGCTACACTGCCTCAGGGGCCGCGAGCGGCTGCGCATCCGCGCTGCATCGGGATTGGCGCCGAGGATGGCGACCGCGCCGGGCCAGTATGCGTTGCACAGGGGATGCGCGCCAGATCGCCAGATGTCGAACGCTGGGAGCAGCTGCGAGTTATGAATAGTAGTATCGGCGCCGCTGTGCGTCGCCTGTCCAATATCTTCCTCGCCTTGCTGCTGATCATTAGCGCAGTCGCAGCATACATCCAGGTCAGTGACCGCGCGTTCTTCAACGGCCCGCTGCTCGCCGAGAGCGAGACCTATAACGCCAACGGCCACTGCCCGCCCTATGACGCCGCTGAGCGCGGCACGATCTACGACCGCAATGGCATCAAGCTGGCATGGTCCGTTCAAGACCCTAACGCCACCTGTGGTTTTCGGCGCGTCTACGCCGACCCGACGCTCTCGCCGCTGATCGGCTACTTCAGCTACAAGTACGGCACGGCGGGCATCGAGGCCACCTATGACGATGCGCTATCGGGCGCGCAGTCGGGCGTGACGGTGCAGCAGGTCACCAATCACCTGCTGCATAAGCCCCAATACGGTCAGGACATCTACCTGACCATCGACGACAAGCTCCAGCAATACATCAACCAGATCTACAACTCGTCGGCGATCTTCGGCGGCGTCTGTCAGCCCGATGGCAGCAACCCGCCCGGCGCTATCGTGGTCGAGAACCCCAACAACGGCGAGGTTCTGGCGATGGTCAGCCGACCCTACTACGACGCCAACAAAATCGACCAGACGGGTTATTTCCAGCAGTTGCAGAGTGATCCCGGCTTCCCGCTGCTCAATCGCGCCTCGCAGGGGCTATATGACCCCGGCTCGACCTTCAAGACGGTGACGCTCAGCGCGTCCATCAACGAAGGTGTGACCTCACTGACTTCGACCTACTCGAAGGACGACGCCACCCACTTCATCGCCAATGGCGAGCACATCGACTGGGTGGACTACCTCAACGGCCAGTGGCAGAACGCGCAGTTCCCGCTGACCGTGCAAGACTCCTACGCCTACAGTGATAACACCGTCTATGCGCGGCTGGCGACGCAGCTTGGCGCCGACAAGTGGCTGCAATATGCGCGCGCGTTCGGTATCTCAACGCCAGGTCAGGGCATGGCGCAAGCCAAAGATGTCGGCTTCGATGCGCCCGCGAACCAGAGTCAGGCGTTCAACGCGCTGACCAACGGCCAGCCGACGCAGTTCGGGCCGAATCTGCTGGCAGAGAGCGGCTTTGGCCAGGGGCAGTTGCTGATCTCGCCGTTGACGATGGCGACGGTCGCCAGCACGGTCGCGGCGAATGGCTACCTCTACACGCCGCATGTCGGTCTGAAGACCGTTCCCAACGGTGTCACTCCCAGCAGCGTGCTGCCCAACGCGCCGACTGTTTACGATCAGGTTCTGCGGCCAGAGACCGCCCAGGCGGTGCGCCAGGCGATGTGGGCGGTGTCGCAATATGGCACTGGCTCGGCGGGGCTGGGGCCTCACAACGGGTATTACGTCTACAATTCACCTGCGCACATGGGCGGCAAGACCGGTACCGCGCAGACCGACCAGGCCAATCCTGAGACGTGGTGGATCGGCGTCGCGCCCGATGACGCGGCGGGCGCGGGCAGCGGGCCGGCCAAATACGCCATCGCGCTGCTCAAAGAACATTCGGGTGAGGGCGCGTGCCAGGTCTACGTGGCAAATGATACGATGCTGTACGCATTGCAGCACAATATAGGCTATTGATGACAGGCGGGCGGAAAGACGTGACGACCCCCGGCGCTGGCGCGTCTCACACGATATGGCCCAGCGGGCCAACGCGCAATTTATGGGGATGGCGAGCGCCTGCCAATCAGACGGCGCGCGCCGTGGAGCACGCCATGAGGAGGCGGCATGGGTGAGCTGAAGGGCCGCGTACTCGGCGGCTACCAGCTTCAAGAGGAGATCGGAGGCGGCGGCGTCGCCGAGGTCTACCGTGGGAAGCAGGCGACAGGCGGCGGACGCGAGGTGGTCGTCAAGGTCATCTTCAAGGAGTTCGCTCGCCAGCCCGGCTTCGCGCGCAACTGGGCCTATGTCACCGAGGCCTCCACCAAGCTTGCCAGCCATCCCCATATCCTGCCACTGGTCGCTTTTGGCGAGGAGAACGAATACCTTTACCTCGTCACTCCCTATGTCGAGGCCGGCACGCTCGCAGACTGGGTCGCGAAGGGCGGTCGCATGGGCGCCAGCGATGTGGCGCCGTTCTTCCAGCAGCTCTGCGGCGCGCTGAGCTACGCGCACAGCCTGGGCGTCGTCCATGGCAACCTCAAGCCCAGCAATGTGTATCTGCATGAGGGGCGACACATCCTGCTGGGCGATTTCGGGCTGCTGTGGGATGTCAATGCCCTCGATCCTAGCTGGTCTGGCGCTGACGTCGCGGCGTTCGAGTATCTGGCGCCGGAGGTCTTTAGCGGGCAGATTACGCAGGCGGGCGACATCTACAGCCTCGGCGCGACGCTCTTCCATTCGCTCGCTGGTCACACACCCTTCCACATGAATAAGCTGGCCGACCTGATCGCCGCCGCCCAGCAGCAGCCGCCACCCAGCCTGGGCCAGCAGCAGCCGCCGCTCGCCCCGGCCATCGCCGCGCTCGATCCGGTCGTGGCGCAGGCGATGGCCAAGCGTTCCGAAGATCGCTACGCCTCAGCCGTGCTGGCGGGGCAGGCCATCGAGTCCGCCGTGCGGCAGGCCGTGGCGCAGGGTGGATTCGGCGCCTCGCAACCCAAGGCGCAGCCGCAGTGGCAGGCGATGCCTTCCACACCCGTCTCAGCGGGCGTCTTCAACATGCCCGGCGCCGTCTCTGCCGCGCTGCCTGGCCAGCCGCCCTTCCCCGCCATCGCGCCAGTCTTTGGCGCGCCGCCAGCGGCTCCCGGCGCGCTGCACGGCATGCTCGGCGATCTGGTGGATAGCTCGATGGAGGATGGCAGCGCGGCGCTCATTGCCGGGATGCCGTTCAATCCAGCCGCCTCGCAGACGCTGGAGCCGCCGACCATGCGTGTACCCGCGCCACCGATGCTGGAGCCACCCACCATGCGCATCGCTGCGCCGCCACAGCTCTCGCCGCTCAGCTCCAGCGGCGGGCTGCTCGATGGCAGCGGGCAGCCCATCACCGCGCCACGTATGCGCGCAAACCTGCCCAGCGGTGAGCTTGAGGCGGCGCTGGGCGCGGGTCCTGACGACCGCTATGCCGCCAGCGGATTGATGCCGCTCGATCCGCCCGATGCGCTGCTCGACGCCAATATGCGACGCATCTCGCAGCGCCTGCCCGCCGTCCGAGACCCATCCGAATCGGGAACATTCTCGCCGACCTCGCTTGGTCTGCCACGGCTCACCGATCCCGCACTAAAGGCCAAGCTGCCGCAGGAATGGCAGGATCTGCTCACCGACGAGAGCGCGCGGCGACGACACGATCCATTCGCGGCGTCGAGCGAGCTGGCGCGTCCGTCCGATAGGCGCGCTGGGAGCAGCAGCGATCTGCTGGGTGCGCAGAGCATGCCCGGCGGGGCGTCCAACCGCCGAGGAGGCGCAGGCTGGGAGGCCGCAGACGGGGCCGACCCCTTCGCGCTCAGCGGCGCCGCGCAGCCACGACCACGCCGAGCGACCGGAAAAGCGGCGGCGGATGGCCTCAATGACCTCAGCGAGTTCAGCGCGCCCAGCAGACCGCGTACCGCCGAAGAAGAATTCAACGACACGATGCACGAGCAGAAGGTGTGGACATCCGGTCACTCCATCATCAGGCTCGGTCGCAAGATGAGCGCTGGCACGCTGGTGATCTTGATTCTGGTGGCGTTTGCGCTGGTGGAACTGGCGGGTTTCTCGGTCGCGCGCCCCGATCTTTGCGTGACGCATGCCTGCGCTGTCGTGGCGAGCCAGATTCAGAAGTTCGCGCCGAACCTGCAGATTCCCGGCGCGCCCGCTCCCATCGCCTTCGCGCCCACGACCATCAGTGTCATCGCAACGACAAACGGCGCAGGTTCGACGCAGGTGAAGCTGACCAACACAGGCAGCCGCGCTGTCACCTGGAGCGCCGCGACGACGCTCGTCTGGGTCAGCGTCAGCCCGACCAGCGGCGCGCTCGCCCAGGGCGCGCAAGCCACCGTCACACTGACCGCGCACCCGAACGGCGTCGCGCCGGGCAGCTATTCCGCTGGGTTGGTCGTCAGCGCCGCGACCGGGCAATCATCCATGCCCCTAAGCCTGACGGTCACATCGGGGCCGGTGTTGGCGGTCAAGACGACCACAGTGGCATTCAACTCGTGTGGCGTCTCGCACAATCTGGACATCGCCAATACGGGCAGCGCGAAGCTGTCGTATCAGGCTACGCCATCGCAGGCCAATGCGCTTGCCGTCAGCCCCGCCAGCGGCTCGATCCAGCCAGGCGGCAAGGCGACGCTCTCCGTGACGCTTTTCTGCTCGGCGAGCCAGGGACAGTCCTACGCCGTCATCCTTGTCAGCGATGGGGGCAGCGCGCAAACGCCCGTCACCTACGGGCCGTAACGACAACACCATATTCAATTCAGTGCGTCTCGCACGCAGGAGCAGATACGGTATGCGCTATCTCGTCACAGTGGACGAGCGTGAAGTCAGTGTGGCCATCGAGGAGTCGCAGAGCGGCGCGCTTCTCCAGGCCAATGTGGATGACGTCAAGGCGCCCATCGACTGGCGCGTGGTGACGGCGGCGGCGCGCGCGCTGGCTGGCGGAGCCGACACGGCGGGCCACTACAGCCTGCTGCTGGGTGCGACCTCCTACGACATCTACGCGCGCCCCATCGCCTCACCTGACGACGCCGACGAGGGCGCGCAAGCCTACGAGGTGACGGTGGGCGCGCGCACGTTTACCGTGACCCTGCGCGACGAGCGCACGCAGGCGCTGGGTCGCCTGGTTGGCGGCGCGCATCACTCCGGCGATGCGACCATCCGCGCGCCGATGCCGGGGCTGGTGTCGAATGTGTTGGCCCAGGAAGGGCAAGAGGTCGAACGCGGCCAGGCGATTGTCGTGCTGGAAGCGATGAAGATGGAGAACGACCTCACCACGCCACGCGCTGGCGTCATCAAGCGCATCAACGTGACGAAGGGCCAGACCGTCAATCAGGGCGAGACGCTGGCGGTCATCGGCGATCCCGCCGAAGCCGCGCCAGAGGAAGCGGCGGAGGAGTCCGATACCGACATGGCCGACTGAACCAGTCCGCCCCAGGCGCCCACGCCCGAAGGACCGCAATCGCGCATGATTCCTCTCGATCTCCTGCACGCCGCGACGGATGGTGAACTGCTCTCGCTGGGCGCGCGCGCCACGTATAGCGGATTCGCGCACGACTCGCGCCAGGTCGAGCCGGGCGCTGTCTTCGTGGCCGTGCGCGGGCTGCACGGCGATGGCCACGATTTCGTGGAGGCGGCGGCAGAGCAGGGGGCGGCGGCGGCGCTGATCGCGCGGGAGCGGCGCGGCGCGATGGAGGAGCGCAGCCCCGGCGTCTTCGAGCGGCTGGAGCGCGCAGGCCTCACCGTCATCGCCGTGGAGGACACCCGCGCCGCGCTACGCGCCTATGCCGCGCATGCGCTGCGAGAGTGGTCGCCCAGGGTCGTCGCAGTGACAGGCGGCGTCGGCAAGACCACCACCAAAGAGGCGCTGGCTGACGCGCTGGGGCTGCTCGGCCCGACCTTTCGCTCCTGGCGCAACTTCAACGATCTGCTTGGGCTGCCGCTCTCCATCGGCCATCTGGAGCCGACCCACCGCTACGCCGTCGTCGAGCTGGGCGCCGACCACCCCGGCGAGATCGCCGAGCTATGCGCGCTGGCGCGCCCCCACGCGGGCGTTGTCACGAACCTCGCGCCAACGCATCTGGAGTACTTCGGCGACCGGGAGCGCTTATGCGCCGAGCTGGCGAGCCTACCCGCCGCGCTACCCGCCGATGGCCTGCTGGCGCTCGAGGCCAGCGATGCGGCCTCGGCGGAGCTGGCCCGCGCCACCACGGCGCGCATCGTCCCCTTCGGCCTGTGGAACGACGCGCCCTACGCCAGCAGCTTGCGCCCACTGCTCGGCTATCGGCTCCTGCCGCCTGCGCCATCCGCCGAAGGGCCGGGGCGGCTCAGCCTGGCGCCCGTGGACGCCGCAGGCGAGCCGCGCGGCCCGTCCCTCATCTTCCCACAGTTGATCGGTGCGCACTGGGCGGGCGCTGTGCTGGCGGCGCTGACGCTGGCGGTGGCGCTGGGAGCCGGCGAGGACGCCGCGCTGGCGCGTCTGCGCGGCCTGACGCCGCTGCCGGGCCGCATGCGCCATTTTGCCGGACTGGGCGGCCTGACGCTGCTGGATGATTCGCACAACGCGACGCCTGCCAGCGTGGCGGCTGGTCTCGCTGCCCTGCGCGCCTGCGCCGATGCGACCGGCGGGCAGACCATCGCGGCGCTGGGTGACATGCTGCGACTCGGCTCAACCGCTGCCGACGCTCACCGCGAGATGGGCCGCGACGCCGCCGAGCGCGCCGATGGGCTCGTGGCGCAGGGCGCGCTGGCCGCCCGGGCCGCCGACGCCGCCATTGCGGCGGGCATGCCCACCGAGCGCGTCATCCGCACGCTGACCGCTGCCGACACCGCCGCCGCTATCCGCTCGCTGGCAGGCGATGCTTCCGCGCTGGTCTACATCAAAGGCTCCGAGGAGATGCGCATGGAGCAGGTGACGGCCCTGCTGATGGCGCATCCTGAGCAGGCGTCTACCGCGCTCGACCGCCAGAGCGAGGCCTGGCGGCGCGTGGTGGTGATGCGCCCGGAACGCCCCACCTGGCTGGAGATCGACCTCGGCGCCATTGCGCGCAATACCCAGCGGCTCAAGCAGATTATCGGGCCAGACACAAAGCTGCTGGTCAGCCTGAAGGCCGATGCCTACGGCCACGGCGCGCTGCGGGTGGCGCGCGTCGCCCTGCATAACGGCGCCGAGTGGCTGGGCGTGGCGACGGTCAGCGAGGCGCGGCCCCTGCGCGAGGCGGGCGTCACGGCGCCGATCCTCGTCTTTGGCTACACACCGCCGTGGCAGGCGCGCGAGGCGACGCGGCTCGATCTGCGCGCCACCGTCTTCGATCTCGACTCCGCGCGGGCGCTGGCCGAGGCAGCGCATGAGCAGGGGCAGGTGGCGCGCGTCCACGTCAAGGTCGATACGGGCATGGCGCGGCTAGGCCTGCGCGCCGAGGACATCCCGGCCATCGTGGAGTTCATCCAGACGCTGCGGGCGCTGCCCGGGCTGGAGGTCGAAGGCGTCTTCACACACTTCGCTACCGCCGATAGCCTCGACCAGCGCTATGCGCGCCGCCAACTGGAGCGCTTCCAGGCGATGTTGGCCGCGCTGGCCGCCGTCGGCCCGCTTCCCGACATCATCCACGCCGCCAATAGCGCCGCGCTGCTGACGCTATCCGAAACGCGCTACACGATGACACGCGCGGGCGTCGCCGTCTACGGCCTGCCGCCATCGGATGAAGTGGGATTGCCGGAGGGATTCAGCCCCGCGCTGGCCTTCCGCACGCTGGTGGCCCAGGTGAAGTGGGTTCCGGCGGGCGAGGGCGTCAGCTACGGCGCGACCTACGTCACCGAGCGGCCCACGCGCATCGCCACGCTGCCCGTCGGCTATGCGGATGGATTCCGCCGGGCGCCGCGCAACTGGGGCGAGGTGCTGATTCGCGGGCGACGCGCGCCACTGCTGGGGCGTGTGGCGATGGATCAGTGCATGGTCGATGTCACCCACATCCCCGGTGTGGAGCAGGGCGATGAGGTGACGCTGATCGGCCGCCAGGGCGACGATGAGTTGACCGCGCAGGCCGTCGCTGAGCGGCTCGGCACAAGCGCGTATGAGGTCGTTTCCTCGCTGCTGGCCCGCATTCCCCGCCTGAGTTAACCCACCCCACGTGGCGCGCGATGGAGTCGAGGCCATCAATGGCCGGCGCACAGAACGATGGGCATACATGCCCTGTCGCGCCGCAGGCGAGCGCGCCGAGAGACATCCCCGCTCGGCCGCCGTGACAACAGACCCCTCTCTGTCGCTATTATATAAGAGGGGGAAATCTGAACCTCGTCTCAACGTGGCCAGGGGGGTAGCGCTGGTGCGCATCTGGGATCGTGTACGCGCGTGGCTCGACACGCTCTCGCGCCCTCGCACACAGGCGATGACGCGGGCGAGCGCATGGGCGGTGCGTGGCATGCTCTGGCGCCAGCGGTTGCGTCAGCGGGTGGCCGCGATTCAGCAGGCCTGGGGGCGCGTCGAGCCTGCGCTACGTCTGCCCTTCTTCGCGCTCTCCACGGCGGTCTCTCCGGCGCGCGCTGGCCTCACGCTCGAAGCCTATGAGTACAGCCCGCCCGTGACGGCACGCGCGCGCATCGTCGCCAACCCCACCTCTGGCAGCGCGCACTCCGAGGCCGCCTTGCGCGAGCTGGCTGAGACGGCGCGCTGGCTCACTGAGCGCGGCCTGCCCACCGAGCTGCGCCTGACACACGGCGTGGGCCACGCTACCGAGCTGGCGCGCGAGGCCGCCGTCGCCGGGCTTGACATGGTGATCGCGGCAGGCGGTGACGGCACCGTGAATGACGTTATCCAGGCGCTGGCGGGCTATCGTACCGCGCTGGGCGTACTCCCCACGGGTACCGTCAATGTCTGGGCGCGCGAGATCGGCATCATCGGATTGAGCGCCGCGGACGCGCGCGAGACGCTGCTGCATGGCGTGCGCCGCCGCGTGGACCTGGGGCGCGCCGGGCAGCGCTATTTCCTGATGATGGCGGGTATCGGCTTCGACGCTGAGGTGGCGCGGCGCGTGGAGCATGGGCGGCTCAAGCGCTTCGGCCTGAAGGTAGTGGAATACCTCGGTACAGTCCTGCTGCTGAGCGTCACACATAGCTCCAACTCTATCCGCATCACGATGGGGCAACACAAACGGCGGCAGCAGGCGTTGATGGTCGTCATCGGCAATACGCGACTGTATGGCGGCGCCATGACCTTCACCCGCCGCGCGGTGGCCGACGATGGCGCGCTCGATGTCGTCGTCATCGGCTCTGGCGGCATGCTCCACCGCTTCAGCGTGCTCGGTCGGGCGTTGCTGCGGCTGCCAGCCGCCGGGCCGCGTGTCCGCTATGAGCGCGCGCAAATGCTGCGCCTGGAATCGAAGCGCCCCACGCTGGTGCAGGTCGATGGCGAGGTCATCGGCTACCTGCCCATGACCTTCAGCGTGGCGCCACAGGCGCTCTCGGTGATCGTGCCACGCGACGCGCCTGCCGGACTCTTCAGCCGCGCCCCCCAGAGCGCCTCCCTGGGTCGCTGAGCGACAATGGCGCATCGTCGCCAATGTCATTGCTCCTGAATACTCCCTGCCGCGTCATCCGTCTAGACCAATGGGGGTTCTTGTGCGTGTGGCCGGGCATGACGAGTGGAAGGGCTGATGACAGACACACAGGTCGAGGAACTGCGCAGCCGCGACGACGCGGGATATATGGTAGTGGACGAACGCTGGCGCATTCTGGCGTCAGACGAGCGCAACGCCCTCACCGGCGACGCTGGCGCCGATGCCCTGACCGGG
>DATBTW010000155.1:0-3270 GCA_036559055.1 Ktedonobacterales bacterium
AGAGGCGCTGGCCGAATTCGTCGCCGTCATCCCTGGCGTGGGCGATGTGCTGGCGATCGCGGGGCTGCCTGTGGACGGCGTGATCGACTGGCTGGCGCTGGGCATCACGGCGCTGAACATGATGAAGCTCTTCCCGCAGCACATCGTCAACGAGCATTTTGATGAGGTCGTGGCCAAGGGCAAGCCAACTGGCGCCATCGTCGACGCCGACCCCGTCCACTAGCGCATTTTCTCGCGTTGTCCGCGCCCTGCCGCCGAGGTCATCTGGCCGCAGGGCGCGTGTGTTGACATCGGATTGTCAGTCCATTGAGAGTGCGTTGGCATGGAGGAGTGCGCAGGAGTGCGCGTGCATCCAATCGTGCGAGTGGCGCGTCGGCCCGCCCTGCCACGCGCTCTCCTGCTGGCGCTGCTGGGCGCGCTGGCGCTGGTGGGCTGCGGAATCCATCCCGGCGGCGCGCAGATCGCGTACCTGAGCGGCGACCAGCTCTGGGTCGCCAATCCCGACGGCTCCAGCCCACGCCAGCTCACGCCGCGCCAGACGATCAGCTTCTCGTGGTCGCCCGATCACCATGAAATCGTCTTTCGCTATGGCGCCAGCGGCGCAGGCTCGCCCCCACCCGCTGGCGCCACCTGGGCGGCCGCCGAGAGCGTCTCGGAGCTGGCTGTCACCAGTATCAACGGCGGCTCGCCGACGCAGATCACGCCGACCGCGCGCGGACAGGCCCGCAGCGACGCCTGGTGGAATCCGCAGGGCAATCGCCTGCTCTACCGCGAGTACACGCCCGGCGCCGGCGGCATCGCGGCAGCCTATTTCGAATCGCAGAATGACCAGCCCGTCGGCATCGCGCGCAAGGTAGTGATCGCGGCAGCGACCCTGCCGACCCTCTCGCCCGATGGCTCACAGGTCGCCGTGATCGACCCCACAGGCGCGCTGCGCCTCGGCCCCGCCGCGCAGCCCGGCGCCATCATCGCGCAGGGTGCGCTGATCCGGCTGGCGGGCAGCGATCGGCCTGCGCGCATCCTCTGGCGACCTGGACACAATGCGCTGGTGTATCCCAGCGTCGGGCCAGACGACACGACGACGAGCCTGACGCTGCTCGACCTCGCCAGCCATGCCAGCCGTCACATCACCAACGTAGGCGACCTGCGCGACGCGGCGTTCTCCCCCGATGGCGCGCTGCTGCTGCTGGCCACGCCGACGGGCTATCTGATCTGGCCCATCGACGGGCAGGCGCCGCGCGCCGTCATCACCGAGAGCGATCCGCTGGCGCAGGCGTACTGGTCGCCCGATGGCCGCTGGCTGCTGGTGCAAGACCACACCAGCGCGCGGCTGATCCGCACGAGCGACTGGAGCGTCGCGGGAACCCTCACCTACGCCAGCCCACTCACCGAGCCGACGCTGAGCGACACGACGCTGTGGCGCCCCGCCGCCAGCAGCCCATGGAGCGCCGATAGCGCGGCCTTTGCCTTCGCCAGCGGCCCCGCGACCTGGCAGGGCCAGCCGCTGCCCACCCCGGCGAGCGGCGCCGTAGCGGGCCTCTACACCCAGCAGGTCACGAACAGCGCGACATCGGGCGCGCCCAGCCTGATCGTCAGCGGCGCCATCTCCGCCCCCGGCTGGAGCTATCCCGACCCCTCCACCACATTGCTGCAAGCGGCGGCGTAGAAGCGCATTGCGCCAGGCGACAACGCCGCTCAGGCCGTCCTATCCAGCTTGCCAGAGATCGTGTTCGCGCTTATGCGCATCCATATAGGCGCCGACCTGCTCGATCTGCTCAGCGGTAGGATCGGCGTCCTCTTCAACCCAGAAATAGCCGGGCCATAGCTCAGCCCACGACATATCAATCAGGACAGGCGCGAGGCAGAAGGGGCAACGGCGTGGCGCATCAAAGCGGTAGTGTCCGCCACATGAACACGGCTTGAGGCGTCCCTCAATCAGCCGTAGCGTCGCTTCGGTCTGTGGCCAGCCAGAATCAAGCATCCCTTCACCGCGTATTCGCTCTGCAAACGCAATCGTCACGGGGTCGTAGTAACTCACTTCAACACAATTTGCGCATTGTTCACAGTAGAGCAAATAGTCGTCACAAAATGGCGAATGGTTCACGCGAAAGAGCGCCTCGTGACAAGCCGGACAGGGAAAGACTCCGGCATCCAACCAGTTGCCATCGCTGTGATCGTCCGTCATCTGGCGCTCCTCACTCAGTCAGCAGTGTTGGCGCGCGGGAGCGCTTCACGCTGCTCTGAGTACCATCCTCATCAAACGACAACCCTCCGCTCCCTCTCCCTCTGGGAGAGGGCTGGGGTGAGGGTTCGTGCTTACTCCTGCGGCAGCATCGGAATCTTCACGCCGCGCTCGCGGGCGACCTTGATAGCCTCCGGATAGCCCGCGTCGGCGTGGCGGATGACGCCCATACCGGGATCGTTGGTCAGCACGCGCTTGAGCTTCTCCGCTGCCTCGTCCGTGCCGTCGGCCACGATGACCACGCCCGCATGCAGCGAATAGCCGATGCCCACGCCGCCGCCATGGTGATATGACACCCACGACGCGCCGCCCGCCGTGCTGACCAGCGCATTCAGGATCGGCCAGTCGGCGATGGCGTCGGAGCCGTCGCGCATGGCCTCCGTCTCGCGATAAGGCGAGGCGACCGAGCCGGAGTCGAGGTGGTCGCGGCCAATCACGATCGGCGCCTTGACCTCGCCGCGCCGCACCAGCTCGTTGAAGGCCAGCCCGGCCTTGTCGCGCTCACCATAGCCTAGCCAGCAGATGCGCGCGGGCAGCCCCTGGAAGTGGATGCGCTCCTGCGCCATCGTGATCCAGCGGGCCAGCGAGGCGTTTTCGGGGAAGAGCCGCAGCAGCTCCTCATCGGTGCGGCGGATGTCCTCCGGGTCGCCAGAGAGCGCCACCCAGCGGAACGGCCCCTTACCCTCGCAGAAGAGCGGGCGGATGAAGGCTGGTACGAAGCCGGGGAAGTGCAGCGCGTCCTCCACGCCGACCCGCAGCGCCTGCCCGCGCAGATTGTTGCCGTAGTCGAAGACGACCGCGCCCATCTCGTCGAAGTCCAGCATTGCGCGGACATGCTCGGCCATCGAGTCGAGCGAGCGCCGTTCATACTCCGCTGGATCAGAGGCGCGCAGCTCCGCCGCCTGCTCCAGCGACATCCCGGCGGGGATGTAGCCGTTGAGCGCATCGTGCGCGGAGGTCTGGTCGGTCACCAGGTCCATATGCGCGCCGCGCTTGACGATCTCCGGGAAGATTTCCGCCGCGTTGCC
>DATBTW010000156.1:0-6833 GCA_036559055.1 Ktedonobacterales bacterium
CACGGCAGCGCGGGTAGGCGTCTTGTTGGCGGCGATCACACCGTTGATGGCCTGAATCTCGATCATCGCCGCGTCGTAGGCCAGCGCCGCCTCTGGCGTGACTGTCGCGCCCGCGTAGGCGCCCTGGTACGCTGCCTGGAACGCCTGCGCGCCCGGCAGCTTCGAGAGATCCTGCGCGGGCAGCATGCCTGTGGTGTTGGCCGCGAAGAGCGGATTGCCCACCGCGTCGCCCCAGCCCGGATCATCCGCCGCCGCGCCTGTCGTCAGCAGCGGCAGCGAGGGCGCGCCTGACTGCGTCAGCGTGCGCCGCAGGTCGGCGGCGCCATCCGCGCCGCCCGCGTAGAAGACGCTATCGGGCTGGGCGTCGACGATGGCGGAAATCGTCATCTGCACGCTAACCTCGTCGCCCAGCGTCAGGCTGTGCGTGCCTGCCAGCGTACCGTGTTTGGCCTTCAGTTCCGCCTGGAACGCGGCGCTCTGCGCCTTGCCCGAGGCCGTGCCGTCATCCACGACGAAGACCGATTGCGACCCCAGGCCGTGCGCCGACGGCGTGGCGAGCGCCAAATTGGCGGCGGCGCTGCCGATGGCATTATCGTCTGCCGTCAGCCGGAAGAACATGATCGGCTTGCCCTGCGGGTGTAGCTGGCCGAAGTTCAGCCCTTCCGCCGTAGCCTGATCGGACTGCGTCAGGCCGGGCAGCGTCGCCATCGGGCTGATCGTGACCACCCCTGCCTGCGCCAGCGCGGGCAGCGTCGTCACCGCCGTGGCGCTGCCGAGCGGCCCCACCACGCCCATCACCTGCGCATTGGCAATCGCCTGCCCCGTATCTGGCCCCACCGTCACGCTCGACTCATCCACATGCGTCACTGCCAGCGTGTAGCCACCGCCCAGCGCCGCATGCTGCTTGGCCGCCAGATCGACCGCGCGCGCCATCGACTGCCCCACGTCCCCATCGGCGCCGCTCGTCGGGAAGATCGACACCAGCGTCACTGTCTGCTGCTGCGGCCCACCCACGCTGCACGCCGCCAGCCAGCCGACCGCCAGTAGCGCGGCCAGCAGCGCGCACGTCGGCCCACGCAGGCGAGCGTGTCGGCGCGTGGTCGCGCGGGTGAGCAGAGAGGTCATCGGGGTGGAATGCGCTTTCACTGGTACGACACAAACAGCGGCTGCGGGAACAGCTGCATCACATCTTTGGGCGACTGGAACGGGATGTCGTATTGCGTGTCGCCAGGATAGGGGAAGAACAGCTTGTAGCCGCCATATTCAATCAGATCCTGCTGGACGAAGACCTGATAGTCGCCGAGCTTGTTGCCCACATCGCCGAAGCCATCGGACTGCAACACCACCGAGACATTCGGATTGAGGGCGATCTTGTCCTTGTTGTGGAGCACCGCGCTATTCCACTGGTGGATAACCAGCACCTTGCGCGGCAAGTGGTACTGCAGTGAGGTCTGCGCCAGATAATTGATGGCCCAGTTGGCCTCGCTGGCGTCCATCCATCCCAGGCAGCACGGATAGCCTGCCGCCTCGGCATAGCCCTGCGGGTTGTTGGGGAAGTGGAATTCCGTATCGAGGGCCAGCTCCGTAAAGTCATACTTCTGGAGATACGGCTGGAGCTGCTGCACGACAGCATCGGCCACCGGCTGTACGCCCAACTGCAGGTCGAAGAACAGCAGCAGGTGATGCTGCTGGCAGTAGGTGACGTACGACTGGATGGTGGCGTCATCAGTGGACGAGGCGCACCACTTGGGAAACTGGCTGCACGGCTGGATGACGTTGACCACGAGATCGAGCGCCAACTGCACCGGATGCGTTGGGTCGAGCGCGGCGTACTGCTGGCCAAGTTGTTGCAAGGTCGGCAGGTAGGCGTCCAGCAACTGGAGGTTAGAGGCAGGGCCGTTGAACTGGCCACCGCCCACGATGCCATAGGCCGCCACGATGCGATCATTGGGCAGCGGCGCGCCCACGCTCGGATCGAACACCTTGACCGCGCTGGCGTTCGAGACGCCAATCGAGGCGCCCAGCCCTGCGGATTGGCCCGCGACGCTCCCCGCGCCACAGCCCGCCAGCAGCACGACAACGCACAGGCTCGCCACAAACAGCTTGGCCAGGCGTGACTGGCGCGCTACTCGCCCGCGCGAGGCCCCCATGTCGTGAATCCTCTCCCTGACCATGCCCATACACGCGCCATTCTGCCGTGGTGGCGTCGAGGCGTCGGTTGGCGGAATGCGTGCTATCAATGGCGCGCTCTCAGGACGGCTCGATTCTAGACTCTACTCCCCAGCCGAGAAGCACGTCAAATCAGGCATGCCTTCGCAACGCCGCTCTGGCAAGTACAACGCGCGACGCATGGCGGCGGCCAGGCTGGCGACCCGATTGGCTCGCCCGGCGTCACAATCGCGTCACGCAGCGATAGGACTGCGCGCCAGCTCTGCCCTGGAAGACGACGGCCCAGCGCCAGTTACGAAGCCGATCTACTAGCACTATGCGCTGACCGCGCTGTCGCTTAGGCGCGCGGGAAGATTCGCCTGGCGACGCCCTACGGTATACGAGGAGCGACAGACGATTGTATAATGGTCAAAGCCATGGCGTGTGCGGCCAAACCGCTGCGCACAGGTGGCGCCGGCCCATCCACCGGGTCGCCTGGCTGGCGAGCCTGATTCACCGTTCGACATCCGTGGGGCACGGCGCTCGCGCCAACCCTGCGATATGTAGCAATCGACTGCTCTGAAGGAGTCCGTGTCCCATGACCTACGTGATTACGCAGCCGTGTGTGGGCGTCAAAGACGGCAGCTGTGTGGACGTCTGTCCAGTTGACTGCATCCACCCCGCCGAGGGCGAGCCTGGGTACGATGGGGTTGACCAGCTCTTCATCAACCCAGAAGAATGCATCGACTGCGGCGCCTGTGAGCCTGCCTGTCCGGTGACGGCCATCTTCGAGGAGAGCGCCGTGCCAGAGCAGTGGCAGGAATATACCAAAATTAACGCGGATTACTTCAAGAAGTAGCTGAACGTCTGGCTCGCGACGCCAACTCATCTGGCCAACCCACAGCAGGCGTCAGCGATCCAACTTTCGGGCTGTAGCGGCCCGCGCGTCCTGGTCAAAGGTTGCAGGCGTCGCGGGCCGTTTCGCGTCGGCGCAACGCAAGCGTGCGGCGCGGTGATGAAGGAGCCTGCCGAGAGGCTCCGTCAGGCGTCTCTGAAAGGGTAACGCGCGATGAGTGACATGGACATCGAAAGCCTGCTGGAACGTGGCTATGCGTTCGAGGAGCAGGACCGCTACGCCGACGCGCTGGCGGTCTACGAGCAGGCGATCACGCAAGACCCCACCCATAGCGAAGCATGGTACCTCAAGGGGGAGGCGCTCTTCTCGCTGGAGCGCTTCGACGAGGCGCTGACGGCATTCGAGCGCTCCATCACACTCGAACCCAACGAAGCCGACACCTGGCTGGGCAAGGGCAACGCGCTCACCGCGCTGGAGCGGCGCACCGAGGCGGTCGAGGCCTACGAGCATTCCATCACGCTGGATCCCACGCAGTCCGTCGCCTGGCTATTGAAGGGAATCGCGCTCTTCGACCTGGGCCAGACGATGCCCGCGCTCCAGGCATATGAGCGCGCCGCCTCGCTCGACCCCACCGAGCCAGAAGCCTGGATAGGCAAAGGCGAGGCGCTGGCCGAGCTGGAGCGCAGCGAGGAAGCGGTGGCCGCTTACGACCGCGCGCTGGCCCTCGATCCGGAGAATGTGGACGCCTGGATTGGCCACGGCGACTCGCTCTCCGATCTGGAAGATGAACCTGCGGCGCTCGATTCCTATGAGCGGGCGCTGGCGCTCGATCCACAGAACGCCGACGCGCAGGCCGGTCGTGGCGACGCGCTCTCTGGCATGGAGCGATTCGCGGAGGCGCTGGCCGCCTACGACAGCGCAGTCAAGCTGGAGGCAGACAACCCGCGCGCATGGGTGGGCCGCGCCGCCACGCTGACCAGCATGCAGCGCTACCCTGAGTCACTGGAGGCCTATGACAAGGCGATCAGCCTGGATGACCAGAACCCGCTGCTCTGGCTCTCTCGTGGTAACACACTCTCGCTGATGGATCGCGAGTCTGACGCCCTGGCAGCCTATGACAAATCCATCAGCTTCGACCCAGGCTTTGCCTGGGCGTGGCAGGCCAAGGCGCACACGCTGCGCGCCCTGGGTCGCAACGACGAAGCCACCTTCGCTCAGCGCAAGGCCGACCAGCTGGAGCCACCCGAAGCGTAGCGCGCGTGCGGTCGAAATCGTGCCATGATCCTGAGTCCGCGTAGGCGGCAGGCGTAGCCGAGCTTCGCGGCGGCGTGAGGCGGACGCGCGGAGCGGCGCTGCCCAGAGGGCCGCCTCCCAGGCGCGGTTTTAACCGCCAGCCGACCCTCAGCGGTCGCCGTCGGCCACGGCGCCCTCCACCTGGCCCGCGTCGCTGGCGTCCGACTGGGTCAGCCCGCGCGTATCTTCGGCGCTGCCACCATCCTCGATGCCATCGCGGGTCAGCAGCGGATCGCCGCCCCACGCAGGCGGCCCACCATCCTCCACCGACTCCCGCTCGGGGATGTCGGGCTGCGCGCCCAGATATTCACCTTCCGCCCGGCTGCGCGCCTCCCACACGTCGCGCAGCGCCTCTTCCGCGTTGAGGAAATGACGGCTCGACGGCATGCGCAGATAGATCGCCTCCGGCAGATCGCGATAGCGCTTGCGTATCTGGTCGCGGGTCAGGCCCTCCGGGCCAAAATCGAGTTCCATCAGGTGGAGTGTCACGGTCTCCAGCTCATCGATGGACAACTTTCTGAGTGCGTCGGGGTCGGCCTGGGGCTTGGGCGTCTGCTGATAGCCGGGCAGATGTCGCTCGCTGCGTGGCGTCGGCTGCGGGTCTGGCTGCTGTGCGCTCATGGGCGGAACCTCCTTCTGTCGCCAGCGTACCACGCCACAGGGTCGTCCGGCCCGCCATGCGCGTTGACACCCCGAAATAGCGCGGGCTATCATCCCAATGTCCGACCACTGCGCGCGCCACTCTGGAACGCGCTGAATTGGCGCCTCAACGCCCACGAACGCGCAGCAGCGCGCAGGAAAAGGTGACAGCTATGGCGGTTCCTCAGGTTTCTCCGTCGCGCGCGGGCCAGTTCTTCACGCATCGCCTCCCCAATGGGCTGCAACTGCTCGGCCAGCGCATGCCCGATCTCGAATCGGTCTCGCTGTGCTTCTATGCCCGCACCGGCGCGCGTGACGAGGCCGACCCGGCGCTCTATGGCGTCTCGCACTTTCTGGAGCATATGGTCTTCAAGGGAACTGCGCGCCGCGACACTGAGCAGATCACGCTCGACTTCAATCTCATGGGAGCCGAGTTCAACGCCTTCACCTCAGTTGAGCAGACCGTCTTCTACGCGCGCATCCTGAATGAATACCTGCCCAGGGCCATTGATCTGCTCAGCGACATGATGCGCCCGCGTCTGGACGCCGAGGACTTCAGCATGGAGCGCAACGTCATTCTGGAGGAGATCGCTCGCTCCGAGGATGTGCCGACTGGCCAGGCCTATCGCCGCCTGATGCAGACCTACTTCGCCGACAGTCCGCTCGGCCACGACGTGCTCGGCACGAAAGACAGCATTCGCGAGATGTCGGTGGAGCAGATGCGCGCCTATCATGCGCGCCGCTACGGCGCCAACAACCTGATCTTCTCCATCGCGGGGAACTTCGAGTGGGACAACGTCGTCGCGCTGGTCGAGCAGGTCTGCGGTGGCTGGAATGATGGCGAGGCCGGACGCAACGCGCAGACGCACGCGCCCGATCATCCGCAGAGCAGCGTGGTGGTCAAGCCGCAGTTGAAGCAGCAACTGATGCTCGTCGGCAGCCCCTCGGTCAGCATCCAGGATGACGACCTGTATGCGGCGCAGCTCGCGGCGATGATTCTGGGCGATGGCGCTGGTTCGCGCCTCTACTGGAACATCTACCAGAAGGGGCTGGCGGAATCGGCCTCCGCGTCGCTCTCGCCCTTCGACAGCACGGGCATGCTGCTGACCTTCCTCAGCACCACGCCCGATCACGCGGGCGCCGTGCTGGAGCTGGCGCAGGCTGAGCTGAAGGGCCTGCAGGAAGATGGCGTGCAGGCGGAAGAACTGCGCCGCGCCAAAGATAAGCTCATCAGCCGCACCGTGCTGGATGGCGATTCCGCTTTCAGCCGCATGCAGGACCTCGCCTACACCTGGGTCGCTGAGGGAACTGTCCACAGCATCCAGGAGGAGATGGAGCGCATCGAAAAGGTGTCGCTGGCCGATGTGCGTCGCACGCTCGACCGCTTCCCCGCCAACGCCAACCAGACCATCATGGCATATGGTCCGCTGGAGGCCGCCGCGCTCAACCTGCCCGCCTAGCGCGCAACCAACACAACAAAGCGGCGTCGTTCGGACTGTATTCCCGAACGCCGCCGCTCGCTCGTCTCACTGGTCGTCAGGCGGCAGGCGCGCCCTCGCACGCGCGAGCGACCGCCGCACGACGCAACTCGATCAACAGCGCGTCGATTTCATCCCAGCGACGCGCGCTGCGGCGAGTCGGCGCGGCCGACGGCTCCGACTGCGCCGGGGTCATGGGCGCGACGGGCGCCGCGCCTGCCTCGCCTTCGCGCTTGCGCAGCCATTCCCGCGCCGCCTCGACCCACACATCGCTCTCGCTGCGGCCACACGCTCGCGCCGCCTCGGACATGCGGGCCAGCAGCTCCACAGGCGCACGCAGGCTTGCGCCGGGCTGGGCTGGCGCGGCTCGCCTCGACGCTGCGGCCATCGGCTGCACGATCTGCGCGATCTGCGCGGGC
>DATBTW010000157.1:0-12779 GCA_036559055.1 Ktedonobacterales bacterium
GGCATTGACCAGCGACGACTTGCCCACATTGGGGCGCCCGACGATGGCGATGCGCGGCAGCCCGGCGTAGGGATCATCTTCCTCGCTCTCGTCGCGCGGGGGCAGCGCCTCCACCACGGCGTCGAGCAGCTCGCCGGAGCCGGTGCCAGAGGTGGCTGAGAGCGTGATGGGTTCGCCCAGCCCCAGCGAATAGAACTCCACAGCCTCCTGGCGACGGGTGGCGTTGTCGGCCTTGTTGGCGCCCAGCACGACCGGCTTGCCCGAGCGTCGCAGCAGCGCCGCGACCTCGTTATCGGCCTCGGTGATGCCCGATTTGGTATCGACCAGGAAGATGATGACATCCGCCTCTTCGATGGCCAACTCCGCCTGCGCGGTGACGCGATTGGTGATGTCGTCGTCGCTGCCCATCTCCAGCCCACCAGTGTCGATGAGCGTGAAGGTGCGGCCGTTCCACTCGGAGTCAGCGTAGATACGGTCGCGCGTGGTGCCAGGCAGATCCTCGACGATGGCCAGCCGCTTGCCGACGAGCTTATTGAAGAGGGTGGACTTGCCCACATTGGGGCGTCCGACGATGGCGACGAGCGGTTTCATGGCGGCTGGCTTCTTTCTGGGCGAATCTAGGGCGCGCTGCGGCGCTTCGTGGCGATTCTCTCTGAGGGTTTCCCTGCGTGTCATTGTGTCACGCCGCTGGCGGCGCGGCCTGAATGGATCGCTGAGCCAGGCCGGACATCGCGACATTCTACCATACCCACCGCACGCGGCGCCCCTGCTGCGCGACGAATGGGCCGAGAGGCGAGAGCGTCGCGGCAGGATGGGGCGTGCTCCGGCCATTCATGGTCGCGAGCCATCCCCCACCGCGCGAAATATCAAGCGGCCTTGCACAGGACGGGCGTATATCATACAATCGGTCTATCACATCGCGATTATCATGCCGCGATAGTTCGGTCGCTCGGTTTCAGCGTTGAAGTCGAGCGCTGGCGATTCGGCGCCTGCCCCTCGCTGATGTCCGCGCACGGCTCGCGCGCACGGACGGGAGCGTCCGTGCGGCGCCAGAGGCAAGCGTGATGAGCGTCTCGCGCCAATGCACAACAGTGTGGTTGTCGGCGCTACGCTGGCGTGGTCGCCAACGCGCGCGTGGCCCCCCTGCGCCCCTCATCCCCGCCAAGCAATGCTGTGGACGCTGACGCGGCGCGCATTTGCTCCCCTGAACCCAAGGCTCAGCGCGGCGTCCGGTCGCATCTGAGAGCCAGCGGCTCTCCCCTCTCGCGTGTACACATCACGACTGATGATTGCGCCAGGATTCTGAGGATTCTGGCGGCAAGAGAGGATGGCAACGATGCCAGTTGTATTCGCACAGTCTCCGTTCCTCCCCATCGCCATCGGATTCTTCGGACTGGGTACCGGCTACTTCGTCTGGGGCGGCCAGGCGCTCTTTGGCTTCCCCCGGGGCGGCAGTCCAGAGGTTGACCGCACGATGGGCATGTGGGGCTTCTGGATGCCCGGCTTCATGCAGTTCATCACCGGTGTCTACCTGATGGTGGGCATGACCTGGTTTGGCGTCTTCGCCAAGTCGCCACCGCTCTACATGGCGGCTCTGGCGTTCACCGCATACGGCATTCACTGGTTCGCGATGGCGCATCGGCGCTACATCGGCGCCAGCGCCGCGCCCGATGGCTGGATGGCAATCGCCTTCCTCATTCTCTCGATTCTCGGTGTCGTCGTCTTCGTCCTGGCCAACGACATTCCCGTCGCCATCGTCTTCATCGGCCTGAGCCTGATCTACCTGAGCGAGATTCCCAGCCGCTTCCTCTCATCCAGCCTCGCCGGGCGGTTTGTGGGGTTGTGGCAGGTGTTGACGGGCCTCTGGCTGATGTACATGACCATCGCCACCACCCTCAATCTCAGCTTCCCCACGCAGATGCACCTCTGGCTCTAAGTCGTTCACAGTTCGCGTCGGCAGGGGCTATCTCACGTATCCCACGCGGGTAGCCCCTTGCGCCCCGCCCGAGACTGGGAGACCATTTCTATGGCCATTGAAACCGAAACCGAAATCGCCACAACGCCAAGCATCGAGATCGAACTGGACGGACGAACTGTGGCGGTCGCCCCCCAGACCAGTGTTCTGCAGGCCATACTCGCGACGGGGCAGGCGTTCCCTCATATCTGCTACCATCCCGCGCTCGGCCCACTGGAGACCTGCGATACCTGCATCGCCGAAGTCGACGGCCAGCTCCGGCGCGCCTGCGCCACACCCGTCGCCCAGGGGATGAAGATTCGCACGGGCGCCGGACCTGCGTCTGCCGCGCGCAGCGAGGCCATGAACCGCGTCCTGCGCAACCACGACCTCTACTGTACCGTTTGCGACAACAACAACGGCAATTGCGTCATCCACAACACCGCCATGCAGATGCGCGTCGAGCATCAGCGCTATCCCTTCACCCCCAAGGGCTACGCGGTGGACGCCTCGAACCCCTTCTACCGCTACGACCCCGATCAGTGCATC
The DNA here is from genome assembly GCA_036559055.1 of Ktedonobacterales bacterium. Lineage (GTDB taxonomy): Bacteria > Chloroflexota > Ktedonobacteria > Ktedonobacterales > JADMIN01 > JAKAIY01. The sequence goes on from DATBTW010000157.1 coordinate 2,504, forward strand.
CTCTGCGGGCGCTGCGTGGAAGCCTGCCAGAATCTCCAGGTCAGCGAAGTGCTCTCGATTGCCTGGGATCGTGAGCGCCCGCGTGTCATCTGGGACGCCGATGTGCCGATCAACGAGTCGTCGTGCGTCTCGTGCGGCCACTGCGTCACCGTCTGCCCGTGCAATGCGCTGATGGAGAACTCCATGCTGGGCGAGGCGGGCTTCCTGACGGGCGTGGGCGAGCACACCCTCCAGCAGATGATCGACGTGACCAAGCGCGTCGAGCCGAGCTTCACCCCGATCTTCGCCATCTCTGAGGTCGAGGCCAAAATGCGCGAGGCGCGCATCAAAAAGACCAAGACCGTCTGCACGTATTGCGGCGTCGGCTGTAGCTTCGACATCTGGACCAAGGGCCGCAAGATTCTGCGCATCGCGCCGAGCATGCGGGCGCCAGCGAACCAGGTCTCGACCTGCGTCAAGGGCAAGTTTGGCTGGGACTACGTGAACAGCCCTGACCGCCTCACGCAGCCGATGATTCGCAAGGGCGACGGGTTCCAGCCCGCGACGTGGGATGAGGCGCTCGACTACACCGCGCAACGGCTGCTGGCGATTCGCCGCGAGCACGGCGACGACGCGATTGGCTTCATCTCGTCGTCGAAATGCACCAACGAAGAAAACTACATGATGCAGAAGCTGGCGCGGTCAGTGATGCACACCCACAACATCGACAATTGCTCGCGCTACTGCCAGGCCCCCGCCACCGAGGGGCTGCGCCGCACGATGGGCTACGGCGGCGACTCCGGCTCGATCTCCGATCTGGCGCAGGCCGACCTCGTGATGATCGTCGGCGCCAATCCGGCGGAATCGCATCCCGTCCTCTCCACGCGCATCCGCCGGGCGCACAAGCTGCACGGGCAGAAGCTGATCGTCTCTGACCTGCGCAAGAATCCGATGGCCGCGCGCGCCGATGTCTTCCTGCATCCCAAGCCCGCCTCGGATCTGGTCTGGATCAGCGCCATCACCAAGTACATCCTCGATCAGGGCAAAGAGGACAAAGCCTTTCTGGCCAGCCGTGTGCAGGGGCTGGACGACTACCGCACGTCGCTGGCGAAGTTCACGCTGGAGTTCGCCGAGGGCGCCACGAGCATCCCGCAGGCCACGCTGATCCGCGTCGCCGATATGATCGTCAGCGCGAAGAGCGTCTGCATCGCCTGGGCGATGGGCGTCACCCAGCACGTCGGCGGCAGCGACACCTGCACGGCCATCTGCAATCTGCTGCTGGTGACGGGCAACGTCGGGCGACCCGGCACGGGCGCGTATCCGCTGCGCGGCCACAACAATGTGCAGGGCGCGGGCGACTTTGGGTGCAGCCCCGCCTTCATGCCGGGCTACGAGCGCGCCGACGACCCCACCGTGCGCGCGAAGTACGCCAAAGCCTGGGGCGCGGAGTTGCCCACCAACAAGGGCCTGGATAACCACCTGATGATCAACGGCATCCACGAGGGCAAGCTGCGCGCGCTAGTCATCGAGGGCGAAGAGATCGCGCTGGTGGACTCCAATTCGCATTATGTGCAGCAGGCGCTGGAGAAGCTCGACTTCGCCGTGGTGATCGAGTCGTTCTTCAGCAAGACCTGCCAGTACGCCGACGTGATCCTGCCGGCCTCGATCAGCCTGGAGAAGGAAGGCACGTTCACCAGCACCGAGCGGCGCACCCAGCGGCTCTACCAGGCGCTGCCCTCGCTGGGCGATTCGCGCCCCGACTGGCAGATCATTCAGGACCTCGCCAATCGCCTGGGCGCTCACTGGAACTATCAGCATCCCGGCGAGGTGTTGAACGAGGCCGCCAGCGTCGCCGACATTCTGACGGGCCTCGCCTGGGAGCGGCTGGAGGGCTACGCCAGCCAGCAGTGGCCAGTGCTGCCCGATGGAACCAGCACCCCGCTACACTACGTGACCTCGTTCCCGCGCCCCGGCGGCCAGGCGCAGCTCTATCCCGTGGACTGGACGCCGACCTTCGACGCCGGCCCCGAGTATGATCTGCACCTGAACAATGGGCGCATGCTCGAACACTTCCACGAGGGGACACTGACCTACCGCGTCGCGGGCATCCGCGACAAAGTGCCGGAGACCTATGTGGAGGTGTCGCCCGATCTGGCGCGCGAGCGCGGCATCGAGACGGGCGCGGTGGTGCGGCTGATCTCGCCCAATGGCGCGCTCAAGCTGCCCGTGGTGGTGACCGACCGCGTGCTGGGCCACGAGCTGTATCTACCGATGAACGCCGCCTCGGACGATGAAGCGGTGAACTACCTGACCGGTGACCACAGCGACAAGGCGACCCATACCCCCGCCTATAAGGAGGTCAGCGTGCGGATGGAGGTGATCGCGCCCAAGGGCAAATCGCCCATGTCGCGCTCCAACCCGCGCATGGGACATCCGAACCCGCAGCCAGGGGTGAATGTAGCGCAGAAGTGGGCGCGGTCAGACTATGAGCCGCTCGTTCGCAAGTGAGTGACGCGCGCGACCAGAGACAGGAAAGGAGCAGAGTGACATGGCCAAGCCAACGACCGTGATCGCGCGTCCACCCACAACGCCAGAGGGCGAGCGCGCCTCGGCGCTCGCATCGCTGCGGGCGGGCGCGTCCGATCAATCTGATGCGCTGCTGGAAGGGCTGGCGCTGTTGCAGGCGCTGCACGAGCGCGGCGTGCTGGAGGCGCTGGTGGCGTTCTTCCAGCAGGGCGATGGCGTGCTGGGTGTGACGATGGATACGCTGGCCAACCAGCCCGCCTATACCCAGGGAGCGAAGAACGCAATGACGCTGGCGCAGTCGCTCGGCGAGCTGGATGAGCCGACGGTGGCGACCACGCAGCGCATGGTGAGCGGCGGATTGCGCGCCTTCGCCGCCGCCACGCCGCCCGCCAGGCCGTTGGGGTTCTTCGACGTGCTACGTGCGCTGAAAGATCCCGACGTGAGCGCCGGACTCACCGCCGTCATCGCGCTACTGAAGGGCTTCGGCGCGGCGCAGCGCCAGCGTGGCGAGTGACGGCGTCCCCTGTCCCCCTCTCCACCGCGTGGAGAGGGGGACCCAGTCCGCGCAGGCGGCAGGCGAAGCCGAGCTTCGCGGCGGCGCGAGGCAGACGCGCGAGCCGTAGGCGAGGAGCGCGCGTAAAGCGCGCGGAGCGGTTGCAGCCCGGAGGGCCGCCTCCCAGGCGCAATTTCAATCGCCAGCGCCCGTGCTCCGCGCGCAAATTCTGGCCAGATTCCCCATCTGGAGGGCAGGAGTTGAGGCCGTTCTCACCTCCGCAAACTCGCTGAATTCGCTACTGCTGACTTGAATTACCCAACATCGTATGCTACCGTTACGTGTTGGGGCGAAGAAACGTCCCAAGCTCTTCCATGTCGCACAGCGCCGCGCGGCGACGTGGCCGAAGGAGGCAGCGGTACTCATGCGAACTAGCAACTATGCGAGCATTCTTGGCGCTGTGGCCAATGTGCTCGATCTGGCCGACGCGCGCAGCTTTGCAGTGCGTGATGGCCAACACGGTCTGACCCTCGACCTGGTCGATGGGCGTGGCGAGCGCCATGCCATCGATCTGACTCTCGCCGAGGTGGCGGAGTTGGTGGCGTGGTCAGAGAAACGCCCAGCGGACGTCAGCGGTGGTCTGCCCAGCGCCGATGGCCGCGATGAAGGCTCATTGCGCGAGTTCCTGGAGCGCCACACGCTGGTGGGCGTCCACTAGCCATTGTGACGCGCTACCCGCGCATCATCACGCCGCACGCTCAGCAATTGAGCGACGCGGCGTTTTTTGTTGGCACGCGGCCCCGCCCCAACCCCTCCCCCGCTGCGGCGGGAGAGGGGCTTTCTGGGACGCCTGGGGCCACCAAGCGCTGCGCTTCCTTACTCCGCAAGCAGCACGGCCAGGCGGGTGATCGTCTCGTCGATCACCACTGGCGCCGTGGCGAAGGAGAAGGACATCAGCACGCGCTCGCCGCGCTGGTGCAGGTTGCGCCCATACGGCCCGATGTTGATGACCGGCATGGCCAGCGCGCGCATCGCCTCCAGCGGCAGGCTGTAGGCGCCCGGCGTGGCGCTGGCGTCATCGCGCCAATTGGGCATATTGGCGCGCAGGGCTGTCGCATCCACCTGTGGATCGAGGCGCAGATAGCTCATATCCGCCAGCAGCGGGAAGAACTCCTCCTCCACCAGCCGCTGCTCCGGATGCGCCGCCAGCGTCGCGCGCAGGGCGTCGAGCAGGGGCGAGAGGACGCCGGCCACGGCGGGATAGTAGGGCGGCGCGAAGTAGACGACGACGGCGGGGCCAACGCGCTCGCTCAGCGTCCATAGCCGCTCTACCAGCCGCGCGCAGCGCTCGCGCTTGTCGTATGATGCCACTGGCCAGCGCTCCCACTCCTCCGCCAGCGCGCTCGCCAGCGCCTCGGCGCCCAGCCGCGCGGCGACCTCGGCGTGCAACTCCGCCCAGGTGACGACCTCGCCACGTCGCTGCGCGCGGACGACCGACGGCGGCGCGCCGTGCAGCGTCGTCCAGCGTTGCTCGGCGCTGAGGGCGCGCTCCAGCGCGCGGCTCAGCGCGTGACGCGCCCCATTCCGCATCTGCTCCAGCGCCTGCTCTGGCGTGCGCTCCAGCGTCAGCAGATTGAGGTAGAGCAGCGCAGTGAAGGGGAGTTGCGTGTTATAGACCGTCTTGGTATCGGCGCCGCGCAGCGTGACGGGCGGCGGCGTGGTCTGGCCGCGCACCGTCTCGCAGTAGTCCAGATTCATGCTGAACTCGTTGATCAGCGCCGCCTGGATGAGATTGACATCCAGGCCGCCGAATGGCTCGCCTACATGCGACGCCTGCCCGACCGAGAAGAAGCACGGCAGCAGCTTGCCCACCGAGCCGGTGTAGACGGGCCGCCGATCATCGCCGGGGAAGCGCGCCGAGACATAGTCGGTGTTGATGGCTCCGGCCAGCGTCAGGCCATGCGCCGCGCGCAGGCGGGTCAGCAGCCGCGCCGCCTCGCGCGCGCCCGCCGACTCATTCTCCTCATCTGGCGTGGCGATCATCACGACGGAGAGCGGCAGCCTGCCCGCGCGCGCCAGCCGCGCGTAGTGGCGCATCAACGTGATGCAGATGGCCACACCGCTCTTCATATCCGCCGCGCCGCGCCCGTACATCCAGTCGCCGGGGGCCGCTTCTTCGTCCTCGCGCAGGCCAGGAGTCATGGCCGCCAGCGTATCGAGCCGCTCGCGCAGGCCATCGGGATCGAGCGCCCACGGCTCCAGCGCGCCGTAATCCTGCGTATCCACCGTGTCGAAGTGGCCCAGCAGCGTCACCGTCTGGGGCGAGCGCCCGCGCACGAAGGCGAAGGCGTTGGCGCGCCCCCACGGGTCGCCGGGGATAGTCTCCAGCCCGGCCTCGCCGTAGGCCGCCGCCAGATCGCCGCCCGCGTCGGCCCCCAGCTCGCGCAGGATGGCGGCGGCGACCGCGTTCTCCTGCTGGCTGGGACTGACGCTGCGCAGCCGCACGAGGGCAAGCGTATGGCGGCGCGTCTCATCGTACCAGGCGTCGCGCTCGGCAAGTTCATCAGGATGGGGCATGGCTGAGGACACGGCGAAACCTCCGGCGTTGGGGGGTGTCTATTGTGCGGCCAGGCGCTCCAGCGCGCCCGGCGACTCCCGTTGAGTGTATCACCGCGCCCAAAGGGGAAGGAAGGGGTTCATGGGCCAGGCAGTGTCGCGCATGGGAGTGTGTGGCGCTCTCGGCCTTGAAAGGCCGGAGCAAGGACGACGGCGGCTTGGCGCCGCCGCAGGATGCGCGCCTGCCTGCGGCGGCGCCAAGCGGGGCATTTATGCCCTAACCGTACCGTGCGTCGGCCATTGATGGCCGCGACGGCCTGGCCCCACTTACGAGCCTACCACCAGCTTGAACTGCGTCGTCACGAACGCCTTCCCGCCAGGCGGCAGCGTTTTGACGGTCAACTCCCAATTGCCAGCCATCGTCAGCTCGCCCTGCCCGCTATAGACGCCGGGCTGCGTGGCGCCCGCAGACTGGAGTTGCAGCGACTGCGAGCCCATATCCATATCGAGGTCGCTGGCGAGCAGCAGCACCGATGCGCCAGCGGCAGGGGCGCCGTGGGCGTCGGCGACCGTCACGGTGAACGTGTTCTGGCCGAACTTCGCCGGATTCACCTGCAACGTGATGGCATAGCCGCTGACGGTGTGCGTCTGCTTGAACGCGCCAGCGCTGGCGACGGGCGCCGCCTGCGTGGGCGCCAGCGTTCCGGCGAAGAGCGCCAGCAGCGCCACGCACAGCAGCACGCCCACCCCCACAATCGCCTCGCGCCGCAGCCAGTCCTGCATCTGGCCGCGCAGGTGGCGTGTCTCGTCGCTGGCCGCGTCGCCAGAGTCGCCGTGGGAGTGGCCATTCTGCGCGGCGCGCTCGTAGGCGCTGGCGCTGGCGTCGGAGCTGACGATGGTGTCGTCGCCCGCGTCCTGCGCCTCCTGCTGCTCGGCGGCGAGCAGCGGCGCCTCACCCTCGGCTCCCGCGCTGGCGGCGCCGTGCTGCGCGCCCACGCCCGCTACCTCGCGCAGGGTCGCCAGCCGCGCCTGCGACGAGCGCGCCAGCGAGCGAGTGAGGCGCGGCCGCAGCCAGAAGGCATGGAACGCGCTGATGGCGACCATGATGAGGAACAGCTCGATCTTGACGAAGAGCGTGCGCCCGTAGGCGGTGGTGGCAAACTGCGCGAACGATGTCAGATGGACGGTGGCGTTGAGCGAGCCGGTGAGGGCCAGCGCCGCCGCGCTGACAATGGCGACGGCCCCGAACTCCGGCGCGCCACGCGCCAGCAGCGCCGCCTGCACGCGCTCCGGCAGGCCGCGCGCCGCTGGAATCAGCACGACGCTGATGTAGAGCAGCCCGCCCAGCCAGATGGCGGAGAAAATCAGGTGGAGCAGATCGACGCTGACCGCATAGCCTCGCTCGGCGGGCGGCGTGGCGGCAGCGTGCCCCGACATGGCGAAGGCGAAGAGCAGCAGCAGCCCCAGCGCCACCTCCGCCTGGCGCAGCGGAGTGAGGTCGAGCCAACCCCGCCAAAGCCGCAGAGGCAGGCGTGGTGTCTGGCGCAGCGTCTCCAGCGCGACGGCGGGCCATGCGGGGATCGGCGCCTCAGCCGCCGCCGCCTGCGCCTCGGCCAGCGCCGCCTGCGCAGATGGCGCCGCGCCAGGTGGCGTGGCGCGGCGGGCGGCGCGCTCCGTGAGCAGCGCGATCACCAGCGCCACCGCCAGCGTCGCCTGGCGCATCCACCAGTAGACGCCGAAGGATGAGCCGCTGAAGAGCGTCGCCTGCCAGTATTGCCCGTTGAAGAGGCCGCCCCATGCGCCCGCGATCTCGGCGGTCAGCGCCAGCGCCACCAGCGTGTCGGCCAGCAGCGCGCCCGCCAGCGCGTAGGGCGCCAGCCGCTGGAATCGGCGGGTCGCGAGTTGCGCGCCGAGCTTCGTGATGGCGTCAGGCGCGCGGCGCACGGGCAGTGTCCACACCTCCCACAGCGTGCCGCCCACCCAGAAGAGCGCGCAGAGCAGCGCCAGCCAGTCGCCGAGGGCTTGAAGCAGCGTCGGCGCATCCACCGACTGCGCGCTGGCGCCGAAGCCCGCCGCCCCCGGCACGTTGCCGCTGGGCAGCGTTGCGGGGATCGGCGGCACAGAGCCATCGGCGTTGGCGATGCGGAAGATGAAGCTGCCGCCGGTGACGTGGCCATCCACAGCGGACTGTGTGCGCCAAACGACGACATACGTCCCAGGCCGCAACAGTTGCAGCCCGACATCCATCTCAGTCGAATCGGCTGTATTGACGCGGCTGTCGTGGTTGTCCACCTCATGATTCGATGGATCGACGACGATGATGCGCGAATCGACCGGGTTGAGCGCCTCGCTGAACCACATCTTGACCTGCGGAGGCGGCGCGCTGAGGATGGCGTTGGCGGCTGGAATGGTGCGAATGGGCAGCGCATGCGCGGGGTGGGCGGGCCGCTGGAGCGCGCTGGCCTGCGCGCCGTCTGCGCCGTGGGCCAGCGCCACGGGCGCGCCGCCTGCCTGGAACGCGAACAGCACGGCCAGCCCCAGCGCCACCAGCAGCGCGTACAGTGGGCCGCGTCGTCCTCGATGGTTCGCGCGGCCCGCACGCTTCTTCTGCGGCGACTGGGGCGTCTTGCCATCGAGTGAGTCGCGTGTTCGCATGCTGGCTCCGGCGTAGGAGCGTCTGGACGTTTCGACACGCCTCAGGCGCTCATCTTAGCTCATACCTGGCTAATATTTCGCGGTGAAGGTGAAACTGGTCGTGACGGGCTGCGTCGCGCCCGCTGGCGTGATGGTGACGTTCACCACCCAATCCCCTTGCATAGAGAGTACACCATTGGCGCGATACGCGCCGGTGGTGACAGGCGCCAGCGGTTGCAAATCCACGTGTACTGGCTGCATCGCCATGCTCGGCATCGAGAGATCCAGCGCGACCTGCGCATTGGGAATCGCCTCGCCATTGGTCGTCTGCAACAGGATCGTGAAGTCATAGGCGCCATATTGCCCCGGCGCGGCGGTCAGCGTCACCTGCATCCCGCCGATGGCGTTCGATTTGGTCACCGCATTGGTGGCCTGCGCGCCCTGCTGCCCGGCGAAGGCGCTGGGGCCTTTGCTCAACAGCAGTCGCACATCGCCGCTGAGCGTGTGCGGGTTGAAGCCCTCATCCAGAAAGACCTGCTCATGCGTCTGGCTATCCAGCAGGAAGACGCCCGTCGAGTGGATGACGATGCCCGTACCCGGCTGCTCGATGCTCTGCATGTGGAAGGCGTCCCAGAGCGGCTGGAGTTGCGCCACCGAGCCCATCAGGTAGGTCAGATGCACTTTCATCTGCTGGTTGCTGATGAAGGCGTCCACCGTCTGCTGCGTGTCATGCCAGGGATCGACACTCAGCGCGACCCAGTTGACCTGGCCAGCCGTCGCGCCGAGGTCCTGCGCGGTGAAGTTGATGTACTGCGCCATCAGCGAGCAATCTGTGTGCGGGCAGACGGAATCGAAGAAGGTGAAGACGGTGGGCCGACCTTTGAGCGAGTCCAGCGAGACGGGCGCGCCAGTCTGGTCGGTCAGGGTGAAGCTCGGCGCGGAGGCGCCGCCTAACAGTAGCCCCTGGTCGCTGCTGCTCGCGCTGGGCGCATTCGCCGACCCCTGCGCGCCGCTTGCGCCGGGCGACGGCGCGTGGCGCCCCGTCAGCGCAATGACGCCCGCGACGATGCCCACCAGCACGGCGACGATGACGACCGTTGAGATGATGGCGCGCGTCGATTGCGCGGATGTCGCAGACGACATGGGCGGGTCGGCCTGTGGCTGCGGTGTTGGCTTCTCGATCATCTGGGCGACTCCTGGCGACTGTCTAGTTCTGGCCTGGCTGCGCGCCTGCGCGCGAGCGCGACCATGCTACGCCGCCCGCCGCCCCGACGACCAGCCCCGCCAGCGCCAGCACGATCACCAGCCAGATCGGCGCGCCCGATTGTGCCGGCTGCGAAGCATGCGTGACCGTGGTGGACGCTGGCGCCAGCTCAGACGCGCCGCTGGTATTGACGAAGAAGTTGAAGGCGCCCACATCGGGGTCGCCATCGGTGGCGGAGACGGTGTGCCAGACGACCAGATAGACCTCGGAGCCGTCGCCGGTCATTGGCGTGCGCATGGTCGTCAGGTCGTTGGGGTCTACCTGCGCAGGCTGGCTGACCACCTGCCCCTTGGCGTCGTAGATGGTGATGGCGCTGGTGGCGGGGTTCACCGGCTCGGCGAAATGCACCGTGACCTCGCTCGGCGCCGCCTTCACGACGGCGTTGGCGGCGGGTGTGGAGCTGAGGTAGCGGGCGTGCAGCGCGTGGCTGGCCGTGCGCGGCGCAGCCAGGGCGGGCGCAGCGGCCAACCCCGCCAGCAGCGCCAGCGCCACGACGCCCAGCGCCAGCCCGGCGAGCCGACCAGTCAGCGCGCTCCAGAATGATCTCAGAGATGAGCGCTTGGACATGAAGGACATGAATGTATCGCCTTTTGCACTTGATCTGAACACCGAACGCATGAATCGCCAGAGCAGCGCTGCTATCACAGTACAACACGGCCATTCGCTCGCTGGATGGCTCTCTAGAGCATAGCGTACCGCGAGCGAGAACGTCTATCGGGTATTCGCCCGATGCCCGCCGCGCAACCTGAGGATTTGCTGAGTGGCGCCGTTCGCGGGCGCGATGCTGTGCGATTGGCCGACGACACGCCGTACTATTTGCCGAT
>DATBTW010000158.1:0-3762 GCA_036559055.1 Ktedonobacterales bacterium
CCCAAGGCCATCGAGAACGCGCGCCGCGACCTGGCCGACATCACTGGCCAGCAGCCCGTGGTGACGCGGGCGAAGCGCTCGGTGGCGGCGTTCAAGCTGCGCGAGGGCATGCCCATCGGCGTGATGGTGACCCTGCGCGGCCAGCGCATGTACGACTTCCTGGAGAAGCTGATGACGCTGGCGCTGCCACGCCTGCGCGACTTCCAGGGTGTCCCGGCGGACGCCTTCGACGGGCGTGGCAACTACACGCTGGGCATGAAAGAGCAATTGGCCTTCCCGGAAATTGACTACGACAAGATCGACAAAGTGCGAGGCATGGAGATCACCATCGTGACGACCGCCCGCACCGATGAAGAAGGCCGCCGTCTGCTCGCGCTGATGGGCATGCCCTTCAGCAAGAAATAAGCGCACTCGCGCGCAGTGATCCTGAAAACATCCGCATAGAGCGGGACAAGGAGCCCGGAAACCGGCGACGCGCTGTGCCGACGCGCCCAGCGCGCCCGTGGCCGAAGCCCGGTCTCTCGCCCTGGAGGGGGCAACGATGGCAAAGACTTCGATGATCGTCAAGTCCCAGCGCAAGCCAAAGCACTCGACGCAGCAGCACAACCGGTGCAGCGTCTGCGGTCGTCCGCGCGGGTACATCCGCAAGTTCGGCCTCTGCCGTATCTGCTTCCGCGAGCAAGCTCTCCGGGGCCTGCTTCCCGGCGTGACAAAGTCGAGCTGGTAGGACTGGCGAGGAGAACACGCGGCATGAATATGACCGATCCCATCGCGGATATGCTGACGCGCATCCGCAACGCGATCATGGCGCGTCACACGCGCGTCACGATCCCTTCCTCGAACATGAAGATCGCCATCGCGCAGATCCTCAAAGAGGAAGGCTATGTCAAAGACTACGTGGTTGACCGCAAGCCAGAGAATCCCTTTGGCCCACAGGGCGCCATCATCGTGACGCTGCGCTATGTGGACAAGCGATCCGTGATGACCCAACTCAAGCGTGTCAGCAAGCCCGGCCTGCGCGTCTACACGCGCCGCGACGCGATTCCGCGCGTGCGCGGCGGCCTGGGCACCGCGATCATCTCGACACCGCAAGGTATGATGTCGGGCCGCAAGGCGTACCAGCTCGGGCTGGGCGGCGAAGTGGTCTGCTACGTCTGGTAAGGAGGACGACAGATGTCTCGTATCGGACGCGCTCCGATTACCGTCCCCTCCGGCGTGAAGGTCGAGGTGGGCGCTGACAATACCGTGATCGTCACTGGCCCCAAGGGCAAGCTGACGCATACCTTCCCGTCGTCCATGACCATCGAGCAGGACGGCGCCACGCTGACCGTCTCGCGGCCAGATGACACCAAGACCAGCAAGTCGCTGCATGGCCTCTCGCGCACGCTGCTGAACAACATGGCGGTGGGCGTGAGCACGGGCTTCAGCAAGTCGCTGGAGATCAACGGTGTGGGCTATCGCGTGGCCAAGGTGGGCGACCACCTGGTTTTCTCGGTGGGCTATTCGCACCCCGTGATGGTGAATGCGCCTGCGGGCATCTCCTTCACCACCGAGGGGCCAACGAAGCTCACGGTGATTGGCATCGATAAGCAGCTCGTCGGGCAGGTCGCGGCGAATATTCGCTCGATCCGCAAGCCTGAGCCGTACAAGGGCAAGGGCATCAAATACGCCAACGAGGTCATTCGGCGCAAGGCGGGCAAGGCCGGCAAGGTCGGCGGGAAGAAGAAGTAGCGCATGATTAAGAAGCAGTATGCGAATCAGTCGCGCCTGCGCCGCCATCTGCGCGTGCGCAAGCGCCTGGCCGGCACGACCGAGCGCCCACGCCTGTGTGTCTTCCGCAGTGGCAACCAGATCTATGCGCAGATCGTGGATGACGCCCAGGGCCGCACGCTGGTCTCCGCGTCTTCGCGCGATGCCGATCTGGCCAAGGTGAAGTCGTCGCTGAAGGCCTCCGCCGAGGGCGAGGAATCCTCTCCGACGGCCTATCGCGGCATCGAGGCTAATCGCCGCGTGCAGATCGCGTATCAGGTGGGGAGCCTCCTCGCGGAGCGCGCGAAGGCTGCTGGCCTGACGCGCGTCGTCTTCGACCGTGGTGGCTACATCTATCATGGGCGCGTAGCCGCCCTGGCCGATGGCGCCCGCAAGGGTGGCCTCGACTTCTAGGCGCGAGGAGATCGGAAGATTCATGCCGAAGATTGATGCAACGCGGCTCGACCTGCAAGAGACGGTCGTCCAGGTCGCTCGCGTCTCGAAAGTAGTCAAAGGCGGGCGTCGGTTCAGTTTCCGCGCGCTCGTCGTGGTAGGCGATCACGCTGGCCATGTGGGTGTGGGCATCGGGAAGGCCGCTGAGGTGCCCGAGGCGATTCGCAAGGGAGTGGAGGACGCCAAGAAGCGCGTGATCGAAGCGCCGCTGCTCGGCACGACCATCCCCTTCGAGTCGCGCGGACGCTTCTCGGCGTCTGAGGTGCTGCTGCGCCCGGCTGCGCCCGGCACCGGCGTGATCGCTGGCGGCGCGGTGCGCGCGGTGGTCGAGGCGGTGGGCATCCACGACATCCTCTCGAAGTCGCTGGGCAGCTCGAACGCGCTCAACACCGTCATGGCGACGATTGAGTGCCTGCGCAGTCTGCGCTCCTATGAGGCCGAGGCGGCGCGCCGTGGCCGCAGCGTGCGCGATCTGGTCGGCCCACGCCGCGCCGCGCGCATCGCCGAGGCCGCCGCCGCTGCTGCCGCCGCTGCGCCCGTGGTGCGGGTGGAGCGCGATGATCGCGGCGACCGCCGTGGCCCAGGCGACCGTAGTGGTCGCCGTGGCCCAGGCGACCGCAATGAGCGCGGCGGTCAGGGTGGCCCTGGTGGCCCTGGGCGCGGTGGTCCTGGCGGCCCCGGGCGCGGTGGTCCTGGCGGCCCCGGGCGCGGTGGCCCCGGTGGCCCCGGGCGCGGTGGCCCCGGTGGCCCCGGGCGTGGTGGCCCCGGTGGCCCCGGGCGTGGTGGCCCGCGCCGTCCGGGCGGTGGCCCGCGTCGGTAGTGAGATGACGCAAGAGTGAAGCGCGCTGCGGCGGCGATCTGCCGCTGCGGCGTGTCTGGAGCGACGACAATGGCGAAAATCCGCATTACGTATACAAAGAGCGTCATCGGCTACAACGCGAAGCAGAAAGCGACCGTCGAGGCGCTGGGGCTACGTCGCCTCCACCAGTCGGTGATCCACGAAGACTCCCCGGTCATCCTGGGGATGGTCAACAAGGTGTCGCATCTGGTGAGCGTTGAGCCTGTCGAATCCACTGAGGAGGCGACCAAGTGAAGCTCTCTGATCTGCACGCCCCCTATGGCGCGCGCAAGTCGCATAAGCGACTGGGTCGCGGCCATGGCTCCGGGCGCATGAAGACCTCTGGCCGTGGCCAGAAGGGTCAGAAGGCGCGCACGGGGCATGGCAGCATCCCGGCGTACTTCGAGGGCGGCCAGAACCGCTTCTCGCAGCGCATGCCCTATCTGGGCGGCTTCAAGAACCCGTTCAAGAAGGTCTACACCGTCGTCAACCTGCGTGACCTCATCAGTCTGTATCAGGCCAACGAGGAGGTCAACGCCAGGACGCTGGTCGCCAAAGGCTACATCCGCCCCAGTGACGTGCGCCAGATGGTGAAGGTGCTCGGCGAGGGCAAGCTGGATCGCGCGCTCAAAGTGACGGCGCACAAAGTCTCCGAATCTGCCCGCAAGCAGATCGAAGCGGCAGGTGGCACAGTCACGCTGATCGCGCCGCCAGAGCGCAAG
>DATBTW010000159.1:0-38233 GCA_036559055.1 Ktedonobacterales bacterium
GACGGCGACGCTCTTCGCGCGTGATAGCGCCAACATCGTGCGGCTGAAGGTGGAGGGCGGCGAGCCAGGCGGCCTGACGCCGGGCGTGGTGACGATTCAGGCGACCGCCGAAGAGGTCGGCGACACCACCAACACCATCGAGGAGGCGGCGGTGGACGGCGCTGGCATGGAGGTCATCTTCAACGTGAAGTACGTGACCGACGTGCTGGCCGTGCTCGACACGCCGCAGGTGGCGCTGGAGCTGAACTCGCCCCAGGCGCCCGGCGTCATCCGCCCGGTCGGCGCGCAGGGCGAAAAGTACACCTACGTCATCATGCCGATGTACAACACACGGTAGAGGTGAAGCGACCCAACGAGCAGCAGCGCCGTTTAGCGTTCAGCGCCAAAACGGCGCTGCTGTATGATCTGCGCCCAATCCGCCGAGCGCCTTATACGAGGTCGTGTCACACCGTTGTAGAATAGGTCGTGATGGTTCCTCTCCGGACAGGGTCGCTCTGAAAAAAAGCGGACAGGGTACAGCATGTCTCGATTCAGAGGCAAGACGTATTGGGCCTACAGCATCGGTTGCGCCATTGTCTGGGCGGCGCTCCTACCGATCTTCCTGACGGTCTGGGCGAGTGAAACGCGGCCCATCCTGTTAGGCATTGTCGGCTGGTGGATCTGCTGGGTATCGACGACGATTTCCCGCTACGCCTTCCCACCAGCCAAGCGCTGGCTGGCGAACCCATCCCAGACGGTCAACCCGTTCAGAACCTATTGGGTCTACAGTGGTTGCCTCGTCATCGCCTGGGCGGTCATGCTCACGCTTGCGCGGACGATCCTTGGGGGGCAAGCCGCGCAGACCATGGTATTTGTCTTGTATGGCTTCTGCCTCGGCTGGATCTCGACGACGATTGCCCGCTACGGCTATCCGCCACCACAGCGCTGGACATCGAACGAGCGGCATGCTCCAACGGTGTAGGATAGCCGAGTAGTCCATCACATGCTTGATGTACGCCGCGAACGTGGGCGCATCTCGCCGGAGCGCGTGGACAATGTCGAGTGGCGTCATCGCAGGCGCTATGAGCGCCGCCGCTTGCTCGGCGATGACTTGCTTCACGGCGCCGACACCCGCTACGGCGAGGCTCAGGGGAAATTCGTCCGGCGCCTGCGCCTCGGCGCCAAGTGGCATGAGCGCGGATGCGGGGAAGTCGCGTAAATTGCTGGTGATGATGATGTGAGCGCTTCCCGCAACGGCAGCCGCGACGACATGCCGATCCTTCGCGCGCAGATCGCAACAATCGCAAGCAGGTGAGCGCTGAACGAAGAAACGCCAGGTGGTCGCTGTGACCATCTGGCGTTTCTTCGTCGTGGTGGGTGAATGGCGATGCTTGCCTGCGACTCCGCTAGCTGCAAGCGCCAGATGGGCCGACCAGCGCGGACGTGATGGCGTTCGGGCTGCTGACGATCACGCCGCCAGCGCCCGGCGCGGTATGGTCAGCGGGCAGCGCGCCCGACCAGGTGAAGGCATAGCTGGCGCTGGTCTGGCCCGGCGCGACCGTCACGCTCGCCGGGGTCGAGCCACGCCCGTTGTTGGTCGTGTACTGGAAACTGATCGTCCCGCCGGGGCCATTGGCGGCCAGATGGAAGGTCGCCGTATAGGTCTCGGTGAGTGATGAGCCGCAAGCGTGGCCCGCCAGGCTGGCGGGGCTGACCTGTACCGTCACGCTCTGCACCCGGAAGGCGCTCGTGGCCACGCATGCCCCGCTAGGCGTCACGCCGGGCGAGGTGACGTGATTGGGACTGGTGACCATCACCATCGCCACACCGGGATAGGTATGGTCGGCGGGCAGCGCGCCAGAGCTGCTGAAGGTCGCCGTCGCGCTGGTCGCGCCAGCGGGAACCTGCACACTGCCAGCGGTCTGCGAGCGCCCATTATTGAGCGTGTAGGCGTACTGGATGACGCCACCCGCGCTGTGCGCCGGGATGTGGAAGGTCGCGGTATAGGTGAATGTGGCGGAGCTGCCGCAGGCAGCGCCCGCGATGGACGTGGGGCTGACCGCCAGATCAACGCTCGACACACTCAGCGCGGCGGGCGAGCTCCCCGTTCCGGGGTTGGCGCCCGTCCCACCAGAGCCGCCGGGACGCAGACCCCCGCGCCCGAAGGCATAGAAGACGCCCACTAGCAGCGCCACCACCACGAATGCGCTGAGCGTGGCGGCGATGGCCGGGGAGCGATGCGCGCCCCCCGCCTGTGTGGACCAGCCACCCTGCGCCAACCGTTGCTGCACGCTCTCGGCAAGGTCGCGCGGTGGATCGATATGGGCAGCGGCGCGTGAGAACAGCCCGCGCAGTTCGTCGTCGAGCTGATCAAACCCGTCCGGATTCTGATGTGACATGGCGTTGCGTCTCCTGATGGTCGCCCGCATGGTCGCTGGGCGAGAGAGTCGAGAGGGTGGAGAGCGCGCTGAGCAGCCAGGGATAGCGGCGGCGAACCGCCTGCTGCAGGCTGGCGCGCCCGGCGTGGAGTCGCTGTTGCACCGTACCGAGACGGCAGCCGAGGATGCGCGCGATCTGCTGATCGGAGTAGCCCAGGTAGTAGCGCAGGGCCACCGCCTCACGTTGCTTGCGCGGCAGGCTCTCCAGCAGGGTTAGCAGCGCGGCGCCCGCCTCGGTTCGCTCGGCCTGCTCCGCCGGGTCGGCGTGGCTGGCGCGAGCGGCGTCGGGCGCCACGCCCAGGCGCCGCTCGCCAGATTCATCGGGCGTGAGCGCATCCAGGCTGATCTCGTGTCGGCGCCGGGCAGAGCGGAGTTGCTGGCGCGCCGTATTGGTCACGATGCGAAAGAACCACGGCGCGAATGGCTCGCCCAGTCGGAAGCGCTTGATGCCGCGGTAGGCCAGCAAAAAGCTCTCCTGCGCGACATCATCGGCCAGCGCATGATCGCCGGTCAGCAGGTAGGCGAGCCGGACAGCCGGAATCTGATAGCGCGCGACCAGCGCCCCCAGACTGGCGATCTCGCCCTGCTGGCAGCGACGGATGGCGTCATCTTCCTCGCGTTCTTCGCGTGTATCGCCAGACATCACGAGCGCCTCCGTCTGTTGGTTTGCGTCGCAGCGTCACAGTTTCGCGGCTGGCAAGGCCAATACGGCCTTCTCAGCTCTGCGTCGGTAGAGGATCCTCTCACTCTCATTACGCAGCGCCCGTCGCAATACTTAGCACCAGGTCACGAGTGGGCGCCCCACACCTCACACATCAGGCGCGGTGGGACGGCAGAGAAGCGCTGACCCAAGCAATGATGTCACATCCGCTCACCCCTGGCTGGCGTGTGCTCTGCGCCGTATCAGTGGCCGCTGGCCGTGGCGGTAGCGCTGGAAGCGCCGATTTCATGCGGGTCAATGATGATGCGCGCGGCGCGCTCATTCGTCAGGAACGCCCAGCCCCAGGAAGTAAGGACATCGAGCTGGTCACGCATGCCGCCCAGCTCCACCAGATGCACGCCCAGCCAGGCCAGCCAGGCGACTGACCCATCAAGCGCTAAGCCGTTGGGGAACTCGCAGACCGCCGCGCCACGCCCGATCGTCGCCATCGTGCCAGGGTTGATGTAGTGGAACGGCGCGCCAGGCTCGCCCAGCAGGCGGCGGGTGATCTGGTGGGCGGCGTGCTTGCCTGCCTGGATGGCGGGCTGCGCGAGTTGCGGCAGCGACTTCCCGTCATCGCTGATCTGGGCCATATCGCCGATGACGAAGACGTTGGGATGACCCTTGACGCTCAGGTCGGAGCCAACAGCCACACGGCCAGCATGCCCCTGCGCGGCGCTGAGGGTCGCCGCCAGCGGATTGGCGCGCAGGCCGCCCGCCCAGATGACGGTACGCGCGGGTAGCTCCTCGCCCGTGGAGAGGCGCGCACGAGCGCCGCTGACCTCGGTGATCGCCGGGCCGAGTCGCAGATCTACACCGCGCTCCTGGAGCGTCTTCGCCGCATAGGCGCGCAGGCGCTCGCCATACGCGGGCAGCACGGCTGGCCCGCGTTCGACCAGGATGACGCGCGCCTGGTTGAGCGCCAGATCGGGATAGTCTTTGGCCAGCACGTTGTGCAGCATATCCACCAGCGCGCCGGCGGTTTCTACGCCGGTTGGGCCAGCGCCGACCACCACGAAGGTCAGCGCGCCCTCGGCCAGCAGCGCGGGATCGCGTTCGGTGGCCTCGAAACGCCCCAGTATCTGGTTGCGCAGACGTATGGCGTCTGGCAGGGTATAGAGTGGAACAGCATGTTCCTGTGCGCCGGGGGTTCCGAAGTAATTGACGACCGCGCCCGCCGCCAGCACGAGGTAATCGAACGGCAGACTGTCCCCCTGGTCGAGCAGCGCACGGTGAGCCTGCCAGTCAATGTCCGTCACGGTCGCTTCACGGATGGTGATATTACGCTGGTGGTGGAACATCGCGCGTAGCGGTCGCCCAACATCTTCCGCATTGAGCAGCGAGCTAGCCACCTGATAGAGCAACGGATGGAAGGTGTGATAGTCGTGGCGATCAACCAGCGTGACATCAACTGGCACATGGGCCAGATGCTGGGCGGCGGCAAGCCCCCCGAAACCAGCGCCGACGATGAGCACATGTGGACGGGCGCTCGCAGGAGCACGGTGCGACATTCGGATGCCTCCTTGAACAGCGGACGGCCAACGGGCGGTCAGCCCGTACAGGGCAGACGCCGACCGGAAGGCGCGACGCCTCTAACGCCCGCACATCCCATGCCTGCATGTACTGCGCGTTGCGGGCCGTCATCAGGCGGCGTGGAGTGTGAGAGGCGAACTCATGCTCCTGGTAGTGTCACATCTGGCGATGACGGCGCGCATGGAGCAGCGCCTGCGCGACACGCGGGGCTTGCAGATCGGGGACGGCCCGGCGCAGATCATGAAGCTTATCATCGCCCGCCAGCGGGTCGGGCGCGCGCTGGCGCCGTAGAATAGTGTGCGCGTCAAAGGGTTGTTCGAGTCATTCGAGTCAGAGAAGTCGCACCGGACGCCGCAGACAGCGTCCGCAGGCAGCAGAGGTGGCCGCCCCATGAACTACGACGAGTATCAGCATCTGACCTTCGCGCGGCGTGAGAACGGCGTCCTTCTCATTACCCTCAACCGCCCGGAGAAGTACAATGCCGTGGACGAAGCCATGCACGGCGAGTTGGCCCGCGTGTGGAAAGATGTCTCCGCCGATCCCGCGACGCGCGTGGCGGTGGTCACCGGCGCGGGCAGGGCCTTCTCGGCGGGCGGCGATCTGGAGATGATCCATCGCATCGCCGGACATCACGACCGGGTGGAGGCCATGCTGAGCGAGATGAGCGATCTGGTCTACAACCTGATCAACTGCGAAAAGCCCATCGTCTCGGCGATCAACGGGGTCGCGGTCGGCGCCGGGCTGGCGGTGGCGCTGCTGGCCGACATCTCGATCTGCGCCGAGGATGCGCAGCTCGGCGACGGGCATATCAAGCTGGGCGTCGCGGCGGGCGATCACGCGGCCATCATCTGGCCGCTGCTGGCGGGGTTCGCCAAAGCGCGCTACTACCTGCTGACTGGCGAGATGCTCTCTGGCGTCGAGGCCGAGCGCATCGGCATGGTCACCAGAGCCGTCCCACGCGATGAGACGCTTCCGGAGGCGCTGCGGGTCGCCCAGACGCTCGCCACCGGCCCGCAGACCGCCATCCGCTTGACCAGGCGCGTCCTGAACAACTGGCTCAAGGCGGCTGGCCCCATCTTCGACCAGTCCGCCGCCTACGAGATGCTCTGCTTCATGGCGCCTGATGTCGTGGAGGGCGCCGCCGCGCTGCGCGAGAAGCGGGCGCCGCGGTTCCCCTCTGCGGCTCCTCGGCCCACGGGCGGCGAGGCATGAGCCAGGCGGCGATGGTCACGCCAGTTGGCTGAACAGACGGTTGCGTCGCTGGCCGAGCAGCAGATACAGGAAGGGGCCGATAAACCAGAAGACCCAGACGACAATCAACCAGAGAACCTTTTCACCACTGCTCAGATCGTCGCCCAGAATCATCACCGTCAGAATGATGTGGCCGACGATTGGGATGAAGATGATGACCAGCGCGAGCGCGGTCGCCGTAAGGCAGCCCATGCCACCGGAACGCGGATTGTATCCCATCGTGTTGTCCCTCTCGATTGGCGCTGTCTCACTACCTGCGAATCCGGCGCCAGCACAGGCGGCGCCAGCATATGTACGCTCATGTGGTCGGAAGAGTTGGCGAGCCATCCCGCTCGCCGCCCGCTCTCCCCGACGGCGAGGTGTGAGCCAGGCGGCAGAGAAATGAAAGGAGCAGATAGCATGGAGGCGAGCCGACCGCGATGGGGCGTGGCGCTGGCGCGCTGCTCTGGCTCCGCGCCGTCGCGCAGGCGGTGGCGTCTGGCGCGCGAACGCTCACGCTCGACGCTGACCCCAACGCGCGCGTTCTACGAGCGGATGGGCGCGGTCGTCATCGGCTGGCCGGAGTCGGCCATCGTTCCGGGTCAACTCCAGGCTCCGGCTGCGTCGAGCCGAAGCCTGCCACCCGGTACTGCCCGCTGGGATCGATGTTGGAGAGTAGGTTGTTGTCCGCGTAGATATACGGGTTGTCGGCCAGGTTGAACGGGACACGCCCCAGCGAATCATGCGAGATGAAGCGGCCGATGGTCGGGTCATACGCCCTGGTCGCCATTCAGTCCAGCCCCGTCGCCGCATCACAGCGCACACCGTCACGGCCATCGAAACGGTAGGGGTTGACCCAGCCGTTGGCGTTGGGAATGCTCTCGCTGCTCGCGGCCAGGTGGCGCCAGGTGTCGTAGCTGTAGCTGGCGACCACCGCGCCGCTGGCGTCACTGGCTGGCGTCGGCGCCTTCCTCATCTTCCTCATCGCGGTCGGCGCTGGCCTCGGTGGCGTCTTCGTCTTCCGCCATCGCCAGCGCGGGCAGCTCGTGACTGAGCGTCTGCTCGGCCAGCGTGGCATCGTCGTCCTCCAGATCCTGAAGCTCCTCCAGCGCGGGTGTGGCCATCGCGGGGAGGGCGCGGCTCAGCGCGACGCTGCCCCGCAGCATGATGCGCCATGCCTCGCCCAGCCGTGGACGCAACGCCTCCAGGCGGCTGTGCGTCAGGTCGAGCAGTTGCTGGCGCCGCCCGCGCGCATCGGGGCCAGCGACCCGCCACAGCTCGCGCGCATCGAGCGTCTGGGCCAGCGCGCCCTGCGCCTGCTGGAGCAGGTCGATGGTCTGGTTGAGCGTCACCAGCAGATCGCCCTCGGCCAGTTCGATGCGCCGCAGCAGCCCACTCAGCGACGTGCCGCGCGCCCAATTGAGCGCGACACTGTGGAAGGCATCCACGATACCGGGACTCACCTGCATCCCTTCACCGAACTCGAAGTCCTGCGCCTCGCGCTGGATACGCTGCGCCACACGTCGCGTCTGAAAGACGTTGGCGGGCAGGAACATGGCGTTGCGCAGCGAGCGGTCGCTATCGAACGTGAACCAGCTGATGACCTCCGCCAGCTCCGCCGGACTCAGCTCATCCAGCGCGCCACGGAACAGCAGCTCACAGATCACCATCCCCGCCGGATGGAAGATCGCTCGCAGCGTCCGCCCGCGCACGGTCAGCGCGTCGTCCTCGCCGATGTAGCCCATCGCGCGCAGCACATAGATCGTCGAGTTCAGCTCGGCGCGCGCATCGATGCTGAGATCGATGGAGCGTCGCCGGGGATTGTCGCTCTCTGTAGGCTCTGGCTCGTAGTAGGCGCGCACATCCTGCCCACCCTGCGCATCATCTGGCTGACCCCTGCGCCTGCGCTTGCCTGGCCCGCGAACCACCTCCACAGTGCGCCGCTGGAACTCGCGCAGGCTGGCCGCGACCGCGCGCCGCAGGCGGGTCAGATCGCCCGGACGCCACAGATTCAGCACGGTGTTGTAGCGCACGGTGAAGGCGCTCGTCACGGGCTGCAATGGCGCGGTGAGCGCGGTGAAGGCTGGCTCGAAGGCGTCCCACGGCGAATACGGGATGACGGCGGCGCCACGCGCGTCGATGCCACGGCGGCCAGCGCGCCCGGTGAGTTGCTGGTATTCATTGGGCGTCATCAACCGCATCTGCACGCCATCGAACTTGCTCAGGCTACCCAGCACGACGCTGCGCGCCGGCATGTTGATGCCCAGCGCCAGCGTATCGGTGGCGAAGACGGCCTTCAGGTCGCCGCGCTGAAAGAGCGTCTCAACCATCACCTTCAACCCTGGCAGCAGCCCGGCATGGTGGAATCCCAGCCCGCGCGGCAGCAGCTCCGTCAGGTTACGCACCTGATCGAGCCGCTGATCTTCCGCTGGCAGCGCGCGCACCCACTCACGCACCTCGGTGGTCAGCCGTGCGCGCTGATCAGGCGTGGTGAAGAGATGCGTCGCCGCATCCTGGGCCGCCGCCTCAACCGCCTTGCGCCCCGGCAGAAAGTAGAGCGCGGGCAAGAGTTCAGCCTTGCGCAGCGCCGTCAGCACTTCGCTGGGGGCTGGCGTGACGCGCTCCGGCGGCTCATCCACGCCGCCCGCGCTGGCTTCCGCGTCATCCGCTGCGCCGCGCAGGATGTCCACCATGGAGGGCGTCGCCTCGCCACTGGCGCGGGCGGGCGCGCGGCTGGAGCCATCGAAGGTGTAGCGGCGGCCACGCTCGCGCAGGCGGGCCAGCTTGGTCTCGCCGCCGATGCCTGGGAAGCGCTCGACGCGCTGCCCACCGGCGTTTTGCGCCAGACGTAGCTCGCCATCCAGAAAGTAGAAGTGCTCCAACGGCACCGAACGCTCGGTGTGGTAGACCAGCGCCATCGGGCCGTGTACCTGCTCGATCCACTCGCGCAGCTCATCGGCGTTGCTCACCGTCGCCGAAAGCCCCACGAAGACGACGTGCGGCGGCGAGTGGATGATGGCCTCCTCCCAGACGGGGCCGCGCTGCGGATCATTGAGGAAGTGCAGCTCATCGAAGATGACGCAGCCGACGCTGGAGAGTTCTTCGTCAAGGCGGGCGCGGCGCGCCATCTCCGCCACATTCGAGGGCGCGCTGGGCGCCTGGCCTGTTGGGGCGCCGTAGCGCGTGTCAATCGCCGCCAGTGTGGCGCTGGCCTCATCCTGTGGGGTGACGTGCGCCGCGCGCAACCCCTCCAGCAGCATGTTGCGGTAGATCTCGGTGGTCATCACCACGATGCGCGCGCTGGGGTTCTCGACGATGTCGCCGGTCAGCAACCCCACCGCATCGGCCCCATAGCGCTCGCGCAGGTCGCGGAACTTCTGGTTGGAGAGCGCCTTGATGGGCGCGGTGTAGATGGCGCGCTGCCCCGCTCGTCGCGCCTGCCAGATAGCGAATTCCGCGATAATGGTCTTGCCAGTGCCCGTAGGAGCGGCGACCAGCGCAGAGCGTCCCTCCGCCAGGTGTTGCGCCGCCTCGCGCTGGAAGGGATCGAGCGGGAAGGGCTGTTCCGCCGCGAATTCATCCACCAGCGCCTCAGCCGCGGGATCCCAGGCCAGCCGCCAGGCCAGCGCGCGGCTGGGCGCGGCATCGCCCATCTCACGCTTGCGGCGACGATGCTCGCTCTCCGTGGCGCTCACGCGCGTCTCCAGCGATGGACGGCGCGGCTGGATCGTCCCGCGCTTCGGTCGCCCTGGCTTGCCGGGCTGCCCTGGCCGACTGGGCCGACCGGAGTCGCCCGCCTGGCCCGGACGACTGGGGCCGCGACGCGGGTAGCGCGGAAATTTGCTCTTGTCGTGGCCGCTCATACCGCTACTATTCTTCTTCCTATCTTCTCGACTGTCATTCCATCGTAGCACGCCGCGCCACGTCCCCGCTGCATCCCCACTGCGCTGTGGCGCGCTCCCTCAGCGCCCGCGCGCCACCTGCGGCCCTGTCGGGACGATCACCCGCACAGGGATAGGGGCGACACGCGCCACCGCTGGCGTGCGCCCGCGCAGCTCGCCATCCAGCGTTAGCTCGACGGGATGCTCCGTCTCGATCTCCACCGCGCGCGCCCGGAACCAGCGCGCCCCCGGCATCGCCAGGCCCGCAGGATTCTGCACGGGATGTTGGCCCGCCTGCTGGGACGCCCAGAGCGCTTGCGCCGCGCGTGTCAGCCCGCCCAGCGCCGCCTCCAGCGCCGCGCGCGCGCCACGCGGTTCGGGCGCTTCGATCAGGATGAAATCGAGCAGGCGATCATCGGTACGCACGCCCGGAACCCGTAGCCCCAGCCGCCCACCAAACACCGGCAGATTGATCGCCGAGAGCAGCGCTGTCTCGCTCTGCACGACGAAGATGTCATCCTCTGCGGCGCCAGCCATGCCAGAAAAGCGCAGGTTCACTGTCACGGGGCGTAGATGCTCCAGCGATTCGATGGCCGAGGCCAGATAGGTCAGGCGGCCCCAGAGCTGACGCTGCGTCGCATCGGTCGCCAGCCGCGCGAACTCGACGTTCAGGCCAAGCGTCAGCGCGTGCAGGAAATATGCGCCGAGCGTGGGCGGTTCGGATGAGGCGCCTGCGAGCGCGCTGGTCAGGGCAGCCTGCGTCGCTGCGGCCTCTTGCGTAGCGGCGTGGGGCTGCGTACGCGAGGGGATCGCCTGCCCGGCGTCGATGGCGCGCGGCTCGCCCCGCGCGATGACAGCGGCGGCGGCGGCGGGCGCCAGCGGGATGTCGAGCGCGCGGGCGATGTCATTCGCGGTCCCCAGCGGCAAGATGCCCAGCGGGAGATCGACGCCGACGGCGTGCGTGGCTACCGCGCCCACTGTGCCATCGCCACCCGCCGCCACGGCGGCCACGCAGCCCGCCGCACGCCAGCGCTGGCCCTGCGGCTCGCGAATGTCGAGCGCTTCCACCGGCAGGCTCAGCGCCACCGGCACTCCCGCGCGCTCCAGCAGCGCCTGCGGATGTCCGCCGCGCGCCGAGCCTGCGCGCGCGCTGTAAATCAGCGCCACCGGCCCACGTGTGGGTGACTGGGGCGAGTCGCGGATTGACGCTGGCTGGAAGCGATCAGCCTGGCTCATGCATGCGCTATTTCTTGATGATGCGCAACAGGACGATGCTCAACTCAAAGAGCCCGGTGAGCGCGGCGCCAATGATGATCGGGCTGATGGGGTCGGCCCCCGGCGTGATGAAGCAGGACGCGACCCACAGCGCGAAGAGGATATACATGCGCTTCTGGCGGAGCATGCGGCTGTTGATGACGCCGACGACGCCGAGGAGGGTGAGCACCAGTGGCAACTCAAAGACCGCGCCAAACGCCAGCAGGAAGTAGGTGACGAACGTGAAGTACGAATCGGCGGTGATCAGCGGAATGAAGCGATCGTGGCCAAACGTCACCAGCCAGTCGATGGGGTAGCGCAGCACGAGGAAGCCGACGACCAGCCCGATGACGAATAGCCCGACCCCCAGCAGCGTGAACGGCGCCGCATATTTGCGCTCGCGGCGCGTCATAGCGGGCGCGAGGAAGCCCCAGATCTGATACAACACCACCGGCGTGGCGAGGGCGATACCCACGGCGATCGACACCTTCAGCGCGATCATGAAGCCGCCGACCGGATCGGAGATGACCAACTTGCCATGCTGCATGATGCTCGCGCCGCCCGCGCCGCCGGAGATGTCGGGCAGGGGCGAGAGCAGGAAGCCAAAGATGGGATCCCAGAAGATGTAGGTCACCACGCTGCACACGGCGATGGCGATGATCGCGATCAGCAGTCGTTTGCGTAGCTCTTCGAGGTGCTCGACCAGCGTCATGACGCTGCCAAGCTCTTCGTCCTCTGGCCCGCCCAGCGTCGGAGCCTCGGTCGGCTCGACCTTGCGCGCGTCTGTCGCTGCCATGAGTCGCTCCTGCCATCGCGCCACCCTGCGGGCGCCTGGAGGCGCCTGGGGACGGAATCATTGCTCGCGCGTCGGCGCCCCGACGCTCCCGTGCGCTACCGAACCGAGTCTTCCTCGACCAGTGTGGCCGCTTCCGCCCCTGCGCCTGCCTCTGCGCTGCGGTCAGCGTGCTCTTCCTCAGTGGCTACCGAAGTCGCCACTGCTGGCGTCTCTACCACGGGCGCAGGCGCGGCTGGCGCAATCGCGGGCGCGGCGTCTGCCGTGACTTGCGGCGTCTGGAGGGCGCTTGGTGGTACGGACGACGGAGGCTCCGGGTTCGTCACCTCACGCATCGACTTCTGGAACTCCCGGATGGTTCTGCCCAGCGCGGAACCCATCTCTGGCAGTTTCTTCGGCCCGAAGATGATCAATCCCAGAATGACCAAGCCGAGCAGGTCATACCAATGCAATCCACCCACGGTAACCTCTCCGTTTCCGAGGCGAAATAGCGTCGCACGCCAGGAAGACGTCTGCATCTCTCGCAGCCCGCCCGTCCCTGGGGCTTCTGCGCCTCTCACGAATCTCTACACCCATTATACGCCTGCGGGTCACGCGAGCGTGTCATCTGAATTGCCGCCACTGAACGCGCGCTGAGGATGCGCGGGACGTATCCGGATGTATCCGGATGGAGGCATAGCGCAAGGTCCGCGCCAGGATGGCCACTCGCCAGCCTGAGCGCGGACCTGCATCGGTCGCGATGATCAGATGATCAAAACGTGCGCGCCTGGGGCCGCGCCGCAGCTAGACGAGACCAGCCGCCCGACGGGCGCGCGCGTTCTCTTCTGCCATGACCACATCCTGGCGCGTCGGCCCAAACATGCCGAACATGAATGCGCCTATCGCGGGCAGCAGCACGACCAGCGCGAACCAGCCCCAGGCTTTCGTGCGGTAGGCTACGATCAGGCCGATGACCCACGTGAAGATGGCCAGCACCCCGGCGACGGCATACAGGCGGAAGCCCAGCGCCGTGATGTACGTGGCGCCCGCGCCGATATTGGTGCCGATGGCGCCGCCGACCAGCGTGCCGCCGATGATGAGCGAGAGCAGGCTCCACAAGCCCAGGTAGGCGACCACACCGCGCATCAGCAGCGGCTCAGCGCTCAGCGAGGCATAGCTCATCGTGATGAAGGCCAGCGGCAGCAGCGCCAGCTCCGCGATCGAGAGCGGAACGGCGTTTGGCTCGCCACTGGCGCTGGCGCTGATGATAGAGACGCCAATGAGCGCCAGCGAGACCAGCATGCCCAGGCCCAGCAGCAAGAGCCAGTCCATCTGCCTGGAGCGCAGCGCGGTGAAGGCGCTGTAGAGCCAGGCAATGATGGCCATCGCCGCGCCGACCAACGACACGATGAGAGGAATGTTTCCCTGTAGGAGTCCGAAGACGAAAATCAGCACGACCGCCAGACCCGCGATGAGGCTTACCTGGCGCCTGGATGCCTTGTTTGTTGAGCTATCCATAAGCTTGTGAAAAGCTCCTGCTCCATATGAATAGACGTGAGCGAGGCTGGTGGAATCGGACGTCTGCATCCGCTTCCTCAGCGCGTCGCTGAGCTATTCTCGTCTACAATCCGGGTCTCGCTGGGTCTGATACGCTGCCGATGCGCTTGGAACGCGCGGCGCCCAACGTGAAGAGCGCCAGCGTAAGCGAGTCTCATCCCGCCGAGTATACGCTATCCACCCCTGTGTGACAACCATTCACGCGAATGGCGCACACACTCAACTGGCGTCGGACAGCGCACGCGCATGCTCCAGTTCATGCCCCGCTTCGATCTCGACCATCTGGCGAATGGTGAGCGGGCCACGCTCGCTGTGCACGCCCACCCGCTCCCAGTCCTGCGCGCTCAGGCCACGCAGCATCGCTGCATTAGACGCATTGATCAGGCGAAACTCCTGGGCGAGCATGTCGGCTGGCACATAGCGATACGCCGCCAGCGCCACGAAGCTATCCTGATCGAACGTCTGCAACGTTGGGCGGTCTTCGCGCGCCGCCAGCCGCATGCGCGCCCCCCAGTAGCGCGCCGCGTCGCAGAGATGGCCGATGATCTCGCTGGTCGTCCAGCTCGCTTCTCCGGTCGCGCCGGGCGTGGCTGACTGAGATGCGACGCCAACGGCCGCCAGCGAGGCGTCCAGCAGATCGGGCGCGCTGGCTAACTGCGCTACCAGTTCCTCGTTCGTAGGTTCGCTCACGATGTCCTCCCGCTCTGGCGCCTGTTACAGAACAGACGCAGCAATTGTGGCGCCTTTTACATGAGTTACCTCAGTGCGCTCCAGAGGCGCACAGCGCGCCGCCGCGCCCTGGCAGATTGTACAATGCGCAGACAGGGCCAGAAAACACGCGCCAGAGCGACGCTTGCGTCCTCAGGTATCAGCCAGTCATCAGCCAGCCGAAGGAGGTCATCCGCATGCCGGGAGCGAGTGACGCGCTCGCCGCTGAGGTGGCGCAGCGCCAACACCAGTTGATCGAGACGCGACACTATTTCCATCAGCGCCCGGAGCTGTCGTTCGCCGAGCATGAGACGGCGGCGGAGATTGCGCGGCGGCTGCGCGCGCTGGGGCTGGACCCGCTCGAAGGCGTGGGCGGCGCTGGCGTGACGGCGATGCTGCGCGGGCAAGCGGCAGGTGAGCGGCCCGGGCGCACGCTGCTGGTGCGCGCCGACATCGACGCGCTGCCCGTGACGGAGGAAGCTGACGAGAGCGTCCGACCGTGGCGCTCGCAGCATCCAGGGGTGATGCACGCCTGCGGCCACGATGGCCATATCGCCATCGCGCTGACCCTGGCCGAGCTGCTGATGGGGCGCCGCGAGCAACTGCGTGGCGCGGTGCAGTTCGTCTTTCAGCCAGCGGAGGAGCGCATCGGCGGGGCGCTGGCCATGCTGACCGACGGCGTGACCGCGCATCCCAGGGTCGATGCGACGCTGGGGTTGCACCTGTGGGCGCCCGTGCCGGTGGGCCAGGTGTCGGTGGCGGCAGGCGCGGTCTTCTCCAGCGCCGATGAGGTGTGGCTGCGGGTGCGCGGGCGCGGCGGCCACGGCGCCATGCCGCATCTGGGGGTTGATCCGGTCGTCGTCGCGGCGGAGATCATCACGGCGCTGCAAACGCTGGTGGCGCGCGAGGTGTCGCCGTTTCATCCAGCAGTGGTCACCTTCGGCTCGATCCACGGCGGCGACGCCTTCAATGTGATCGCCGATAGTGTGGAGCTACGCGGCACGCTGCGGGCATATGACCCGGCTGATCGCGAGTTGCTGCGGGCGCGCATCGGCGAGGTGGCGCACGGCGTGGCGCGTGGCATGCGCGCCGAGGTCGATTACGAGGTGCGCGGCGGCTGCCCGGCCTGCGTCAACGATCCGGCGATGGCGGAGCTCGTGCGGCGCGCGGCCATCGCCACGGTCGGCGCGGAAAACGTCCCCGGCGGCGATCAGCGCCAGGCCGCCAGCGATGACATGGCCTACTTCCTGGAGGCGGCGCCCGGCTGCTACTTCTTCGTCGGCGCCAGCGACCCGGAGCGTGGCATCGACGCGCCCCACCACAGCGCGCGCTTCGACATCGCCGAGGAAGCGCTGGCGATTGGCCTGGAGACGCTGGCCCGCGCCACGCTGGAGTACCTCACCCCCTAACCCCCTGGGTGGAGAGGTTCCGCCTCAGCCAGAGCCAGAGCGCCAGCATGATGACGGTCAGCGCGGCGGTGTAGGGCAGCAGCGACCAGAGGCCGAGGCGCTGCGCCAGATTGGCCGCCACCCAGGGGAAGAAGGCGCCGCCCATGCTCCCCAGGCTGGCCGCGAAGCCGATGGCGCTCTGGCGCAGGCGCGGGCGCGTCTCTGCGCTGATGACGGCGATCACGCTGGGGAAGATCGGACCGAGGCTGAAGCCAACCAGCCACAGCCCCACCGCCGCCAGCGCCGCGCCCGCCCCGGAGCCTGCGGGCGCCCATACCAGCGCGATGCCCGCCACCACGCCCACCGTCAGCCACTGAATGGCGCGCTGCGGGCCGATGCGCTCGACCACGCGCGCCAGGATGACGCGCCCCAGTGTCAGCCCGAACCAGTAGCCGCTGACCATCCATCCGGCTTGCAGCGTGGCGATGCCGCGCCCACCCGTCAGCAGCGAATAGCTCCACGCGCCCAGGCTGACCTCCACGCCGACGTAGACCAGCAGGAAGATGGCGCAGAGCCAGACCAGCGGCGAGCGCAGGGTCGTGCGCAGCAGCCCGCGCCCCGTCGGCGAGACGCCCGAGGCGGCGGGCTGCGCCTCGGCGCGCCGTCGTCGCTCGAAGCGCAGCGCGAACCCTACCAGCGCAGCGGCCACGCCCAGCGCCAGCGCATAGTAGGTCGCATTCCAGCCGAAGACGCTGCTGAGCATCGCCGTGGCCAGCAGCGGCCCCAGCAGCGCGCCCACGCCATAGAACGCATGCAGATAGTTGAGCAGGCTGACCCCACGCGGCAGAGCGGCGATGTAGGCGTTCAGTCCGGCGTCGAGGATGGCGACACCGAAGCCGGCAGCGAGGAGCGCGGGCAGCAGCGCGTAGAACGGCGGCAGAGACGCAAAGACCAGCATCCCGGCGATCCACGAAAGCGCGCCAAAGGCCAGAAAGACACGGCGGCCCAGCCGCTCCAGCAGGAAGCCGCTATTGAAGGCAGCGCAGAGATAGCCGATGGAGCTGGCGGGGAAGAGCAGTCCGACGGTCGCGGTGGAGATGTGGTAGTGCGCGATGATGCTGGGCAGCAGCACGCCGATCACGCCATCATTCAGGCCGATCAGAATGAAAGCGGCGAAGGCGATGGTCAGCCGCGCTCGCTCGCCGTGCGCCTGCGCTGTGGCGCCCCCCGCCACGCGCTCGGATTGCGGCGTCGCATCGGTCTGCGCTTCGGCCGTCACTCGTCGCTCCTCAGATGTCGTGGTCGCTGGCCCCCACCCCCAGCCCCTCCCCCGCCAAGGCGGGAGAGGGGAGTCACGAGTTTCTGGGCGGGTTGCGTATGCATCAGTATAGGTCGCCACAGCCGCGCGCCTGCTCATCCGCTGCAAGATGGGTCAGACAAACAGGATGGACGCCCAACCTTCCCGAAAGAGGGGGCATCCATCGTTGGAGCGCGTCTGGGTCGTCGTCTCGCGATCAGCGCAGGTCGCCCAGCCCCTGCGTCACCGCCGCGCCGCGCAGCTTGGCCAGCGCGACCATCTCGAGCTGGCGCACGCGCTCGCGCGAGATGCCCAGCTCCTTGCCAACCTCCAGCAGCGTCCGGCTGCGCCCATCGCCGATGCCATAGCGCAGGATCACCACCGAGCGCTCACGCGAGGTGAGCTGGGCCAGCGCGCGATGCAGCTCCTCGCCCAGCAGATGCTGCGAGGCGATGTCGGCGGGCGCCTGCACGCCGGGGTCTTCGAGCGTGTCGGAGAGCGCCAGGCGGTTGTCAGTGTCGGCAGGGGTATCGAGCGAGACAGGCTGCTCGGTGATGTGCAGCAGATCATCCACCTCGGCGATGGCCAGCCCGGACGCCTCGGCGATCTGCTCGGGCAGCGGATCGCCGCCATTCTCCTGCGAGAGCTGCGAGGCCACGCGGCGCACCTTGCGCAGGCGGGTCGAAACATGCTCTGGCAGATGGATCAGCCGCGACTGCTCGCCAGCGGCCCGGCTGATGGCCTGGCGAATCCACCAGGTGGCGTAGGTGCCGAAGTGGGTGCCGCGCCGCCAGTCGAACTTCTCAGCAGCGCGCATCAGGCCGAGGTTGCCTTCCTGGATCAGATCAATCAGCGGCACACCGGAGTTGGTGTAGCGCCGCGCGATGGAGATCACCAGCCGCAGATTGGCCTCGATCAGGCGGCGTCGGGCCCGCACATCGCCGCTCTGGGCGCGCTTCGCCAGGATGACTTCCTCATCGTGCGAGAGCAGCGAAAGCCCGCGAATGTCATGCAGGTAGCTCTGGAAGGCGTCCTCGCTGCCATCGGCGCCACCGTAGAAGCCAGCGCCCTTGCCAAAGAGCGCGTCCTCTTCTTCCGCCGAGAGCGCCTCCAGCTCCGCCTCGGTTGGCTCCCGCTCGGCGTCATCGCCAGCCACAGCATGTACAGCATCTACAACATCATCCGCTTCGGCGGCTTGATCCATTGTGAGGTCATCGTCCAGCGCATCGGAGGTGTCTGTCAAACGAATATTGAGTTCACCGTCATCGGGAACCTGCCCCGATGTCTCCTCAATCAATGGTCGTGTGGCAGCCATAGCTCGTCATCCTCTCCATTGGGTCTCACCGTGGACCCAGTCTGGCGTTGGTTACGATGCGTAGCGCAGCGCCGGTTTGCATGGGACGTGCCATTGCATATCATTTGTCCAGCGTCGGCCCCAGTGTATCCGCCAGGAAACAGTCGGGGCATCGGGTAAACACCTGACTTTTCTGGCGCAAAATGCCTTACTTCCGTTTCGAAAGCAATATTCTTCGTTTTGGAAAGCATCGGCGCGATTGCAATCGCCTGAGGCGCCTTCAATTCGCCCCTCTTCCAATACTTTCCAACAGAAAGTCAGGTTGCGCAACCCCTCACCATTGTATACGCTTGTCGTTACGATTTGGGTTCATGGAGCGACCAACAAGCGCAGAGTGTTTGCACATACTTCGACCGCTCGGCGTGGCAAACAATGTACACTCCGGCGCGGCGCCCGCCCCCTCGGCGTAGCGACTTCTGGGCCAGTCTGCGTGTTGACCGATCAGCCCGGCGGCGAGCTTGAGACGAGCGCCAAACGAGCAGGCGATGGCTATCGCATACGTCAGAGATAGGACGTCGGAGGTGGGGAGAATATTACCGCTCTGTCGGGTCTGCGCAGGAATAGGTGAGGGACAGAGAGAGCGGCGCGAACGGGCTTGAAACCACGATCCGCCGCCCGCTGGAAGGGACTCCCGGAAGGGAACCATGTTGCAGGAGGACGCCGCCATGAACCCAGCACAGCACGTCTCGACTCTACGCCACACGCATCGCGCCGCCAGCTCTATCTTGCCCATGCTGACCGCTACCCTGACCGTCGCCGGAGCCGTGCTCGCGGCGATGGAGGCGCGCACGCTGCGCGCGGACGACCAGCGCGCCGCCAATGAGCTGACTCCCGCCAATGGCGCCGCCGCAGCCGCGCGCGGGCAGGCAGCAGCGGTCAGCGTGCGCGCGCCACGGCTGACGGTGCGCGCCTACATCGCCACGCTGGTGGGGCGCATGCTGCTGGTGGCGCTGGGCATCGGCCTGGTGCTGGCGCTGGTCTATCTGGCCACTTCCACAGGTCGCGTCGGCCTGGCCATCATCCTGACCGCGCTCGTCCTGCTGGCCCTCTATCTGACGGAGAAAGTCGCGCGACGCTAGCGCAGAGCCGTCGCGCTACCGGATGCGCGCATAGGGTCTGATCGGCTTACCCATGTGTCCTGCGCGCAGGCCATGTGTCGGTGATTCAGCGGCAAGCGTGATGCGAGCGGCCTTCGTGCGTGGCGCAATCGGCAGCGCCACCACGAGGATGCCATTGCCATAGGTGACATTGGCGAGCGCGCCATCGACAGGAGCGGGCAAAGCGACCTTGCGGTAGTAATCGCCAACGCCCCACTCGTTCAGCAACTCATCTTTGAGGCCTTTGAGTTCGCCACGTCGCTGTCCCTGTACGATCAATTGCCCGGCAGGAGCTACCTCGACGACGATATCCTCAGGCTCCAGGCCAGGCATCGGGACGGCGGCCATGATACGCAGAGGCGTGCGATAGATCTTCACTGGAGCGACATGCGGATGCGCCCCGGCTTTTGATTTGGATGGCATGGCGAAAACCTCCTCGAACACGAATGCGTTCGCCCACACAGCGCGGTTATATCCTCGCGCTTAACTCACAGGCTCTCAGCCGATCCTCATGCTCGCATTGTAACCTAATCCGTACGCCCGCCGCGCTGCCATCGCCCACGTTGCACGCTGAGGCCCCGGTGGCTAGCCGCGCTCAATTTTGACGCTCACCCGGAAGCGCCGTCCGCCGATCAGAATCGGCAGGTTCTCGCTCTGGTAGTTCATGCCCTGCGTCAGCCTCGGCTCGCCGACGACAGCGCCTTTCAAGCCGCCCTCCGCCAGTTCGCCGTTCTTGCTGGCCTCCTGAAGCAGCGTGTAGAGCGCGCTCGCGAACTCAAATTCATCAGATACGGGTCGCCCCTTGACGGGAACCCGTCTATTGCCGACGTGAATCCCAAGTTTGATCTGGTCGCTCATCGTCGCACTCCTTTCACCTCTCACTGTAGCCTGAGACGAGCGTTCGCTCTGTGAGAAATGTCGCATCGCGGGCAAAATGTGCCGTACCCGCTGATTGCGCACGGATATTCCTCATCGCGAACGCATTGCGCCTGCGACAGGGTGAACGGAGCCAGGCGAGACCAAGCGAGATCAGGCGGCGCTAGGCGGGGATGAGCGCGACGGGCAACTGCTTGACGCCATAGACGATGGCGCTCTCCAGCCAGTCCAGGCGCGCGCCCGGCGCCACCTCGATGCGTCTGGCGCGCTGGGCCAGCGCTTCCAGCGCCACCCGCGCCTCCAGTCGCGCCAGCGGCGCGCCCAGGCAGAAATGGATGCCATGCCCAAAGGCCAGATGGCGATTGGGCGCGCGGGTGATGTCGAAGCGCTCAGGGCGCTCGAACTGCGCCTCATCACGGTTGGCGGAGCCGATCCACGCCACCACAGGCTGCCCCTCCCAGGCAACCGTCTCGCCCAGCCGCACCCCGGCGCGCGCGCTACGGAACATGGATTGCACTGGCGAGTTGTAGCGCAGGACTTCCTCCACCGCCGCTGGGATCAGCGCTGGCTCGGCGCGCAACCGTTCCCACTGCTCCGGATGCTCGTCGAAGGCGAGGACAGCGCCGCCGAGCAAGTTGGTGGTGGTCTCATTGCCCGCCACCAGCAGCAGCACACAACAGCCGATTAGCTCCACGGGCGTCAGGCGCTGCCCGTCAATCTCCGCGCTGATGAGATGACTGATGAGGTCATCGCGTGGCTCGGCCCGCCGCCGCCCGATCATCTCGCCGAAGTACATCGCCATCTCGCGCTGGGCAGTGGCGGCGCCGCTCCAACCGCCCGCGCCGCCATTCGAGACGAGCGCATCGGACCAGCGGCGGAAGTCGGCGCGTCGCTCTGGCGGCACACCCAGCAACTCGGCGATGACTGTGACGGGCAGCGGTGAGGCGAACGTCTCGATGAAGTCGATGAAATCAGTGGACGCGCCCTGCGATGATCCCGCCGCGCCCGCCGCGCTCACCTGATCCAGCAGATCGGCGACGATGGCGGCGATGCGCGGCTCCAGTTGCGCCACCGCGCGCGGCGTGAACGCCTGCGTCACCAGATTGCGCAGGCGGCGATGGCGCGGCGGATCGGAGCTAATCATGCTGGCGCTGATAGCCTGCTCCTCGGAGGCATGGCTCCCACCACGCTCCGAGCTGAAGCTGGCGTACTCCGAGAGCGTGCGCTGGGTATCGTCGTAGCCAAAGACCGAGATGACGCCCGTGCGCGTATCTACATGGACGGGCGACTCACCGCGCATGCGCGCGTACCACGCGAACTGATCGATGCCGAGATTCCCCGGCGCTGGCTTGATGTGTGGGCTGGCCATGGCTGCCGCCGCTCCTTCCCTCCGCGCGCATCACTCGTTCTTGCATCACGCTCGAATCGTTCTTGGCTCACACGGTAGGCGGCCCAGGGCGCCTCTGTCAACTGTCTCGCGAGAGTCCATCGGCGCAGCCCGATCTGGCCAGCAGGCTGGGGGACTATTGTCCGGTCGGCGCACTTTTGAGGGGCGCGCTTCGTCGTGCGAGGCAGGCAGCGCCGAGATGGAGAGCGCCGCGCCGCGAACGCGCCATCCCAACTCAGATTCGCTGTGAGCAGCGGCCTGAAGCTGGTGTATAGTTATAGATATCGATGAGTCATGACTGACGCTCCATCATCGCACAACGACGCTGCGATGCGCAGGCGATTGCTGGCCAGCATGGGGCTGACCGAGGCGCCATCCGAAGAACCCGCTGGAAGAATGAATCCGTAGAGTGTGCGCGCTGTCGCGTACAGAAGCTGGAAAGCCAGGTGTCGGGCGTGTCAGAAGTTTCTCACCAGTACCTGTGTATCTACGGCCACTTCTATCAGCCGCCACGCCAGGATCCGTTCACCGCGCAGATCCCGCCGGAGCACGGCGCGGCGCCATTCCCCAACTTCAATGAGAAGATTACCGCCGAGTGCTACGGCCCCAACGCCACGCTCGGCAACTTCGAGCGCATCAGCTTCGATCTTGGCCCCACGCTGGCCAGCTGGCTCGCCGAGCAGCATCCCGACGTGCTGCGGCGCATCGTCGCCTCGGACCGCGAGCGCCTGCATCGCACAGGCGCGGGGGCCGCGTTGGCCCAGGCGTACAATCACACTATTCTGCCACTGGCCACGCCACGCGACAAGCTGACCCAGATTCGCTGGGGACTCCAGGACTTCGAGCAGCGCTTCGGGCGCGCGGCGCAGGGCATGTGGCTGCCGGAGACCGCCGCCGATCTGGAGACGCTGGTGGCGCTGCGCGCCTGCGGCGTGACCTATACCGTGCTGGCGCCGTGGCAGGCCGCCGAGCCGGTAGACCCCACCGAACCCTATCTCGTGCGGCTGCCCAATGGCGAGACGATGACGGTCTTCTTCTATACTGGCCCACTCAGCGGCAGCATCTCCTTCGAGGAGAACATCACCAGCAACGCCGATACCTTCGCCGCATCCTACCTGCCACAGCACCTGAACGCCGAGAAGCGCGCGCGTGGCGTGGATCAACTCATCGTCATCGCCAGCGACGGCGAGCTGTATGGTCATCACAAAGCCTGGCGCGATAAGTTCCTCAGCCGCCTCACGCTGACCTCCGCGCCTGCGGCGGGCTACGAGGTGGTCACACTCGACGCCTACCTGGCCAACCATCCGCCGGCTCGCGAGGTGAAGCTGCGCGCCCCCGGCTCGTGGAGTTGTATGCATGGCGTGGCGCGCTGGAGCGACGGCTGCGGCTGCACCGAAGGCGACGCCAACTGGAAGCCCACCCTGCGCAGCGCGCTGGATGGCCTGCGGGCGCGGCTGGATGGCGCCTTCGAGCGCGAGGCCGCGCCCTCTCTGGCTGATCCGTGGGAGGCGCGCGACGCCTATCTGAGCCTGCGCGATGGCTGGCTGGCCCCGCAATCCTTCTGGGAGCGCTACGGCGCGCATGGCAGGCGACCCGCCACACGCGAGCTGGAGACGAAGGCGATCCAGCTGCTGGAGGCGCAGTTCATCGGCCAGTGGATGTATACCAGTTGCGGCTTCTTCTTCGAAGACCTCGACCGCATCGAGCCGCGCAACGACATCGCCTTCGCGCGCCGCGCCATCAGCCTGATCTGGGAGGCGACCGGCGTCGATCTGCAAGCCGACTTCCTGCGCGCCGTGGCGCTGAGCCGCAGCAGCCACTCCGGCCTCAGCGGCGCTGATCTCTACCACGCCCTGCCACGCCTGGCGGGCGAAGCGCTTCCACCGGCGCCCACAGCCGACGGCGGCGCCGAGCCATCCAGCGATTCGGCGGCGTGAACCTCACCTCCAGCCCCCTCTCCCGCGAGGAGAGGGGGAGCCACAGGCCAGGCAGAAGCGCACAAGGGCGCTCTAGCGGCTGCTGAAGGTGTGCATCAGCCAGGGGTCGGGTGAGGTCTGGTTATGGGACCAGAGGATACGACTATCCAGGCGACGCGAGAGCCGATAGACCACCGGCCTCCACCCTCGCCTGGTCCAGAAGCGCGAGGAGAGCAGGTTCGTGGCACGCCAGTCGGTAAAGCAGGTGGTGTACCCCGTCTCAGAGGCGTCAGCCAGGCCACGCGCGGTCAGCAGCCGCCCAATCCCACGTCTCTGCTCGTCCTCCCTGGTAGCCGCAAAGCCCAGAAAACAACTGTTATCAGGAATGGGCAAGGCGCCTATTCCCTGTCCTGGTTGCGCGGGCAGGTATAGCTGAATGCCGACCAATCGCCCATCGCGAACAGCCAGCCAGGTTTTCCAGTCGTCCTTCTGCAATTCCTCCAGGACATCCTGCCGCTCTTCTTCTTTGTGATAGGGAATGAGAATCGCGTAGACGGGAGCGCGGGCCTGATGGGCTGGTAGTACCAGATCCAGTTCCATGGCCAGGTCAACGTCAGCAGCGATCGCGCGGCGAATCTCCAGTGTGGGGTCAACCGGCGTGGCGCCATCCAGGGCGGCAGTCGTTTCACGCACCCCGTAGACGTGTTCCTTGCCAAAACTCAGATCAAACCAGGCTTCCAGTGCGTCGCGGTCATGCGCAGGAAGGTTGCTCACATGGTACAGACAGCCCAGCGCCACCCAGCTTGGCGACAAGGCCGCGTACATATCGCGATAGATCTCCGCGCTGTAGCTGCGGTCAATCGCCTGTCCAGCCAACTCCACCCACACACTGCGTCCCCAGACCGCATCAATCTTTGGAACGCCGATCATGTACCCGATCATCCTTCCGCTCTCCCGCGCCACGACGCCGCCACCACTCCCCTCACGACCTGTCGCGGCTTTCCAGGTCTTTTCTACCTCGACCCATGCCTGATCCGGTCGAGTAAAACGTTCGGGCAATGTCGCCTCGTGCGCACGATCCTCCTGATGACGGCGGGCCAGCAACACTGAGGCTTCTTCCAGATCGGTCTCGCGAAAAGGCACGATGTTCATCTTCATTCTCCCCTCGCTCATATCCATTTCGCCGAAGCTGTTGGAGGGAGGCCCTCCCAGGCCCTGGATTCAGGACGTTCGATGGGCTGCCACATGACAATGACAGAGCCGAAACCAGGAGCACTGTGGACGTGTCCAGCTACGCGCGCTATCACCACCTTCGGAGAGAGGTGTCGCGCCAGTTCGCTCAGAGCCGCTCAGTCGCGGAGGCTGGCGCTTCCTGCTGGGCGGCGTCGGCGCTGGCGGGTTGGCTCACCGCCGCATCCACCTCCGCATCCGGCTCCGCGTCTGGCTCGGTCTGCGCCAGCGGCAGCGTGAAGGAGAAGACGCTACCGCGCCCCAGGCGGCTCTCGGCCCAGATGCGCCCGCCATGCAGCTCCACCAGATGCCGCGCGATAGCCAGCCCCAGCCCGGTGCCAGCCGCCGCCTGCGCCTGTGAGCCTGCCTGCTGATCGGCCTGCGCGTGGGCCTGCGGATCAGGCGGATCAGCCAGCGCGGCAAGCTGGCGCGTGCGGGCGCGATCAGCCTTGAAGAAGCGCTCGAAGACGCGCGGCAGATCCTCATCGCTGATGCCCACGCCGTTGTCGGCTACCCGAATCACCAGCATGCGTCGCGGCGATGTCTCATCCTCGATCACGTCGGCTGAGACGGTCACCTGCCCACCGGGTTGCGTGTACTTCAGGCCATTGTGGATCAGATTGATCAGCGCCTCGCCGACGCGCTCGCCATCGCAGAGCGCATCGGGCAGCGCAGCGGGCAGTTCGGTCGCCAGCGCCACCCCGCGCTCCTCGCTGAGCGGGCGCATGCGCTCCACCACCACCTCGATCAGCGCGGCGATGTCGGTCGGCTCGGTTTGCAGCGTGATCTTGCCCGATTCGATGCGCGAAAGCTCCAGCAGCTCCGCCACCATCTGCGCCAGATGATCGGCCTCGGCGGAGATGCGCGTGGCAAACCCGCGCGCCGCCTGGGGGTCGCGGTCGAGCGCACTCACCAGCGTCTCGGCCAGCAGCTTCACGGCGGCCAGTGGTGTGCGCAGTTCGTGCGAGACGTGCGCCACGAAGTCGCGGCGCACCGTTTCGAGCCGCCGCAACTCCGTCAGATCCTCGATGGTCAGCGCGAGGTCGGTCACGGCGTCGCCGTCGTCGCCGCCCAGACGCAGCGGTGTCGCGCTGACGCGCCACGTCTGACCGGTGGTGACGCGCTGAAAGGTGCGCTCGCTGGTCACGCCCAGCCGCGCCGCCCGCACCAGCAGTTGCGTCGTGTCGTAATCCTGGATCACCGACGCTGCGCTGCGCCCGATGACCTGCTCGGCGGGCAGGCTCAGCAGCTCCAGCGCCGACGGATTGGCCAGCAGAATGACGCGCTCGCGGTTGGTGATGATGACCGGACGCGGGTAGGCCGCCAGCACGCCCTGCAGCATGGCGGTGGCGCGTGCGGCGTCGCGGCGCAGAGTGGGGGCCTCGCGCGCAGCGCCGAGAAAGAGGCTCTCGGCGCGCGCCCGCTGCTGCGCGAACGATCGGAGTTGCGCCCAGGCGATGAGTGTGGTGAGAAGCACTCCGGCGATGAAGGCAATTGCGAGTTGATAGAAATCCATACAAGCGCCCGGCCCGATTGCGGCCCGCTACACGGCGCGTTGGCCGCGCCGCAGAGACTCAAGCTCCACCAGAATGTAGCACATGCGCGGCCCGCTCGCCCGTGAGCGCCTGGGCGATGGTCTGCGCCAGATGCGCGCCATCCAGACCATTGCGCTCGCGTAGATACGCGCCGCCGCCAATGACCTTGGGCGAGATGGTGACGCCACACGGCAGCAGCCGCGCATGCTGGCCCGGCGCGCAGGCAAGCGTCTCGGCCACGGCGCTTGCCAGCCCGCCCACCGGGCGATGCTCCTCCACCGTGACCAGCAGCGGAACACGCGCCGCCGCCGCCA
Source organism: Ktedonobacterales bacterium (assembly GCA_036559055.1). Taxonomy (GTDB): domain Bacteria; phylum Chloroflexota; class Ktedonobacteria; order Ktedonobacterales; family JADMIN01; genus JAKAIY01. The sequence continues at coordinate 26,447 of DATBTW010000159.1, forward strand.
GAATCGCCTCCGTATCGAGCGGCTGAATCGTTGGCACGCTCAGCAGCGTCGCGCGGATGCCCTGCTGCGCCAGCAGATCAGCCGCCGTGACCGCCTCCGCCAGAATGGCGCCCGTCGCCAGAATCGCCACGTCGTCGCCTGCGCGCAGTGGCAGCGCGCGGCCCAACTGGAAGTCCGGCGGCGTCTGATGCACGGTTGGCTCGCCGCCCTTGCCCAGCCGCAGATAGCCAGGGCCGCCCTGCGCCACCAGCGCCGCCGTCGCCAGCCGCGCCTCCACCGGATCACCCGGCGCCACGACCGTCATATTCGGGAAGGCGCGCATGATGCCGATATCCTCGATGCCGTGGTGGGTGTAGCCATGCGTGCCATACGGCAGGCCCGTGCCGACCGCGACCGTGACGACGCTGAGGTTGTGGTAGCTCACATCGTTGCGCAACTGCTCCAGGCAGCGCATCACCGGGAAGTTGGCGATGGAGTAGGTGAAGACGACCTTGCCAGAGAGCGCCAGCCCGGCGGCGACCCCCACCATATTCTGCTCGGCCACGCCCATATTGACATAGCGAGTGGGGAAACGCTCCGAGAAGCGCTCCAGCACGGAGTAGCCCAGGTCGCCGCAGAGCAGCCAGATGCGCTCATCCTGCTCGGCCAGATCGCAGAGCGCGCTGATGAAAGTGTTCCTCACTGCGGCTACTCCTGCTCCACTTCAGCCAGCGCCTGCGCGAGCTGCTCATCATTGGGCGATTTGTAGTGCCAGGCCAGCAGGTTCTCCATGAAGCTGACGCCCTTGCCCTTGATCGTGTGCGCCACGATGGCGGTCGGCTTGCCAGGCTCGTGCGGCACGCTGTTCAGCGCGTCGGCGATGGCGTCGTGGTCGTGGCCGTCGATCTCGCGGCAGGCCCAGCCAAACGCGCGCCACTTCTCAGCTAGCGGATCGAGGCGCATCACTTCGGCCACCGAGCCGAAGCTCTGAATCTTGTTGTAGTCCACGATGGCGACCAGATTATCCAGCCCGTGGTGCGCGGCGAAGAGGATGGCCTCCCAGTTGGAGCCTTCGTCCAGCTCGCCATCGCTGAGCATGACGAAGGTTCGCCAGGGGAGGGTATCGCGCTTGGCCGCCAGCGCCATGCCCGCGCCGACCGGCAGGCCGTGGCCCAGCGAGCCAGTCGAAAGCTCCACGCCAGGCACGCCGCGCGTCAGATGGCCGGAGAGTCTGGAGCCATCCAGGCAGTAGGTCGCGAGCCAGTCGGTGGGGAAGAAGCCAGCCTCGGCCAGCGTGGCATACGCGGATGCAGCGGCGTGGCCCTTGCTGAGGATGAAGCGGTCGCGCTCGGCCCACTCTGGCTCGGCGGGATGCACCCGCAGCACGCCGCCGCCATAGAGCACCGCTAGCAGATCGGTCATGCTCAGCGAGCTGCCGATGTGCGACGCATTGACGGCATGCACCATGCGCAGGGCGTGCGCGCGCACCGCCTGCGCGAACTCGCGCGTGCTGCGTTGCGCCTGCGCATCGGTGGCTGCCCCGGTCGATTTCGAGACGCTCGCCATCGCTCTCATCCTCCCTCAGCCTCCCTCGTTCAGGAGGACGAACTGCCAGACGAAGCGCCTCGCTGCGCCCGCAGCCAGGCCAGGGTTTCGCGCACGATCACGTTGAGATCTTCGCGCGGCTGCACACCCAGCTCCGCACGCATGCGGGTCATATCAGGAACATAGCGCGCGGGGAGCCGTCCGGGCGTGGGCCGCTGGGCGACGCGCACCTCAGGCGGCGTATCGCAGGCCTGCGCGATGCGGCGAGCCAGCTCCAGAACGGTGATCGCTTCCTCAGAGCCCACATTATACGCTCGCCCCGGCGCGCCACGAAACAGCACGCCCCACAGCATGCTCAGCATCCCCACCGGCCCGGCGTAGGAGCGCGTCGTCGTGCCATCGCTCTTGATCTCCAGCGGCCTGCCAGCGAGCGCGTCACGCAGGAAATCGGTCGCGGCGAATCCGGCGCTCAGGTCTTGATACGGCGCCAGAAAGGTGAACGGCCGCGCGATGGTGACGGGAACACTGTACGCGCGCTGAAACGCCACGCAGAGCGCCTCGGCGTAGCGCTTGCCCTCGCTATAGGTCGCGTCGGCGCGCGTCAGATCGGGGCCGCCAGTGTAGTCCTCGGCCAGCCGCTCCAGCGCGGGCGGCTGCACGCCATAGACCGCGCCAGAGCTGAGAAAGAGCATGCCCGCCGGGCGCCAGTCGCGCGCCAGTTCCAGCATGCGCCGGGCGCCATCCACGATGGTATCGCCCACCTCGGTCGGCGCCTGCTCCTTCGTGAGCGGGCTGGCCGAAGCCGCCGCATGCACGATGTAGTCGCAGGGCTGCTCGGGCGCGGGGAATGCGCGCACATCGCCCTGAATGAAGCTGAACTCAGGCCGACCAGCCAGATGCGGCGCCTTGGCGGCGAACGCCTGGGGCGAGCGCGTGGGCGCATAGACCTGGCAGGGCGTGTCCCAGCGCGCGTTGAGCCAGGCGAGCTGCTCCAGCAGCCAGGTCCCGATGAACCCCGTGGCGCCCGTCAGCAGCAGCCGCTTGCCCCGCAGTCGCTCCAACTCTGGCAACGCGGCGCTCGCTGCGGCGACCGATTGCTCGATGTATCCGCCCATGACCCTATCCTGCTGCGCAGAGCGCATCAACGCGCGACCACCGTCTCGCTATCCAGCATCGTGATGAATTCGCGGTACCAGGCGACCGTCTTTTCTAGCCCCTGCTCCAGCGTGAAGAGCGGCTCCCAGCCAAGCATCCGACGCGCCTTGGCGGCGCTGAGGTACTGATGCAGAATCTCGTTGCTGGCCTCGTTGCGCACGTCGGGCGTCAGCGATGACCCCATCGCCCGCAGCACGCGCTGCACGAGATCGAGCACCGTAATCTGCAGCTCGTTCGAGAAGTTGAACGCCTCGCCCCACAGCTCCGGACGGCTCGCCATCTGCTCCGCTAGCAGCATATAGGCCGCCGCGCCATCCTCCACGTAGAAGTAGTCGCGGATGTAGCTGCCGTCCGAGCGGATCACCGGACGCTCGCCGCGCATCACCGAGCGCACCGTGCCGGGGATGATGCGGTTCCAGTTCAGGTCGCCGCCGCCGTAGAAGTTGCCGCAGCGCGTGATGCAAACCGGCATGCCATAGGACTTCGCATAGGCGGCGGAGATGAGGTCAGCGCACGACTTGCTCACGTCGTAGGGATGCTGCCCCTGCAACGGCGTCGTCTCGTCATAGGGCAGGTCGGGCTGGTCGCCATAGGCTTTGTCTGAGGATGCGATGACAATTTGCTTGACCAGCGGCGAGCGGCGGCAGGCCTCCAGCAGCGCCCAGGTTCCCTGCACATTCGTCTCGAAGGTCGAGATGGGATTGCGGTTGGCGATGCCGACGATGGTCTGCGCGGCCAGATGGATGACCGTGTTGACCTCATACTCGCCCAGCGTGCGCTCCAGCAGCGCCTGATCGCGCACGTCGCCGCGCACGACCTTGACCCGCTCGATCAGCCGGGACTGCGCCAGCTCAGACTGCGGAACCCAGTCGCGCACCAGGCAGACGACATCGGCCTGTGCCGCGACGAGCCGCCGCACCAGCCAGGAGCCGACCAGTCCTGTGCCACCCGTGACGAAGACCGGGCGATCGCGCCAGAATGTCCCCGCGCTGGGGGATGGGGATAACGCCGTCACAGTAGCTCCTGTTCTCGTCCTGAACGATGCTGAGTGATCCCTGCATGGCTCGGCGGAAGCCATGCTCCCGCGCTCCTGACTAATAGCGGCGCAGGAAGTCCGTCACCGTCTCGACCATGTAGTCAATCTGCGCATCGGACAGCCCCGGATAGACACCCAGGAAGAAGGCGTCGTTCATCATGCGGTCCGCGCCGGGCAGGTCGCCAATCGTGCGGAACAGCGGATGATCGCCATGCGGCGCTGCGGTCAGGTACGCGGGCTGGCGGGCCAGGTTGCCGCCAAAGAGCATGCGCGTCTGGATGTTGCGCTCTTCGATGTGCGCGACCAGTTCGCGGCGCGCGAAGGGCGCCTCTGGCCGTGTCAGCAGCAGGAAGCCAAACCAGCTCGGCTCGGCGCCGGGCGTCGCCTGCGGCAACTCCAGATGCTCGGCATACGGCGCGATGCCCTCGTAGAGACGCGCCCAGTTGCGGCGGCGCGCCTCCACGAAGCCGGGCAGCTTGCCGAGTTGCTGGCGACCAATGGCCGCCTGGATGTCCAGCGGCTTCAGGTTGTAGCCGATGTGGCTGTAGATGTATTTGTGGTCGTAGGAGGACGGCAGCTCACCCAGCTCCCACTTGAAGCGCTTGCCGCAGGTGTTCTCTTTGCCCGATTCACACCAGCAGTCGCGGCCCCAGTCGCGGTAGCTCTCGACGAGCTTCTTCAGCAGCGGCGACCGCACGCAGTTGATGGCCCCGCCCTCGCCCATCGTCAGGTGATGCGGCGGGTAGAACGACTGCGTCGAGAGATCGCCAAACGTGCCGGTCAACTGCCCCTTGTAGCGCGAGCCAAGCGCGTCGCAGTTGTCCTCGATCAGCCAGAGGCCGTTGCGCTTGCAGAAGTCCAGCACGGCGTCGATGTCGAAGGGATTGCCCAGCGTGTGCGCCATCATGACGGCGCGGGTGCGGGGCGAGAGCGCCGCTTCGAGATGCTCCACGCGCGCGTTGGCGGTAGTGGGATCGCAGTCGATAAAGACCGGCACGCAGCCGTTCTGGATGATGGGGTTGACCGTCGTGGGGAAGCCCGCCGCCACAGTGATGACCTCATCGCCCGGCAGAATGCGCCGCTTGCCCAGCTTGGGCGAAGTGAGCGACGAGAAGGCCACCAGATTCGCCGAGGAGCCGGAGTTCACCAGAATAGAGTGACGCACGCCCAGGAACTTCGCCAGGCCGCGCTCGAACTGCTGGCCGTGGTCGCCCAGCGTCAGCCAGAAATCCAGCGAGGCGTCCACCGCCGCCTCGACCTCGTGGTGGTCGAAGACACGCCCGGCGTAGGGGACGAAGGTCTGGCCCGGCTCGAACGGCTTCGGCGCGTGGAACACGTCGTAGAAGCGGCGCGTCTCGGCGCGCACCCGCGCCCGCAGAATGCGCGCCATCGCCTGGGAGGTGACGCATGCCACCACCGCCTGCGCCTCCAGCGTGTCGCGCTCGACTATCTGCGCGCGCTGGGGTCGCAGGTAGAGCGTCGTCTCGGCATCCATCGCGGGCGTAGCGCGCGGGTCGTCTTCGGCCAACGCGGCTGTCCAGTCCTCAGCGGAGAGCGCCATCCATTGTGGCTCGTCTGCTGACTGGTCCTCCGGGCGCCACCCGCCCAACACCGAGCGTCGCGCCTCGGTGATGAGCGCATCGCCGTCGTCGAAGAGGTCGAGTATGAGGGTCAGGCGGTCGTCCGCAGTATCAGGGGCGGCGGCCTGCGCGGGCGCCGAGACGATGGCGCCCTGGCGGAGCGCGGTATCCACTCTCTGGATGATTGCCACGGAAGTCTTATCCTCACCAAGCTGGTTCATCACGTTGCGTCTGTGGGCGCCGCGGGAGCTAGCGCGCCAGCGCCTTCAGTGTCACGCCCTGCCAGATTGCCCAGGGGGCTTCGTCGCGCGCCCAGAGGTCATTCAGATGCAGCGTGTCGCGGTAGGTATCCATCGCATGCCAGAATCCGGTGTGGCGATAGGCCATCAACTGGCCATCGCTGGCGAGGTTCATCAGCGGCTCCTGCTCCAGCGTGCATTCGCTGTCGAGGTAGTCGAACACGCCGCGATTGAACACGAAGAAGCCGCCGTTGATCCACTCATCGGTCACGGGCTTCTCGCGGAACTGCTCGACCGCGCCCGCCTCGCTGATGTCGAGCAGGCCGAAGCGCGAGGATGGCTGGATGGCGGTGACGGTAGCGAGCTTGCCATGGGCGTGATGGAAGGCGAGCAGATCGGCGATATTGACATCGGAAACGCCGTCGCCATACGTCAGCATGAAGGTGTCGTCGTCGATGTAGCGCTCCACGCGCTTCAGGCGGCCACCCGTCATCGTCTCGGCGCCCGTGTCGGCCAGGGTGACGGTGAAGTGATCGTCAGCTTCGCTGAGATAGTTCACGGAGGGACGCGCCTGATGGCCGACGGTGACGGCGCAGTCGTTGATCATCGAGTGATAGTTCAGGAAATACTCTTTGATCATGGAGCCTTTGTAGCCCAGGCACAGCACGAAATCGTCGAAGCCAAAGTGCGAGTAGAGCTTCATGATGTGCCAGAGAATCGGACGTCCGCCGATCTCCACCATCGGCTTGGGGCGGAACTCGGTCTCCTCGCGAAGTCGTGTCCCTTTTCCTCCACAGAGGATGACTGCCTTCATCTGTTCCAACCTCCTTCGGCGTCCCGGCAGGTCGCACGCAGGTCGCTCGCGTGCGGTACATCCTACGCCAACGCAGTCACCCTTGCCTAATGAGTGGACGTTATGGGGTAGGGCGAGTAACTGCGAGGGACGATAGAGGGAGTGGGGGAAAGGCAGGAACGGAGCGGTGTGACGCGCCACTTGCTCGGTCCAAGTGGCGCGTCACGCTATCCGCTCAGGCGCCAGCGGCCGCGATACGCGAGGCGACACGATAGGCCAGCGCCATGATCGAGAGCATCGGATTGACACCTGAGGCGGTCGGGAAGCCGCTGGCGTCGCCGATGAACAGCCCCTTCACGCCGAAGACCTCGCCCCAGGGATCGGCTACCGCTGTGCGCGCGTCGCCACCGAGTCGGCAGGTTCCCATCTGGTGCGCCGAGAAGATGGGGATCATGTTGGGCGCCAGACCACGTCGCCGCGCCTCGCTGGCGAAGGCGCGTAGCTGCTCGTCGCTGATCGCGCCGGGGCGCCCGCCCTCGGCGTCGAGCGTCAGCTCGTGGCTATAGAGCGAGGCGACGCGCGTAGCGCCGCCCGCCGCCGCCACCTTCGCCAGCTCGCCCATCGCCCTGGTCAGCGCGCTGGAGTCGGTCGCGTTGGGGAAGTACGTGAGGACGGGGTCGCCCTGGCGGTCGAGGGTCACGCGCCCCTCGCCGGTATCGCGCATCAGCGCGATGAAGGTGGCGGCATAGGGGCTGCGCGCCATATCCTGCTTGTGCTGGGCGCCGCTGCGCCAGGGCGTCACCATCCCCAGCATGCCCGGATGCGCTGGCGCCACCTCGAATCGCAGCCCATAACCTCGCTGCATATCCTTGAACTGGTCGGAAAGCACCGTCTGGAGCGAGCCTTGCCACGGCTTGATCGGCTCCGCGTAATACGCCGCCATCGCCACCACCGGATGCAGCCGCAGATGCGCGCCGATGTTGGGATTGCGCAGGCCAGAGCGCAGCAGCAGCGCAGGCGATTCGACCGCGCCGCCTGCCACCACCACGATCGGCGCCGTCACGCTGACGGTGCGGCGCTCGCCGGTCGCCTCATCCAGCGCCCAGCCCTCCACACCCGCCGCGCGCCCATCTTTGATCAGCACGCGCTCCACCTGGCAGCGCGTGATGAAGCGCGCGCCCGCGTCGGCGGCGTCCTGCAGGAAGGTGAGCATGGTCGATTGCTTGCGGCCATACGGGCAGCCATAGCCGCAGGAGCCGCAGCGCTGCTGGCAGCCGCTGGCGTTGCGCGGGATGCGCCGCCAGGCATAGCCCAGCGCCTCGCAGCCACGCTGGAGGGCGGCGTTGTTGGCGTTCGGGTCGCTATCGTCGGTCGTGACGCCCAGTCGTCGCTCGGCGACCTCGAAGCCCTGCTGATACGCTGGTGAGGTCGCGTCGCTCAGGCCGTAGTCCAGCTCCCACTCAGCCAGCACGTCGGGCGGCGTGCGCAGCGAGGTGCTCCAGTTGACGATGGTGCCGCCGCCCAGGCAGGACCCGGCCAGCACGATCATCCCCAGGTCTTTGGTGGCCAGCAGGCCGCGCCGCAGATAGAGCTGCGGTGTCATCAGCGCCTCGCTGCCATTGAAGTCGGATTCGCTGTAATAGCCGCCCTTCTCCAGCACGATGACATCCTTGCCCGCCGCCGCCAGTTGCGCCGCGACGACCCCACCGCCCGCGCCCGACCCCACCACCACCGCGTCGGCGGTCAGTTCCAGGTCTGCGGCGGTGGAGAGCGGCGCGATACGCCTGGGCGCTGCCTCGGCGCTGGGCGGGGGCGGTGGGGGCGCGTAATCCAGCGCGGGCCAGTTAGGATTGCGACCATCGGCTGCGGGGATGGAGTAGAAGATAAAGGTGGCCAGCCGTTTGATGGCAGAGAAGCCCTGCCGCAGCGAGGCGATGGGGCTGACGCTCATGCGCCGTAGCGCCGCCTGGCGTTTCGCCAGTGGCAGATTGGCCAGGCCAGTGGCGCGGCCCGCCAGCAGCAGGCCGCCCGTCGCCGAGCCGAGCAGATTGAGCAATTGGGCAAACTGCGCTCGCGCCTGTGGCGACTCCTGGCCAAGCGTTTCCTCGATTAGCGCGGCCACGCTGAGGTCGTGGGCAGCGCGGGCATACAGGCCATGGGGATCGTCGGCCCCGGCGGGCGGCGCGACGGCGGGAATCAGCGCCTCGCAGATCGCCTCCAGCGTGCGCAATCGGGCGGCGTTCAGCCAGCCTGCGCTCATCTCATTCGTCTCATTCGTCTGATTCGACGCGCCAGTGGGGTCAGGCGGGTGGGGAGTTGTCGAATCTGGCGCCCCAGGTTGCATCGCCATATGCGGCCCTCCTTTGCGAAGAAGCGACAGCCAATCTGGCGTTCATTGTACCCGCCAGGCGCGGTCAGCGCCACCAGAGAGAGGGCTGAGGGGCCATCAACAACTGGAGGTTAGCGCTTCCGCACGGCAGGCGGCGGTTTCAACCGCTGCGGGCGCCGCCTCTCGCCTGTGTGCTGTATACTCTGTGCCAGCACATTTGCGCGCTGACTGGAGACGACCAGCCAGCGCTCGTCCAAGTAGTGTTTCGAGAGTATTCTGGAGTGTGCGCGCGGTCCAGCGCTGGGCCACGCCATGACGGAGCGTATGATGACATACGCGAGGAGGCTCTTGTGGCAGTGCACGACGAGGTGCAGACGACGAGTGGGCGAGTGAATCCGTGGGAGATGGCGCAGGCGCAGTTCACTGCCGCCGCCGACCGACTCAAGCTCAGCGATGACCTGCGAGCGATCTTGAGTGAGCCCAAACGTGAGCTCATCGTACACTTCCCGGTGCGCATGGATAACGGCTCCATCCGCATGTTCACCGGCTTTCGGGTCCAGCACAATGTCAACCGTGGCCCGGCCAAGGGTGGCATCCGCTATGACGCCCAGGTCACGCTGGACGAAGTCAAAGCGCTGGCCATGTGGATGACGTGGAAGTGCGCCGTCGTCGATATCCCCTATGGCGGGGCCAAGGGCGGCGTGATCTGCAACCCCAAGGAGCTAAGCAACGCCGAGCTGGAGCGGCTGACACGCCGCTACGCCACCGAAATCTCGCTGCTGATCGGGCCGCACAGCGACATCCCGGCGCCCGATGTGAACACCAACCCGCAGGTGATGGCGTGGATCATGGACACCTACTCCATGCATGCGGGTTACACCGTGCCAGCCGTGGTGACGGGCAAACCGCTGGCCATCGGCGGCAGCGAGGGGCGCGTGGAAGCGACGGCGACGGGCGTGGCGGCGATGGTCGAGATGGCCGCGCGCGACATGCGGATGTCGCTGGAGGGCGCGCGCGTGGCCGTGCAGGGCTTCGGCAACGCCGGCTCAATCGCGGCGAAGCTGCTCCACAAGAAGGGCTGCCGCATCGTGGCGGTCAGCGATACGGGCGGCGGTATCTATGACGAGCATGGACTTGATCCCGACAGGGTCTTGCTCCACAAGCAGGAACACAGCACGGTGGTCGGCTATGCTGGCGCGCAGACGGTCAGCATCGAGGGGGTGCTGGAGGTACCGTGCGACATCCTGATCCCCGCAGCTACGGAGAACCAACTCACCGGACACAACGCGCCGAATGTGCAGGCGCGGCTGATCGCCGAGGCGGCCAATGGGCCGACGACGCCCGAGGCCGACCGCATCTTCTTCGAGCGGGGTGTGCGCGTGATTCCTGATATTCTAGCCAATGCCGCTGGCGTGACGGTCAGCTACTTCGAGTGGGTGCAGGACCTCCAGAGCTTCTTCTGGACCTCCGACCAGATCGCGGAGAAGCTGAGCCATGTGATGACGCAGGCCTATGGCGAGGTGTCCACGCTGGCCGAGCGCGAGCGCTGCGATATGCGGCTGGCGGCCTACATGCTGGCCATCTCGCGCGTGGCGAACGCGACGCAACTGCGCGGCGTCTACCCGTAGCGCGCGGCCCCCTCCCCAACCCCTCCCCCGCTGCGGCGGGCGAGGGGCTTTTCGTCGTCGGCAGGCGCGCGCAACCGCCGTCCACGCTGCTCGCATGCATGCTATACTGCCAATCGTGGGCAATGCGCCGCATCCTGACAGGAATGATGTGCTAGAGCAATGAGGCGTCCTATGGGGATGAGTGAGGCGGATACGCGGGCCAAGCTGATCGATCCGGCGATCCATGCGCGCGGGTGGACCGAAGACCTGATCAAGCGTGAGGAGAGCGCGGGGGCGATTGAAATCATCGGCGAGCAGCCACGCAAGCGGCGGCGGCAGGACACCGTATGCCCGATGAGTTGCTGGAGCTGATCGAGCGGCAGGGGTAAGAGTCGGCGGCGGCGCTGGCCACGCTGCAGGGGATGGGAGAAGACTTCCATGATAAATGAAGCCAAGCTCAGCCAAGAGTACGCGCCCGACACAGAACCTCCCAGCGACGAGCGGCAGTCGGAAATCCAGCAGAGCATTCAGGCGAATCAGGACCGTGGCCGTCCGCCCTGCGCTGGCATAACGATCAAGACATTGGGTGAACTTTCCTGGATCATAGATCAGCAGAACTGGACCTGTGGTATCGATCCTGGCTCCAAGAGTCGCCCAGATTTGCGCGCAGCAGACTTCACCGGCACGCTCCTGGGAGGAGTGAATCTCAGCGGATCAGACTTACGCGATGCGCGACTCACCGGAGCGGATTTATCTGGCGCAACGCTCTTCGGAGTCAAGCTCAGCCAGGCTGACCTACGACGCGCTCGGTTAATTGAGGCCTTCTTGCCTGACGTTGACCTGACCGACGCTGACTGCGAGAGAACGAACTTTCACAATGCTTCGCTTGTTGGGGCTCGCCTCAGCGGAGCCTATCTCGAGCAAGCCGATCTCACTGGCGCCGACGTATGGAGCGCGCAGTGTTCTGCGACGACGGTCTTGCGTGGTGTAGGGCTGGATACGAGAACCCGACTAGGTGACATCTTGTGGAATGGCGCGCCACTGACGCAAATCAACTGGCATCAGGTAAAAACGCTAGGTGATGAAGATGAGGTCAGCGCACGGGTCACACAGATTCGCCAGGACAAATCACTGTCCAGAAAGGAGCGCAGGCAGCGCGTCGCAGCGACGAATCGAGACGTGGCGCGGGCCTATCGGGCGCTCTCGATTGCCCTTCGTCAGCAGGGGATGACAGATGTGGCCTCTGATTATCGTCTACGCGAGCAACAGTATGAGCGTGCTGCACTGAAGGCGGAACATCGTCCGCTTGCGCTGCTTTGGTCCCGTTTGCTCTATTTCGTGGCCGGATATGGCGAGCGCCCGCTGAACGCCTTGCTTTTATACGCAGCGACAGTCATCTCGTTTATGGGTGTATATTTGTTGATAACTCACCACTTAGACACGCATCTGTCGCAGCTGAGCTGGGATGAGGCACTCGTCCTCAGCATTACATCATTTCATGGGCGTGGCTTCTTTCCAGGAACG
>DATBTW010000160.1:0-1674 GCA_036559055.1 Ktedonobacterales bacterium
GCTGCACTTCATCACCTACTTCATCCCCGCCCTGAGCAACGCCTCGTTCGCCACGGCGGCGGGGCCAGCGCTGGTGGTCGCCATTGTGGCGCTGGCGCAGCATGGCGTCGTCTTCCCCGTGGTCGCCGCGCTGCCCGCGCCAGGCTGGGCTCGCACCTCGGCCTATATCTGGCTGATCGGCGACATGGTGAGCGACCTCATGCAACTGGCAGGCTCGCCCAAAACGGAGTATCTAACCCTGCGGCTGATCGTCAACGTGCTGGCGGCGTTCTGGTTCATGGCGGCCTCGTGGCGCGCGCCGATGGCCATGCGCATCATCGGCATCTTCGTCGGCTGGGACCTGATCGCCTATTCGCTGACAGCGCCCTTCTGGGTGAGCGCCTTCGTGCTCTCTCTGCCCTCGCTGATCCTTGTGCCGGTGTGGTTCGCGCTGGTCGGGCGGCTGCTCACCGCGCTGGCGAGCGAACCGCCAGCGGCGACGCAGCCTCAGGCGGCTGCCCAGCAGGTCAAGCCATCGTAGCAACGCATCCGAGGAGTGCGTCAGAGCAGCGCCAGGCTGACCAGCGCCAGCGCGCCGAACGCCGCCGCCAGCGTCAACAGTGTCACCCACCAGTTCTCGCGCACGAAATGGCCCCACGAGATGTGGACGCCGTTGCGCTCCAGAATGCCCAGCCACAGCAGCGTAGCCAGCGAGCCAAAGGGCGTCAGCTTGGGTCCGATGTCCACGCCGAGCATGATGGCGTAGATGGCGATGTGGTGAACGTGTCCAGCGGCGCGCAAGGTGAGCACGCCGATCAGCGCGGCGGGCAGATTGTTCACGGCGGCGGCCAGCAGTCCCAGCAGCGAGCCAGCGGCCACGGCGGCGCCACTGCCGCTGGGCTGGCTGACCAGACGAGTCAGCGGCTCCGTCAGGAAACGCAGCGTCTGCGCGTCGTAGGCCGCCGTGATGACGACGAACATGCCAATGGCGTAGATCAGGACGCTCCACGGCGCAGCGCGCAGCGAGGCGCCCGCGCCACGCACACCTCGCGCCTGCGTCAGGATCAGCATGGCCAGCGCCGCCGCCCCCGCGATCATCGAGACAGGCAGCCCCAACTCGCCGCCGATGATGTAGCCGACGACCAGCCCACCCAGCGCCACCCAGCCCACGCGGAAGAGCAGCGCATCGCGCACGGCGCTGGCCGGCGCAGCGAGCGCCGCCACGTCATACGGCTTCATCAACCTGTGGCGGAAGCGCAGGCCAAATGCTCCGCCCGCGACGACAAAGACCGCCAGCATCGGCAGCGCCATCCACACAGCGGCGCGCGCGAAGCTGAGGCCATTGGCGTCGGCGAGGATGATATTGGTGAGATTGCTCGGCACGAAGAGAGCGCTCATGGCGTCGGCCAGGAAGCCCACCGCAAAGAGGTACGGCAATTGCTGCCTCCGCTGTGGATAGATCGTCGTGAGCAGCCGCGCGAAGATCGGCGTCAGCATCAGCACGGCGCCGTCGTTGGCCAGCAGCGCCGCCGTGGCCGCCGTCAGCAGCAGCGCCAGCACATAGAGCCGCACGCCGGAGCCGTTGGCCGCGCGCGCCAGCCGCAGCGCCGCCCAGTCGAAGAAGCCATTGGCGTCGAGCGACTCAGAGAGGATGAAGAGCGCGACGAGCGTCGCGGCGGCGTCCCAGGTGTCGCG
>DATBTW010000161.1:0-2766 GCA_036559055.1 Ktedonobacterales bacterium
CCGAGAGTCCCTGGCGAGAAGGGCAGCGCGTGGGTCGCTTCATCCGCCGCCTGCGCCCGCTGATCGTAGCTGTGGTCGGTGCGCGCCTGCGCGCTGATCGGCTCCAGCTTGTCGCGTGCGACGGCGCGGGTGGCGCTATCGTCCTCACTGTCCTCCGCGCGATCCTGCCAGCCGCTGTGGTAGCTGGCGTCGCGCACCTCGGCCTCCTGAATGGGAAGCGCGGCGGGCACGACGGCGGGCGCAGGCTCCGGAGCGGGCGCGGACGTCAACGCAGCCCCGCAGACCGGGCAGCGCAGCGGCGCCGTCTCGATGTCGCGTGTGGTCACGGCGCTGCCACAGTGCGGGCAGGTCAGCAGAGGCATGGCGCTACCTTTCCAGTGCGAGCGATGAAGGGGCGATCAGCGAGCGACGTGCGGAATCACGCGTCGCCAGCGTAAGACTAGACCCATTCTCCCTGAGACGCTTGCAATCGGCTCGCTTCTCGTTGTAGTACATAGAACGATTAACCAGCGCCTGATGATCGGGCGCCGCAAGGCTTGCGCTCGGCGAGAGCGCACGACGCCGCGTGGCGTGCGCACGGCGCATCAGGACTTTTTTCTGAGGCCCATAGGAGATACGCGCGTAAGCCGTTCTCTATAACACAGGAAGACACGGTGTGCTGCCTGGCGAAGCCATGCGCGCGAACGCGCATACCGCGAGCCGCGAGCAGAGTGAGACAGGCGGGACACCGCATACGCCACAGCCATCAGTTTTGTTGGCTGCGAGCGTGATGGCGACCTCCTACGGCGAGAGAACTCCTTCATCGTCCAGGGAGCAGGAGTTCATTGGGATGATTCACAGCGCTGGGCTGGCGAGCGCCGGCGACAACCGGCGCCCATGTGGTAGTAGGAGTGGGTTGTGAGCATCTTCAAGCGGGGTGACGACCAGAACGGCGCCGGTGACGACAATCTGCGTGGCCCGCTCTCCGGGCGCATCGGCGGCGGAGGCGGCAACGGCGGCAACGGCCAGTATGTGAGCTTCTCGAATCAGCCGCCGCGCCCGAGCAGCGCCAATGACGGCGGCGCAGGATCGCGCTTCCCGGCGCCGCAGCAGAATGCGGCGGCGGCCGCGCGCGAAAACAATCTCTTCGATCTCAAACGTAAGGTGCAGGCGGCGCTCATCGCCGAGATGGATCCCAAGCTGGACCTCTCACAGACCGCGCAGGTACGCCGCACCATCGAGGAGCTGTTCAACCGCATCCTCGAACAACAGAACATCGTCCTCACGCGCAACGACCGGCAGCGCCTCTTCGAAGCCATCGCCGCCGAGATTCTGGGCTTCGGGCCTATCGAGCCACTGCTGAATGATGACAGCGTCACTGAGATCATGGTCAACGGCCCACGCGCGGTCTTCGTCGAGCAGAATGGTCGCCTCTTCCGCACCGATATCCGCTTCCGCGACGACGAACATGTGTTGCGCGTCATCGAGCGCATCGTCTCGCCGCTGGGCCGCCGCGTCGATGAAGCCCAGCCCTATGTGGACGCCCGCCTGCCAGACGGCTCGCGCGTGAATGTCATCATCCCGCCGCTCTCGCTGGTGGGGCCGGTGCTGACCGTCCGAAAATTCGCCCGACGCCCGCTGACCCCGGATGATCTGGTGCGGCTCGGCACCATCTCGCAGCCGATGGTGGACTTCCTGCGGGCCTGTGTCGAGGTGCGCCTGAATATCGTCGTCTCTGGCGGCACCGGCAGCGGCAAGACCACCCTGCTGAATGTGCTCTCGGGCTTCATCCCTGGCGACCAGCGCATCGTCACCATCGAAGACGCCGCCGAGTTGCAACTCCGGCAAGAGCACGTCATCCCACTGGAAGCGCGCCCGGCCAACATCGAAGGCAACGGACGCATCTCCATTCGCGATCTCGTCGCGAACTCCCTGCGTATGCGCCCTGATCGCATCGTCGTCGGTGAGGTGCGCGGCGGTGAGGCGCTCGACATGCTCCAGGCGATGAACACCGGCCACGATGGGTCGCTGACGACGCTGCACTCCAACTCGCCGCGCGACACCCTGCGCCGCCTGGAGACGATGGTGCTGATGGCCGGCATGGATCTGCCACTGCGCGCCATCCGCGAGCAGATCGCCAGCGCGACCAACCTGGTCGTACACCAGGAGCGCATGCGCGATGGCACCCGCAAGATCACGCATATCACCGAGGTGGTTGGCATGGAGGGCGATGTCGTCACCCTGCAGGATCTGTTCGTCTACGAGCAGACCGGGTACGATGATGGGCGCGTCGTGGGTCGGCTACGGCCCACCGGTATCCGCCCATCCTTCATGGAGCTGTTCGAGCTGGCGAATATCCACCTGCCAGCGCAGATGTTCGGCTATGGGGAAGCTGGCGCGTGGCGCGGCTAGCGCACGGATCGCGTAGCAATCTCACCAGAGAGAAGACAGCAGAGGTCGCAGGCTATGAGCATATTCCTGACCACCAGCGCACAGGCGCCCATGGCGCTGGCTGCGCTCATCACCACCCCGGCGATGATTATCGGCGGGTTGGTGGCTGGCGGCGTCATCCTGTTTTTCCTCGGCATGCAGCGTGTCGTGGACGCCCGCACCAACGTGGTCAGCCGCCGCATGAATGACATAGGCATCGTCGGCGCCGCCCCAGAGATGGCCCAGGCGAAGGGTCGGCGCGCGCGCGGGCGTGGTCGTGGCAAGCGACGCGGCGCGCAGTCGCCGACGGGGCTGATCAACACCCAGAGCAACTACACCGTGCGGCTGGCCAGCGAG
>DATBTW010000162.1:0-7402 GCA_036559055.1 Ktedonobacterales bacterium
CGGGCTGGCGCGCTGGCCTCCCAGAGCTTCGTAGATCTGCCCACCCATCTGGAGGAGTCCCATAGAGGCCTAGTGGGCGCGACTGGAAATCGCGTGCGTCGGCAACGGCGCCGTGGGTTCGAATCCCACCTCCTCCGCCAAAACATACCACGCCCCATGAAAAACAGCCGCAGCATCGCGCTACGGCTGTTTTCCTTTTGCGCCGCGAGAGCGCACAGCGCGGCACTACGCCACGTTGGCGTACTGCGGCTGCGCCACGCCGAGCGGCCCGACATACTTCGAGCCGCCAAACGCCAGGATGGGGTAGAAAATGATGCTCAGGAAGATCAGGCCCAGCGTGAAGCCGAACTTGTGGCCAAACGCCTTCGAGAGGTCGTTGATCACGATCAGGCCGATGACGATGTTGACGAGCGGGATGAGGAACAGGATGATCCACCAGATCGGGCGCCCGACGACCTGGAGATAGACGATCAGGCTGTAGATCGGGATGATCGCCGCCCAGCCCGGTTTGCCCGCCTTGGAGAAGATGACCCACTCCGACGCGATCATCAGCACGGCAATCGCAAGGCCAACCACACCGCCAAAAAGGCCAGCGGAGCTACCAGCGCTGCTATCGAGCGCGAGGCCATGCATCAGCAGAGATGCAAGCGTCATAGTCGCAAACTCCTGTACACACGAACGATCTTATCAAGACGTCGGATGACGTCGCTGCAAGCGTCGATTGCGTGACGAGCTGCGCTCCGGGCCACACTGGCCATAGGCATCGCGGTACGATTGCCCACTCCCCTGCGCACCTGCTCGTCCAGCAACCGATTTGCGTGTGCCCAGTCTAACACAAGAGAGCAAGCGCTACTAGCGCGGCGCGCTTGCCTGCAACCCGGCGCGTTGCTATCCGTACTCGCCAATGGATGACACGCCATCCCCCTCCACGCTGGGCGCCCGTGCTCGAGACGCCCGATGTGGCGTGGCAGTCAAGGAGATTCGCATGGGTCAACCGTCTCAGCAGCCTGGAGCGCCCACAGCGCAACGCGGCGCCCCCTTTGACCACAGTCTGGTGACGGGCGCCTTTGAGGTGCCGAACTACGTTACTGCGCGCAACTTCGGCATCGTGCGCGGCATCGTCGTGCGCTCGCGCAGCATCGTCGGCAACATCGGCGCCAGCCTCCAGCAGCTCGTCGGCGGCAATATTTCGCTCTACACCGAGATGTGCGAGCGCGCGCGCGGCGAGGCCTACGAGATCATGATTCAGCATGCCTCGGCGATGGGCGCCAACGGCATCATCGGCGTGCGCTACGATGCCACCGAGATCAGCCCAGGTGTCACCGAAGTGCTGTGCTACGGCACGGCGGTCTACGTCCAGCCGCGCCAGTAGCGCCAGTAGCGCGCGGTGAGGGCGCGCTTGGCCATGCATGGCCGGAGCACGCCAGCGACGGCATGAAAGCCGAACAGTAAGTCGACAAGCCGGGGTAGATGAGCGCTTCATCCACTCCGGCTTGTCTCTCTTTGCCCTCAGATTTTGGATTGCATGTTGTACAGGTTCGCGTAGACGCCGTTCAGCGCCAGCAGTTCCGCATGCGTCCC
This sequence comes from Ktedonobacterales bacterium, assembly GCA_036559055.1. Taxonomy (GTDB): domain Bacteria; phylum Chloroflexota; class Ktedonobacteria; order Ktedonobacterales; family JADMIN01; genus JAKAIY01. Next base: position 1,582 of record DATBTW010000162.1, read on the forward strand.
CTGCTCCGCGATCCCCTGATCGCCGAGCACCACGATGCGCTCGGCGTTGCGGATGGTGGAGAGCCGATGGGCGATCACCAGTGTCGTGCGCTGGTCGGCGAGCTGCTCCAGTGAATCCTGCACCGCCTTTTCACTCTCGTTGTCCAGCGCGCTCGTCGCCTCATCGAAGATGATCACTGGCGGATTCTTGAGGAAGACGCGCGCGATGCTCAGCCGCTGCTTCTGCCCGCCAGAGAGCTTCACACCGCGCTGGCCGATGTCCGTTTCGTAGCCTTCGGGCAGCGCCATGATGAAGTCGTGCGCGTGCGCTCGCCTGGCCGCCGCCATGATCTCGTCACGGCTGGCGTCCAGCTTGCCATAGCGGATATTCTCCGCGACAGTTCCAGCGAAGAGATAGACATCTTGCTGGACAATGCCGATGTTGGCGCGGAGCGAGCGTAGCGTCACAGCGCGCACATCCTGCCCATCCAGCAGCACGCCGCCCGCTGTCACATCGTAGAAGCGCGGAATCAGCGAGCAGAGCGTGGTTTTGCCCACGCCAGATGAACCAACAAGCGCCACATATTCGCCGGCCTGAATCTCCAGCGAGAGATCCCGCACCACATAGGCGTGATCCGTCCGATACCGGAAGCTGACATCCCGGAACTCGATATGCCCCTGCGCCTTTGGCAGGTCCACCGCATCGGGCGCGTCGCGCAGATCGGGTTCCACCTCCAGCATCTCCATGAAGCGGTGGAATCCCGTCATGCCCTCCTGATAGAGCCGACCGAAGTTGACCAGCTTCTGAATCGGGTCGATCAGGATGCCGATGAACAGCAGATAGGTCAGCAGGTCAGCCAGGTCCAGCGAGGCGCGTACGATAGCGGCGCTGCCCAGAATGACGACAGCGATGGTGATCAACTGCGTGAAGGCGATCAGACCGCCGGAGAAGAACGCCTCGTTGCGGTAGCAATCGCTGCGGCTGACGAGAAAGCGATGGTTTGCGACGCCGAATTTGCGCCGCTCGATCTCCTCATTGGTGAATGACTTCACCACGCGGATACCGGCCAAGGTATCTTCGACCTGCGCGTTGATGTCGCCGATGCGATCTTTGCTGCTGCGCTGCGCGCGTCCCATCTTCCGATTGAAGTACAGCGCGAAGACGGCCATCACGGGCATGAAGGCAAACACCAGCAACGTCAGCGTCACGTTGACGCGCAGCAAGATGATGAAGGCGCCTGTGACCGTCAGGAAGGTCACGACGATGTCCTCCGGGCCGTGATGGTACAGCTCGGCCATATTGAAGGTATCGTCGGTGATGCGCGTCATCAACTGGCCGGTGCGCTGCTCGTCAAAGAAGCCAAACGAGAGCTTCTGGAAGTGATCGAACAGCTCACGGCGCATATCGGCTTCCATGCGGGCGCCCATCATATGCCCCTGGTAGTCGATGAACAGCGTACACAGCGTCTGGATGCCCACCAGCGCCAGCATGCATACGCCCATCAGCGCGATCTGGTCGAGCGCATGCTGCGAGGCGCCGTTCAGCAGGTCTTTGGTGACGTAGCGTGCGCAGAGCGGCAGCAGCAGCATCGTCGCCGAGACCACCAGCGCGCAGGCCATGTCGGCCAGGAACAACCTCGGATAGGGCTTGTAATAGGAGAGGAACTTTCTGCCGCGTGATGGCGCAGCCACGCGGGGCGCATCGTCCGCAGGCGCCTCCGGGCAAGCAGGCGGCGTCACTGGCAGAGAGACTTCGTTCGTGACAGGGTTCGTCGTTAACAAGGAGACGCTCCTCATGGCGATGTTCGTGCGAGCGCAGCGCGATCAGCACAGGACACGTACCCCGCGTCGCAAGCGATTGAGCGGAGTGAAGTGGTGAGGGGCGCGCATTGCAGGGAGCGCCGACATGGGCAGGTGGATAGGGCAGACGTGTCCATCCATGCGGAGACGTAGCCCGTGGAGGCAGAGAGGAATGGCGCCACTGTTGGCGCGATGTAGGGGAATCACGGCGCGCGAACGATGGGCGCTATAGCTTAGATTCCCGCGATGTCCTCGATGCGACTCCATGCCGTCATGCTGGGGCGCGCTGCTGCGCGAAGCGTCGTAGCGGGCATGGTTACATCTCCGATCTGAAACTGGCGCCGCCGTCGAGGTCGCGTCGAGGGTGGGCGCCGCAGGTGATGCTGTGACGCAAAGGATGGTACCTCACGCGAGCGGGGTAGGTCAACCCCTGGCGAACCGCTCGGTCGAACCCGCCGCGCTCGATTGACACCCCGTGCGGCGGGCGACTAAAATGCCTTGAAGCCCAGCGCTGGGCCGAAGGTCGATGTCGCGCCGCCTCACCTTCGCTCTGATGATACGGAGGCAGGGAGTTCTGCTCCCATGCCTCCGTTGTGTGTCACGGACGAGAATCGCGGGTGGCGCCACGGGGGAGAAGTTGGCATATGGACACACACAAGGGCGCCGAAAAGGATCGGATGCAGGACATCGTCTCGCTGTGCAAGCGGCGCGGTTACATCTTCCCCAGCAGCGAGATCTACGGCGGAGTCAACGCCGTCTTCGACTACGGCCCACTCGGTGTCGAGTTCAAGAACAACGTCAAGCGCGCCTGGTGGGACGCCATGACGCGCATGCGCGATGACATCGTGGGGCTGGACGCCAGCATCATCATGGCGCGGCGCGTCTGGCAGGCGTCCGGCCATGAGGAGGTCTTCACCGATCCGCTGGTCGATTGCACGAACTGCCAGTCGCGCTTCCGCGCCGACCACGTCATCGAGGATCAGGGCAACCTCGATACCTGCCCCAACTGCGGCGCCAAGGGCACGCTGACCGAGCCGCGTCGCTTCAACCTGATGTTCAAGACCTACATGGGGCCGGTGGAGGAAGACGCCGCGATGGTCTATCTGCGGCCAGAGACGGCGCAGGGCATCTATGTCAACTTCCTGAATGTGCAGAGCAGCATGCGCAAGCGGCTGCCCTTTGGCATCGCGCAGATCGGCAAGTCGTTCCGCAACGAGATCAGCCCGGGCAACTTCACCTATCGCATGCGCGAATTCGAGCAGATGGAGATGCAGTTCTTCATCCCGCCGGAGCAGGAAGAGCGCTGGTACAACTATTGGAAGGCGCAGCGCTGGCAGTGGTATCTCAATCTCGGCATGGCCGAGTCGCATTTGAGCTGGCACGAGCACGGCCCGGAGGAGCGCGCGCACTACGCCCGCGCGGCGGTGGATGTGTACTATCAGTTCCCGTTCGGCAGCAAAGAGATCGAGGGCATCCACGACCGTACCGACTACGATCTGCGCCGCCACACGGAGTTCAGCGGCAAAGACATGTCGTACTTCGACGACATCGAGAAGCGCCGCTACATCCCATATGTCGTCGAGACGGCGGTGGGCGCGGATCGCTCGGCGCTGGCCTTCCTCTGCGACGCCTACGATGAGGAGGAGCTCAAAGACGGGACGCGCGTGGTGCTGCACCTGAACAAGCGCCTGGCGCCTGTCAAGGTCGCCGTGATGCCGCTCTCGAAGAAGGAAGACCTGGTAGCGCTGGCGCACACGGTACACGATGGCCTGCGCACACTCGGCCTGACGCAGTATGATGATACCGGCGGCGCCATCGGCAAGCGCTACCGCCGCCAGGATGAGATCGGCACGCCGTACTGTGTGACGGTGGACTTCGACAGCCTCGAAGATCAGCAGGTGACGATCCGCGAGCGCGATTCGATGGAGCAACGCCGCGTGCCCATCGCCGAGCTGCGCGAGACCCTGGCCGCCGATCTGGCGTAGAACCTCACCCCCCAACCCCCTCTCCCGCGAGGAGAGGGGGAGCCGGAGGCACGGCCCAGGGAGCAAGCACCATGAGCATGGACGAAGCGCTGAGCATCTACGCCGAGGCTGCGCAGGACCTCGCCAGCGCGGGCCTCTCGAATGCGGCAGGCATGCACTACAATACCGCTGATCTGTGCAACCAGGCGGCGGAGAAAACGCTCCAGGCGCTCTACGTGCTGCGCCACGATTCGCGTGCGACCTACGATCACGATCTGCGGGCGCTCGGCGTCCTCGTCGGCGCGCCAGAGGAGATTCTGGCTGACCTCGACGCGCTCAACCCGTATCATCCCAGCGTCTTTCTGGAGCGCGTCGCGGCGGAGGACGCCGACGACGAGGTGGGCGGCGAAGTCGCCAGCGATCTGCTGGCCAAAGCGCGCGCGGTGATGCGCTGGGCGCGCCCCACGCTGCTGAGTTGAGCGCGTCCCCATTTCATCAGATGAGAGCGCCATGAATATCGTTTATTTCGTGCGTCATGGTGAGAATCCAGCCAATCTTACGCGCGAGTTCTCGCATCGCGTCGTGGACTATCCGCTGACCGAGCGCGGGGTGGCGCAGGCGCGGGCGACGGCGCGCTACTTCGCGGGCCGCGAGATCGCCGCCGTCTACTCCTCGCCGCTGCGACGGGCGGCGCAGACCGCCGACATCATCGCCGACACGCTGGGGCTGCCTGTCTGCGTTGCCGAGACATTTCGCGAGGTGAATGTCGGCGCGCTGGAGCTGGAACCGCCAAACGCCGCCAACTGGGCGCTGCACGACCGCATCTTCGCCGAATGGTTCGGCGGGCAGGCGTCGTCCTGCTTCCCCGATGGCGAAGACCTCTTCGCGCTGACCCAGCGCATGCGCCAGGGCTTGCTGGATGTCTTGCGCGGTCGCCACGATCAGCAGGTGATCGTCGTGGCGCACGGCGGCATTCTTGCGGCCACCCTTCGCAGCTTCTGTCCGAATGTCACGATAGGCTCGGATGGCACGTTTCCGCTGATTCCCAATTGCGCTGTCACGCGGCTGGCGCTGGATATGAGCGCGGATGACGTGCATGGGACAGTCGAGGCCTGGGCCGAGTGCGGCCACTTGAGCGACTGCGTGTAGCGGCGCACAGCGGCTTCCGGAAAGGATGAAGCGCCATGAGCGAAGATCGGGCAGAAGATCAGGGCGGGCAGCGCATCATCTCGCTGCTGCCCAGCGCGACGGAGATACTCTTCGCGCTGGGGCTGGGCGATGCAGTACGCGCCGTCACGCATGAGTGCGACTTTCCCGCCGCCGCGCTACGCAAGCCACACATCACCCGCAGCCTGCTCGCGCCCAACCTGAGCAGCGGCGAGATCGACGCCGCCGTGCGTGCGCAACTGGTGGCCGACGCGCACAGCCTGTACACCATCGACCGCGCGCTGCTGGCCGAGATTGCCCCTACACTAATCGTCACCCAGCGGCTGTGCGAGGTCTGCGCCGTCGCCTACGATGAAGTGCTGGAAGCTGTGCGCTCGCTGCCGATGCGGCCAGCGGTCATCAATCTGGAGCCAGAGCGGCTCGATGACGTGCTGGCCGACATCGCGCGGGTGGGCACGGCCACCGGACGCCAGGCTGCGGCGGCCACGCTGCTCGCCGACCTGCGCGGGCGCATCGCGGCGGTACGCGAGCGCGTCGCGCGGGCCACGTCGCGGCCGCGGGTCGCCTTCATCGAGTGGATCGATCCCATCTTCTGCGGCGGCCACTGGAATCCGGAACTGATCGCGCTGGCGGGCGGCGAAGACGGCATTGGCCGCATCGGCGAGCGCTCGCAACAAGTGGAATGGTCGCAGGTCGCCGCCTACCAGCCTGAGGTGATGGTCATCGCGGCGTGCGGTTTCACTGAGGAGCGCTCGCGGCAAGATGAGCCGCTGCTGCGCGCCTATCCCGGCTTCGCCGATCTGCCCTGCGCGCGCGCTGGCCGCGTGCATTTCGTGGATGGCGCCGCCTACTTCAGCCGTCCGGGGCCACGCCTTGTGGATAGCCTGGAGCTGCTCGCCCACCTCATCCAT
>DATBTW010000163.1:0-27320 GCA_036559055.1 Ktedonobacterales bacterium
ACATCCCGCGAATCTCGCGGCTGGCGAAGGCGATCACCATCGCGCCCAGCATGATGGCCGCGCCGCCGAGGATGACCGGCGAGGCGCCGTAGCGCGCCGTGGCGAAGCCGCCCACCGCGACCGAGAGCGGCAGCGTGGCGAAGTTGCAGAAGGTGAAGACGCCCATGATGCGCCCCAGCAGGTTGCGTGGCAGCTTGCGCTGGATCAATGTCAGGAATGAGACGTTGCCGAGGCTATTGAGCAGGCCAAAGGTCGCCATGCAGCCGACCGCCATCAGCGTGTTGACGGCGTAGGCCAGCGCGGCGACGGCGAAGACCTGGAGCGTGAAGAACAGGATCGAATAGAAGCCGCGATTGATGCGGTTGCCCAGCGCGCTCGCCAGCAGCGCGCCCGCCAGTGCGCCCGCGCCCCAGCCGGTTAGGATGAAGCCGTAGCCCTGCGCGCCAGCGTGCAGCGGCCCCTGCGCCAGCACCGGAATCGCCACCTCCATCACCGCGCCATTGAAGAGATTGCCGACCAGGATCACCAGCAGCAGGATCTGAAAGAAGGGTGTGGCGAGTGTGTAGCGCCACAGGCCATCGAACACGCGCGGCGACTCTGCGGCGCTATCAGTGAGCGCGGCTTCAACTGTTGTCGCATCGACGGCGGACGTGGCCGGGAAGAGGACGCGGTTGCGGATGAAGATCAGCGTCAGGACAGAGGCGACGAAGGTCACGGCGTCGATGGCGAAGCCATTGGATGCCGTCGTGCGCGCCACGACCAGGCCCGCCAGCGACGGGCCGAGCATCTGCGCCAGCCGCATCAGCGCGTAGAACAGGCCATTGGCCGCCTGGAGCTGGTCATCGGGCAGCAGGTCGGGCGCGATGGCCTGCGAGGCGGGCGCGAACAGCCCCTCGAAGGCGCCCATCGCCGCCGTCAGCGAAGCGATCACCCACAGTGGCTGGTGCGCGCCGTAGGTGGCCCAGGCCAGCCCACCCGTCACGATGGCGCAGGCGGCGTCGGCGAACAGCATGACGCGGCGGGCGTGCAGCTTGTCGCTGAGCCAGCCACCCAGCAGCGTCGTGACGCCCAGCGGCGCGCCATAGGCCGTCAGCACGAGGCCGAGATTGATCGGCCCGCCGCCCTGTGTCAGCATGTACCACGGCAGCGCCACCGAATAGAAAGTGTTGCCGATGGAGGAGATGAGTTGGCCGATGAAGAGCAAGCGGTAGTCGCGCTGACCCATCGGCGCCAGCATGGCCGGGACGCGCCAGCGGCGCGGCGCACGGGCGGGCGATGGCGCCTCTGCAGCGGGTGTGAAGGTATCGGTCATGGCGGTGTGGCTCCTGTGGTGGCGCGGCCCCCACCCCCAGCCCCTCCCCCGCTTTGCGGGAGTGTGGAGTTACGGTAGCGGCGCGGTTTCGGGCGGCGCGGCGGCGGGTCGGTTGGGCGCGCTATGGCTCGATCACGCCGCGCACGGCCAGCATGTCGGGATCGCAAAAGAAGGTGATACGCTCACCTGCGCCGGGGTCATAGAGGGTGAAGCGGATGGTGGGCGCGCCCTGATAGTTGACGCGCTGATCTGGCTCGATGACCCAGCGTTGGCGTTCGGTCAAGAAGCGCCAGACCGCTGGATGCGAGCGTCCGGCCAACGCGGCGGAGCCAGAGCCGAAGCTATCGCACTGCGCACATTCATAGACGGCGGAGTAGAGTTCAGCGACGGCAGGCCACATTCCGCGCCGCTGAGGGAAGTCGTCGAAGCGTCCCATGCGCGCGGGTAGCGGTCGCCCGCAGCTGAAGCAGATCGTCTCCAGCCGCTCGGTCGCCGCGTTCCATGCCACGGCATGTTCCAGCACCCGTTTCAGCGCCGGGCGAAAGGAGGTGGCGCCCGCCAGCTCTGGCATCGTGGGGATGCTCGTCTCGGTGACGCCGTACTCACGGTAGCAGAGCGGGCAGCGCAGGGCCAGGCTGCCTCCGCCGCCGTCGGGCGTATCGGCGAGCATGCCCTGCATGCGCGCCTTGCCGCAGAAGTGGCACCAGATGGAGGTGTCGCGCCAGCCAGCCTCATCGGCAGGCGCCAGCGCCAGGCCGAATGCCATCGCCTGCTCGCGCAGTGGGCCATTCAGCGCGGCACGGAGCTGCTTACGGGCGCGGCTGAGGCGCGCTTCCAGCGTGTTGACGCTCAAGCCGAGGCGTGCGGCGGTTTCGTCGGCGGGCAGGTCGGCCAGGTAGCGCAGGCTGACCGCCTCGCGCGCGGCAAGATTGAGATGGCCCAGCGCGCGCTCCACCAGCGCCACCAGCTCGCGGCGGCTCAGCTCGTCTAGCGGGTCGGCGTCGACGGCGATGTTCGCGTCGTCCAGCTCTGCGGTTCCATAGGTGGTGGAGTGGAGCGCGAGGCGGGCGCGCTCGCTGGCGCTTTGGCGGGCGGCGCGGCGGCACAGGTTGCGGCAGATGCCATCCAGCCAGGTGTCGAAGCGGCTGGCGTCGCGCAGGTAATCGAGCGAGCGCCAGGCCGTCAGCAGCGTCTCCTGGGCGATGTCTTCGGCCTGGTCGGCGCTGGCGCCATTGAGTCGCGCCAGTCGCGCCAGCCGTGGCCGCGCCGCCGCGAATCGGCTATTCATACCTCCCGCGAGCGTGGCCGCTGCAGACGAGGCCAGCGCATCGTTGGCCGCCGCAGTCGGCTCCGCGCGCAGCGGCGCGTAGATGTTTTCGGGCATGGCGCGCACTCCCTCCTTCAGCATACACCCACCTGTCGCCTCGCGCCTCCAATCCCTGACACAAATTTCTGGCGAGTTTCGCTCGCGGACGACAACCTCGTCCCTCCAGGACATGGCTCGACGGCAGCGGAGGCTGCCACCGCATGCTGCGACGTTATACAATGCCTGGCATCAACCCTGAAAATGAGCGCCTGAAAGTGGTTGGAGGAACTGGCGATGGGCTTATCGGTCTGTCCCGCCGCCGTCGTCGCCGCGCCGGTCGAGGTGGTTTGGGAGCATCTCGTCCAGTGGGAACGCTATTCCGAGTGGGCCGATGTGCAGGTAGAGCGGGTCGAGCCAGCAGGACCCGCAGCGGCGGGTCAGACTGTGTACTTTGCTGGAAGAGCCTTTGGCCGTACCATGCGCTTCACCTTCACGGTCGAAGAGGTCAATCCCGAACGGCGCCAGTTCGGGGTGCATGCCTTCTTCCCATTCCGATTGCAGGAGATCACCCATGTCACCTGCTCTCCCCTCGATGCGAGTTCCTGCCGCGTCCAATATGGTTGAGACTTCATCTTCCCCCCAGGTTGGTGGGGTTGGCTCCTCAAGATCGTTGGCGCGAAGCCATTCGCTGCCAGCGTAGAACATTCCTTGCAGCGCCTCAAGCGCGCCTCCGAACGACACTATCAGCAAACGCAGGCGAAGTGACGTAGACGCTACTCGGTCGCGTCATACGCATGTCCCACCTCTTCCAATAGTGCGGCTAGCGCGAGGACCATCGCCGTCGTGTCGCCGTCGTAGGTCAGTAGCAGGCAGCGACGGTGGACACCACGCATGGCCTGCCAGGTGGCGACCGCCTGTGCTTGCAGGAAGCGCGGCGTGTAGGCGCCCAGTAGCGATGGCTCGTGACGTAGCGCCAGCGCTCGCAGGCTGATGAGCGCGGGCAGCCCGTCCATCTCGCTCTGCTCAGTGGAGTGATAGGCCGCCGGGGCGCGGCGCAGCTTGTAGGGGACTCCCAGCCGCCTGACGGCCAGCGTCCGCAGGCTGCCGTGCAGCGTCACGAGCGCGTCGGCGTCGGCCTCGCCGTTGATCGTCACATCCAGGTAGGGCAGCGGTTCGAGCGCGGGCAGATCAGCCAGCGCGGCCAGCAGCGCGGCGCGTGGCGTGCGCTCCGGCGCGGCGGCGATGGCCTCCGGCGCGGCGAAGAGCGTCCACGGGCCTGCGCTCAGGGTATTGGCGGAGGTGGGCGTGGGTAGCGGTTCGGCGGGGGCGTCGCGCAGCGCCCGCGCGCGCGCTTTGTAGTCCTCCACCGCTGGCTGGCCCGCGAAGGTGATGCCTTGCAGGTAGCCGTAGAGCGCCATCGTGAGCTGGAGGCCCAGCATCAGCGTCGCCAGGCCAGCCATCCGCTCAGCGGGGTCATCCGAGGCGATCAGCGGCTCGCGCAGCGTGAAGACGCCGCCCGCGTCAGCCGCGCTGTCGTCGCCCGTAATGCGCAGCCAGACCTCTCCGCTGTTCCCCCTTTCCTCGTGGGAGAAGGGGCCGATGGGCGAGTTTCTGCCCTCATCGGCGAAGATGACGACGCCCTGGCCGCATTTACCCAGGCTCTCCTCGAAGAGCTGTTCAGCCCAGTCGCGCACGAGTCCCCAGCTCCCCGGCGCGCTGATGGTCAGCCGCACGGCGCCACGCACGCTCGCGCCAGAGAGCGCGGCGGCCAGCCGCACGAAGCGATGCGCTGCGGGCTGCTCCAGAGCGGCTTCGAAGTCGTAGGCGTCCCACGCGCGGCGCAGAAGATCGGCCAGCGCGCCAGTGGAAGCGTCATGCGCGGCCAGCCAGAGCGCCACTGGCAGCAGGAAGACGCGCGTCCCCGGCGCGCTCATGCGCCCGCCCGTGCCGGAGCCGCCATCCAGTTGCAGCGGCAGGCGCGGGACGGCGCGCTGGCTCGCCCAGGCGTCCAGGTAGGAGCCGGGGAGCGACATGGCGCGCAGGTGGTCGGGCAGCGGCAGCCCAGCAGTGGACAGCGCCTCGGAGAACCAGGCCAGATGTGTGATCGGCTCCTCGGAGGTCATGCCCATCGCCACGGCGATCAGCGCGGCGTCGCCCAGCAGCGCACGCGGCAGGTCGGGCTGCGCCAGCAGATTCACGCTTGCCCGAGGCAATTCTAGCCCTTTGGCCAGCGCCAGCGCCCGCACGATGGCGTTAAGCGCGGCGGGATCGGTGCTGTCGAGCGGATGGAGCGTCAGCAGCGGGCCGTCGCCGAAGCCCAGCCCGCAGAGGGTCTGGACAGTGAGCACGGAGCCGCCCATGCCAGCCCAAATCAGATGGCGTGTCCCCGCCGCCAGCAGCGCGCGCGCCTCCGCCTCCACGCTGGCCAGCGCCTCGGGATGCGCCAGCAGCCAGGGAATCGCCTGTACCCAGTCGAGTTTGAGCGCGTCGCCTTCGCTGCCCAGCCGCGCCATCGCGCCATCGCGCCGCCAGAGCTGGCCGACGGCGTCCTCGCGCGTGATGCGGGCCAGCGCGCCCCGCGCCGCCGGGCTGAGTTCATCGCTGGCTGGCGCGTCGTCGCTCATCAGTAGCCCTCCGCGATGGCGCGCTGGCGACACGTCTCGATGATCTTCCAGGCGTCCTCCACGTCGTGCCAGTCGCGCACCTCCGTCTGCACCCCTTGCAGCTCTTTATAGGTGCGGAAGAACGCCGCGATCTCCAGCGGCCAGTGGGTCGCCAGATCGCCCAGGCGGCGCGTCTCGTTGAAGCGCGGATCGTCGTGCGGCACGGCCAGAATCTTCTCGTCCTCGCCCTTCTCATCCACCATGATGAGCGTGCCGATGGGGCGGGCGCGTACATGGCAGCCGGTGAAAGTCGGCTCATCGACCACGACCAGCACATCCAGCGGGTCGCCATCCAGCGAGAGCGTGCCGGGGACGAAGCCATAATCGGTCGGATAGTGGACTGACGAGTACAGCACGCGGTCGAGTCGGAAGATGTGGCGCTCATGGTCGAATTCGTATTTGTTGCGGCTACCGCGCGGGATCTCGACGACCATCTCGATCCAGCCTTCATCACGGTTGGCAATGAATGGTTCGCTCGTCTGTTTGCCTGTCTGCTCATCCATCGGTCTGCTCCTGCTCTGGCGCCAGAGATAACGCGCGACGTCGCGCGTCGCTTCAGGCTACCACGCATCGCGGGCGCCTGTATCAGCCCCCCAGCAGGCCCAGTAGCTCGCGCTCGACCACCGCCCACTCTGGCGTGGCGGGATCAACCGGCTCGAAGTGGCCTGCGCCCGCCAGCGGCACGAGTCGCGCGTCGTCGCCCAGCGCTCGTGCGCGCTCGACATAGCGCTTGCTCAACTCGAATGGTACGTTGTCGTCGGCGGTTCCGTGGAGCAGAATCTGCGGGACGCCCAGCGGCAGCAGCTCGTAGGGCGAGGTGGCGGCGTAGCGGTCGGGCGCCTGGTCGGGTGTGGCGTCCAGCAGTGTCTCGGTGACATTGTCGCTCAGGCGCAGCTCCCAGGCGCGGCGCAGGTCGGCTACTCCCGCCAGCGAGACGACGCCATGGATGGGCAGCGAATCGGCCCGCCACAGCGGCGCATCGCTGGCCAGCCGCAGGCGCGCCGCCAGCCACAGTGCCAATTGCCCGCCTGCCGAATGCCCCAGCGTCAGTGTGCGGCTGAGATCGAGCGGATACTGCCCCGCCAGCCCGCGCAGCGCATCGGTGGCGCTCGCCACATCCTCGAACAGGCCGGGCCAGCCGCCGCCGAGATTACCCAGCCGCCGATATTCGATATTCCAGGTGGCCAGCCCCGTCTGCGCCAGCGCGCCGCAGACCGCCCCGCAGTAGGCCAGATCGTAGCGCGCCCGATAGTAGCCGCCGTGGATGACGATGACAATGGGCCAGGGGCGCACGCTCACCGAGGTGGGCAGCCGCAGGTCGCCGAACTGCTGCGGCTCAGTCCCATAGGCGATGCGCGCCGTGGGCGGCGGCGCCTCGCTGGCGAGTCGGTCGAGCAGATCCATCATGGGGCGGCCTCCTGTTCTCCTCGCGCGCATGCGCCGGGCGCGGCGTGAGCCGCTAATGCGTCAAGCATACCGCGAAGGCTTGCGTTTGTGGCGCTCTCCTCTCTATACTCAACACATGAATACTCATTGATTGAGTACAGCGTCGGAAGCGAGGAGCCGAGGATGGCGCGCAAGCGAGAATTGGCGATGCAGTGCGTGGCGGCGCTGCTGCTGATGGCGGCGATGGTGGTGGCTGGATGCGCGACAGGCGGCGCGAGTAGCGCGAAGGGCAAGGTCAACGTCGCGTATGCCGGCTCACTGGTCAATCTGATGGAGCACAAGCTGGGGCCAGCGTTCGCGCAGGCGTCGGGCTACACCTTCGAGGGCGAGGGCGCTGGCTCGACGGCGCTGGCCAACCAGATCAAGAGCAAACTCATCAGCCCCGACATCTTCATCAGCGCGTCGGCGGCGGCCTACACGCCGCTGCAAGGCGCCGCCAATGGCAATATCGTGCGATGGTATAGTACCTACGCGACGACCAGCATGGTGATCGGCTTCAGCCCCAAGAGCCAGTTCGCCGCACAGCTCGAAGCGGCGGCCAGCGGGCAGACGCCGTGGTATCAGGCGCTCGCGACGCCGGGGCTACGGCTGGGCCGCACCGATCCGAAACTCGACCCGAAAGGCGTCAATACGCTCTACACGCTCCAGCTCGCCGAGGGCTACTACGCGCAGCCAGGGCTGTCGCAGGATCTGCTGGGCGGCGCCGAGAACGCCAGCCAGATCTTCCCGGAGGAGGAGTTGCTGGCGCGGCTGACGGCGGGCCAGCTCGATGCGGGCTTCTTCTATCTGAATGAAGTGAAGGACGCTGGATTGCCGTACATCACGCTCCCGTCCCAGGTCAACCTCGGCGACGCCGCACAGGCCAACGCCTACAAAGCCGCCACCTATGTGGACTCTACCGGCGTGACACATCACGGCGGCCCCATCGCGTTCAGCGTCACCATTCCCAGCACGGTCCACAATGCAGCAGGCGCCGAGGCGTTCATCGCCTATCTGCTCGGCCCCAGTGGCAGGAGCGCGCTCGCAGCGGACGGCTTCACCGTGACCCAACCGAAGCTGACCGGCGATGCCTCCGCGCTCCCCGCCAGCCTGAAATCTCTGGTGGGCGCATGATGGTCGATCAGCGTGCGCCAGCGGCGGGGGCGCCAGCGCGTGGACGGCGGAACATCGAGCCGGGCGCCGTGACCCTCTGGCTGCTGGCGGCGCTGGCGCTGGTCTATCTCATCGCGCCGCTGGTGGAGTTGCTGCTGGCCGAGCCGTGGCCGCAGGTTCCCGCCGCGCTCGGCGATCCGCTGGCGCTGGACGCCACGCGCGTCTCGGCGCTGGCGGCCACCATCACCACGGCGCTGGTCGCGCTGGGCGGCGTGCCGCTGGCCTATGCGCTGGCGCGCTGGCGGTTCCCGCTGCGCCCGCTCGTCACCGGGCTGATCTTCGTGCCGCTGGTCTTTCCCGCTGTCGTCAGCGGCATCGCCCAGTTGCTCGTCTACGGGCCGTATGGGCCGGTCGGCGCGTTCTTCGCCGCGCATGGCGTCGAGCTCTCCGATTCGCTGGCAGGCGTCGTGCTGGCGCAGTCGTTCGTGGCGGCGCCGTTCGCGGTGGTGGCGGCGCGCTCGGCCTTCGAGGCGGTCGATCCGCAGACCGAATCGGTCGCGCAGACGCTCGGCGCCTCACACTGGCGCGTCTTCTGGACAATTAGCCTGCCGCAGGCGTGGAGCGGCGCGCTGGCCGGGCTGGCGCTGACGTGGCTACGCGCCTTTGGCGAGTTCGGCGCGACCGCCGTGATGGCATACCATCCTTACACACTGCCCGTCTACGTCTATGTGCAGCTCACCGGACTCGGCACGCCTGCCGCGCTGCCGCTGGCGCTGGTGGCGCTGCTGGTCTGCGCCATCGTCATCGCCATTACCCTGCTGCTGACGCGCCACACGCGCTTGCCGGGAGGTCTGCCCTGATGCCTTCGGAGCTGACCATCTCGACAGAGCAGGAAGGTCTGCGCGCTGACTTCGAGCTGACGCGCGGAGCATTCAGGCTGGGCGCCCACCTCAGCGCGCCGCCGGGGATCACCGCGCTGCTGGGGCCATCAGGCGCGGGCAAGACGCTGACCCTCCAGGCCATCGCCGGGTTGGCGAGCATCCAGCGCGGCGCCATCCATCTGCATGGTCGCGCGCTGGCCGATGCGCAGGCCGGGCTGGCGCTGGCTCCGCAACTGCGGCGGGTGGGCTATGTGCCGCAGAGCTACGCGCTCTTTCCACACCTGAGTGTCGGCGCCAACATCGCCTATGGCCTGGCGCAGCGCCGCGACCGCGACTCCGCCGCCAAGCGCGTCGCCGAGCTGCTGCGGCTGGTGCGCCTGCCGGGCTACGAGGCGCGCGCCCCACGTCGGCTCTCTGGCGGCGAGGCGCAGCGGGTGGCGCTGGCGCGGGCGCTGGCGGCCCAGCCTGAGGCGCTGCTGCTGGATGAACCCTTCAGCGCGCTGGATGCGCCGACACGCGCGGCCGTGCGTGACGATCTGCGCGAGATCGCGCTGGCCAGCGGGCTACCGACGTTGCTGGTAACGCACGATCTGAACGAGGCGCTGGCGTTGGCGAATCGGCTGGCGCTGGTGGTGGCTGGCCGCGTCATCGCCGAGGGCGCGGCGCAGGAGGTGACGGCGCACCCCGCGACGGCGCTGGCGGCGCGGCTGCTGGGCTGGGGCGCGGCGCTCGATCTGGCGCGGCGCGAGCGTGTCGCGGGCGGCGTCTGCGTCACGCTGGCGGGCTGCGGCCAATCGCTGCTGATCGCCGAGCAGGACTGCGCGGAGGGGACGCTGGCCTCGCAGGATGCGCCCGCACGGCTGGCGCTGCGCCCGGAGCGTCTGCGCGTCGCCCACGCCGCATCGCAGCCGACAGATGAGCCAGCGTTGCGCGGCGTGATACGCTCGGTGACGGAGGCGGGGCCGCTGTGGAGCGCGCTGATCGCACTGGGCAGGCGCGATGCGTCGGGCGAGCAGGGAGACGCTGGCGGCGCGACGCTGGCGGCGCCATTCTCCGCGCGCGAGTGGCAGGCGCTGGGGCTGGCTCCCGGCGACGCCGTGACGCTCGCGCTCACGGCGGGCGCGGCGCGGCTGGTGGCCGCAGATGAGGCCGGGCGTGAGGCCGCGCTATGAGCGACGCGCTGGATGAGCGGCGCGAGACGCCGGAGTTCGCGCTGCTGGGGCTGCTGCGCGAGGGGCCGCAGCACGGCTACCGGCTGGCGGCGGCCTTCGCGCCAGATGGTCGGCTGGGTATCGCGCTGCGGCTGAAGATGAGCCAGATGTATGCCTACCTGCGCAAGCTGGAGCGGCAGGGCCTGCTGGTGGCGCACGACGAGATGGACGACCGTTCACACCGCGCGCGGCGTGTCTTTGCGCTGACGCCAGAGGGCGCGCGCGTCTTCGATGCCTGGATGGCGGCGCCGGTGGAGGCGACGCGCGAGGTGCGGCTGGCCTTCTTGCTGAAGCTGGCCTTCACGCTGGATAATCCCGATGCGGCGCAGGCGCTGATCGCGCGGCAACGCGCCGCCACCGCCGCATCGCTCGACCTCCTGCGGGCGCGGCTAGCCGGCCTTCCGGGCGGCGTCCGTTCGCTGGATCATCTGACGCTGCGCCACCGCATCCTGCTCTCCGAGGCGACGCTGGCCTGGCTCGATGAGTCAGCCGCGTCGCTCCATTCGTTGCATCTACAGGGAAGATGACGATGGGCAGCGCAGTGGAGCGAGGTGGTCATGGCGCAAGAGATCGAGCGGGTGGACGCGCCCGCTGAATCTACTGCATCCATCGGCGTGCGCGCGTGGCTGCGGCGCTTCGATTCTCCGCGCGGCGTGGCCCTGCTGACGCTGCTAGCCTACGCGCTGTTCCTGGCGGCGCGGCTGCTACGCCTGGGCGGCGACATCACACGCTTCACGCTGGCCAGCGACAAGTTCATCCCGGCGGCGTCGGCGCGCTCGGTAGGGCTGAGCGTGCTGACGCACGGCTACGGCTACGACGGCCAGTTCTACTACCTGCTGGCGCTGAACCCCTTCGCGACACATCCGGCGCTGGCAGGCGCGAGCTTCGACCTGCCCGCCTATCGCGCCCAGCGCATCCTCTATCCGCTGCTGGCGTGGGCGCTCAGCCTGGGCGGACGCCCCGCGCTCATCCCTTGGATGCTGGTGGCGATCAATCTGGCCGCCATCGCGGTGATTGGCGCGCTGGGAGCGAAGCTGGCGCAGCGGCTGGGGGTCGCGCCGTTGTGGGGCGTGGCGCTGGCGTTCTATCCGGGGCTGCTGGTGAGCCTGGCGGGCGATCTGGCCGAGCCGCTGGCGCTGGCCTGCGCGCTGGGCGGGCTGCTCTGCGCACTCACCCGTCCGCAGCCACGCTGGGGTTGGGCGGCGCTGCTGCTGAGTCTGGCGGTTCTGGCGCGCGAGACGACGGCGCTGCTGGCCATCGCGTTGCTGGCTGCCGCGCTACTGGCTCGCCTGACGCCGCTTCCCAGACTGCGCATCGCGGCGCTGCGACTGGTCGCTCGCGAGCAGTGGCGCGGGGCGGCGCTGGCGGGGGTGGCGCCGCTGCTGGTGGCGCTCGGCTGGCAGGTGATCCTGCTGGCGCACTGGGGCAAGTTCGGCCTGGTCGCGGCTGGCTCCAACAATCTCGGCCCGCCGCTGCTGGGCCTGCTGGAGGGCATCGTGGCGTGGCGCGTGCTCTGGCCGCCGCTGACGCAGGCGCTGCATGCCCTCGATCTGGTCTACCTGGTGGCGCTGGTGGAAGTGGCCCGCCGCGCGCTGCTGCGTCGTCGGCTGGCGGGCTGGGTCTCGCTGGCCTGGGCGGGCTACGCGCTGCTGGCGCTCTGCCTGACCGTCTTCGTCTGGGACTACTCCTGGAGCTTCCTGCGCGGCGCCATCGAACTGGCGGTGCTGAGCCTGCTGCTGGCGCTGGGCGCCTCGCCACGGGCGCGCCGCTTCGCGCTGGCCGCCACGCTGGCGCTGTGGGCCGTGACCTGCATCGCTACTGTGGCGATGAGCTGAGGGCGCCCTGCCGTGCGCGCGTGACCGCGCGCCAGAGCAGTTCGAGCAGTGTGGCGAGGCCGACTGCGGCGAAGACGACGATCATCGGCTCCATCGGCGCGCGCATGCGTGGTGTGCCGTAAAACAGCAGCCCACCAGCCACCACCGACGCCGCAAAGAGCAGCGGCATCAGCGCCTCTCGCTGTCTCCGGAGCAGCGCCGCGAACGCGCCCAACCACGCCAGCAGGATCACCAGTGTGGGATAGACAATCGCGAATGGGCGCCAGATGGGCATGCCCGCCTCGCCGGGAGGCGAATCGGGATGCCAGAACTGTTTCATACGGCGATACATCAGCAGCGGCAGATCGGCGATATGCGTCTCCGCCCAGTGAACGCCAAGTTGCGTGGAGGCTTTGGAGCGCGCCACCTCGCACCGCGCGTCGCAGATCACGGGGAAGCGCTCCATCGTCGGGGCGTCCGCTGGCACACGCAGCGGATTGACCCAAACGCCCACATTCGCTGGATCGCGGAAACTCAGGTCGTTGTAGGAGCCGGCGATCACGATGCCCGTGACCGTGGTGAACGGCACAATCGCGCCGCCGGTATCGATATAGTTGCGCACCGTCCAGGGCAGCAGCGCCAGGATGCAGCCAAACGTCAGCGCCGCCACCTGGACGGCGCCCTGCCGCCAGGTCAACTCGCGCAGCGCGACGCCCAGCGCCACCACCGCGATCACCGCCAGCAAGGCATAGACGCCGTTGGGGCGTACCAGCGCGGCTAATCCAAAGATCAGGCCGACACTGAGCCATACCCACCAGCGGTGACGCTTCGAGAGACGCATGGCGAGGTAGCAGCAGAGCGCGAAGAAGAAGATTGCCAGCGATTCGCTGTAGAGAAAAGCATCCCAGATGAAGAGTTGCGGATAGGTGGCGGCGATCAGCCCTGCGAGGATCGCCACGCGCTGCCCCATGAGGATGCGCGTTATGCCCGCCACGAGCAGGCAGGTGAAGGCGCCGATGAAGCTCAACGCCAGCCGGACATGCAGCGGATCGATGCCGCCAATGATGTAGACATTCGCCATGAAGAGCGGATAGAGCGGCGGGCGCACCGTCGTGGGAATGTTCGGGTAGATGCAGATACAATGCTCGGTGAGCATGTGTATCGCCATATTGTTGTAGTCCGCCGCGTCGTGCAGCGGCACGTAGGCGCGCTCAACGGTGAGGTTGTAGACCAGCCGGAGAACCGTCGCCAGCGCGAAGATGAACACCAGCGCCAGGTGATAGGGCGTCAGCAGCGCGGCCCGCCACCGCCGCCAGCGCGAGTCGCTCGGCTCGCTGGCGCCCGCTATCGCCGCTGGGCGCGCGCCGCTGGCCCCAGAAGCGATCTGGCGACCTCCGCCAGAGCCTGGTGACGACATGCTGCTCTCTCCGAATCACGCCGAATCTCGCGAGCGCTCCCTGCGGCGACACTGCCGAGTCCGGATTCATACTACCAGAAGGCGGCAAGCCACGAATCCGAAAGCGCTATGCCGACTTGCGCGCAATGAGAAGGAGAGCATGGAGGAAATGCGCGGCGTCGAACCGCACGGACAACAAACGACCCTCTCCGAATCGAGCAGGGAGGGTCGTTGTAGCTCCTGGCAGAGCAATGCGGCTACCGCACGTTGTTGATGACGGGCAGGTTCGAGACGCTCCACGCGTTGTTAGCGCTCTTCACCTGGAACTGCACCATCGAGATGGCGTCCGTGGGGCAGCGCACGATGCAGAGGCCGCAGCGGATGCACTTCTCCTCGTCGATGATCATGTCGGCGCCGCCTTCCCACTCGTTGGCCGCCAGCTTGTGGAGCGGATCACCCTTCACCATGCGCGTCAGTCCCTGCATGCTGATGCAGTCGTAGGGGCAGATGTCCACACAGCCGCTGCACAGGATGCAGATGGACGGATCGATCATGATGTTGAGCTGGCACTGGAGGCAGCGCCGCGCCTGCGTGATGGCCTCTTCCGGGCTGTAGCCCGTCTCGGCCTCAGCGGTGATACTGAAGCGCTTCTGCAGCGGCAGCGCCGGGATGGTCTGGTACGGAATGCTCTCGTAGTCGTCCACCATGCCGCGGCGGAAGTCTGGCAGCTCGATCTCCACAGGCGCCGCAGCGGGGCTATCCTTGTAGCCCAGCCAGCGATTGATGGCGCCGGCGCCGTCGCGCCCATCGGCGATGGCCGAGATCAGGTTGCGCGAGCCTTCGGTGAAGTCGCCGCCAGCGAAGAGGCCCGGCTTAGTGGTCATCCAAGTGTCGCGGTCGATCAGCGGGATGCCCCAGCGATTGACCTCCAGCCCCAACTCCTTGGATGGAATCCATGACACGTCGGCGTACTGGCCGAACGCCGAGATGACCTGGTCGCACTCGACGATGTACTCGGAGCCAGCCACCGGCACCGGGCGACGGCGGCCGCCCGCGTCTGGATCGCCCAGGCGGTTGCGGATCATCTTCACGCCGCTGACGTGCTTGCCGTCGTTGCTGAGGATCTCGACTGGCGAGCAGAGATACTGGAACTCAACATGCTCCAGCGTCGCCTCATCCACCTCATACTCGTCGGAGGGCATCTCCTCCTTGGAGCGGCGGTAGAGCACATAGACCTTCTCCGCGCCGAAGCGGATCGACGAGCGGCAGCAGTCCATCGCGGTGAAGCCCGCGCCCAGCACTACGACCTTCTTGCCGACGTAGACCGGCTCGCCGAAGTTGACCTTCTCCAGGAAGGGCAGACCAGCGATGACGCCGTGCAGGTCGGAGCCGGGGACGACCTTGTTGTCCGGGCCAGTCAGGGGATTCGAGAGCATCGTGCCAGCGCCGATGTAGACCGCGCTGTATTCACTGAGCAGGTCGGTGAGCTGCACATCCTTGCCGACGAAGGTGTTGAGCTTGACCTCGACGCCCAGCGCGTCCAGATATTCGTCGATCTCTTCCTGCGTCACCTCGCGCGGCAGACGCCATACGGGGATGCCGCCGACCATCATGCCGCCGGGAGCCGGATACATATCGAAGACCGTCACCGGATAGCCCATCTCAGCAAGCTCGCGAGCGCAGGCCACGCCCGCCGAACCCGCTCCGATGACCGCGATCTTCTCGGTCCTGGTCACTTTCGGGCGCTCGGGAAGATGGCGATACTCGCGGTGGTCGTGCGAGGCGCGCTTGAGCCAGCAGATCGAGACGGGCTTGCCATCCACCTTGTTGCGGCGGCAGACCGGCTCGCACGGGCGGGCGCAGGTGCGGCCCAGCACACCCGGCACCACATTCGAGCGACGATTGAGCACGTAGGCTTCATCGAAACGCCCCTGCGAGATCAGCCCGATGTAATTGGAGACATCGGTGCGGGCCGGGCAGCCCACCTGGCAGGGAATATTGGTCTTATACCAATCGGGATCGGCGATCTCTGTCTGATACAGTAGATCGAGATCCGCATCCTGATCGAGCATATCGTCTGACCCTTTCGTGACGCTGGCGCCTGTGGAGCGTCGCTAGAATCTCTCGCCCATGCCGCGTGAATCGCTGATTATCGTTGATGCGCCGCACTAAAGTATACAATGCCTGCCCGAAAGCGGTCTACCGTAAGGCGCTGCGCCGATTCCTGTAAGGTGTGCGCCTGATGCCACTGTGATCTGAGTGGCGAGTAGCGATCTGCTCCACACCTCCAGGCCGTCGGCAATATCATGCGCCGCAAGAGTCGTGCCTGCGCTTGCCGCGCTTGCCTGATGGCATGCCAGCGCCCTCGCCGTCCCCGCAGGTCTCACCTGCGCTCGCCGTAACGTTTGGCGGACGGATGTAGCATAGAATATACGCACAACGGCTGGCGCCCATCACTCGCGGTCAGCGCGCAGAAGCAAGCAAAGGCAGGTGCGTATATGGACGACTCCCCCCGCGCTACATCTCGCGACACGCGAGTAGACATGGCGCCAGATACGGACGACAGGCGGTTGGTTGGCGGCTGGCTCATGCTAGCGCGGCTCGTCAGCGTGAGCATCGTCGTCTTTGCGCTCAGTGACTTCGCGGCGACAGCGCTACCCAGGTTTACGTTGCTGCGAGTGGTGTGCGCGACGGCCTGTTACTCAGGGCAATTGACGGCAGGCCAGGCCTCCGCGCTCGCTCAGGCCCACCTCTCCGTGGGCGCCTACGGTGTCTTCGCCATCGCGCTGTTGCTGGCGACCAGTCTGGTGTGGTTTGGCGCTGCGGCTCTCATCTTCTGGCGGCGCTCCGACACACTCTTTATGCTCCTGGCCGCGACGCAGCTTGTCATGGAAGGCGCCTTGAACTCACCCACGAGAACCGCCATCACCTCTCCCCACTCTCTGGTGTGGCCTGCCGCCACCGCATCATTGTCCACCTTGAATAATGTCCTGTTCTTGGCGTTCCTCGGGCTCTTCCCTACAGGGCGCTTCGTCCCGCGCTGGTTAGGCTGGCTGCTGATTCCCGCCAGTGCGGCGCTGATTGTCACGCAGTTTCCGCCGTTCACCGCTCAAACGCAAATCAACGTCATAGTGGTATGTCTCGCAGGTCTGATCGGAGCACAAGGCTATCGCTTTCGCGTGGTCTCCACGCCGCTCCAGCGCCAGCAGACCCGCTGGGTGATCCTTGGCATCGGGCTCAGCGTCGTTGTGCAATTCGTCCTGTCTATTCTTCCTACCATCGTTCCTGCCATCAACTCGTCTGATTCGCTCTATCCTGTGGTGGCTGGGAGCGTCAGCACACTGACACTGGCTCTGGGGCCTATTGCGTTCACGATCGCCATATTGCGCTATCGGCTGTTTGACCTCGATCTGCTCGTCAACCGCACACTGGTCTACGGTTCGCTGACTGCGCTGCTCGCGTCGGTGTATGTGGGCTGTGTTGTCGGCTTGCAGGCGCTGGCGCGGGGCGTGACTGGGCAGCAGAATAGCGCGGTGGCGATCACGCTCTCGACTTTATTGATCGCCACACTGTTCCAACCGTTGCGCAGGCGCCTCCAGACCGTGATTGATCTGCGCTTCTATCGCCGCAAGTATGATGCAGCCAAGACGCTCTCCGAGTTTAGCGCGACATTGAGGAGCGAGATTGATCTGGACAGCCTGTGCCAGGAGTTGGTGACGGCAGTGACTACATCGCTGCAGCCAACCCAGACCTGGCTGCTGGTACGTCCCATCCCTGGACACTCGCATCTGCTAAGTGCTTCTGGCGCGTAGTCGGCGCTGTGAGCGCTGCTGCCAACCGCCGTGACGGCGCGCGCGTGCCGCTCACACGCCTGCCGCGCGCTCCAGCGGCTCATCCATCGCCGCGTCGCTCGCCAGGCCCGCGCGGAAGAAGCCGATGACGCGCCGGCAGTAGGCGGCGCGGTCGAGGAAATAGGCGCCGCAGTGGTTGGCGCCCGGCGCGATCCACAGCTCTTTCGGCTCGCGCGCGGCCTCGAAGAGGCGATAGGCGTGGTTGACGGGAATCATGTCGTCGTCAGTTCCGTGGATCAGCAGCAGCGGGCGCGGCGCCAGCATATCCACCACACGGATGGGCGCCACATCGCGGCCACGATAGCCCGCGCTGCGCATCAGAAAGTAGTCGCTGATGGCGGCGAAGGGCTGACCGGGCAGGTGGATGACGCGCTGTACGGCGTAGCTGACCACATCGTTGTGCGAGGCAAAGGGCGAATCCGCCACCACGACGCGCACTTCGGGTCGCGTCGCCGCGCCGAGGATGGCGATGGCCGCGCCCATCGAGAAGCCCTGCACGCCGATGCGCGCCCCTGGTACGCGCGCCAGTGTGTAGTCCAGCGCGGCGTAGAAATCGTGCAATTCACGGTACGCCAGCGTGATGGGGACGCCGTGGTTGGCGCCGTGGCCGTGGTAGTCAAAGAGCAGGGTATTGAAGCCTGCGCGCCAGAACGCCGAGCCGATGCCGAGCAGATCGGACTTGCTGGCGCGGTAGCCTGCGCAGGCGATGATGACCTCGTTGGTCGCGGGTCGCGGGAACCACCACCCCACCAGCGGCCGTTCCGGATTCGCCGTCGGGATGCGAATATCTTCATAGTCGACGCCCGTCTCGTAGGGCGTCAGAGTGAAATCATCCATGAAACTGATCGGGATGGGCGCCGTGAGTTTGCGCGCTACATAATAGCCCATCCCTGCGCTAACGCTTGCCAGCGTCGCTGCGCCAACCCCCGCCGCAATCGCCACCCCGCGCGCCACCCGCTTCCGCATGCGCTAAGCCTTCCTGATGCCGCCTGATGTCGCCATTGCCATCGCAGAAATCACGCCACTCGTTGGCGCATATCCTTACAATGAATTCTAGCGCGCTATGACAGATCGCGCACGGTTGCGAGCTACGTATTTCGCTCTGGCGGCGGCGCTGCCAGCCAGCCGCGCGCCCGGTAGACCTCTGCCAGCGTGTCGGGGCGGTCGGACATCAGGCCATCCACACCCCAGTCGAGCAGGCGCTCCATCGCCTCGCGGTCGTCCACCGTCCAGACGTGTACGTCAAGCCCCAGCCCATGCGCCAGCCGGATGCTGGTCGGCGAGACGACGCGAATGCCGCGATAGACCTCCGGAACCTGCAGGGCGTCGTAGGTCGGGCGCATGCGCTGGGTCTGGCGCACCAGCACGCCGAGCAGGAAGTTGCGTGTTTCGCTGGCGCTGGCGGAGGTGGCGATGTGGCCCTCGCACAGCGCGCGGAAGCGCTGCAAGGCGTCGGTGTGGAAGCTGCCCACCAGCGCCCGATCACCCCAACCGTTGTCCAGCAGCAAGCGCGCCAGACGTCGCTCGCCCTCGGCGTCGTTGACCTTCATCTCGATATTGATGCGCGTCTGTGGAAACCGCTGGAAGACCTCGCGTAGCGTGGGGATGGTCACGCCTTTGTCGCGCCAGGGATAGCTCTGGCCGCCATCGGTGGTGAAGCGGTAGCCCGCGTCGAGGCGGCGTAGCTCGTCGAGGGTCAGCGCCGCCAGCCGGCCGCTGCCGTCGGTCGTGCGGCCGAGCATGTCGTCGTGGAAGACGACGATCTCGCCATCGCGCGTGTAGTGGATGTCCAGTTCCAGCGCGTCGGCGCCGTAGCGTAGTCCGTTCTCATAGGCGGGCAGCGTGTTTTCGGGGGCCAGCGCCGCACCGCCGCGATGCGCGAAGAACAGCGGCCGCTCATGCGTGACGAACGGCAGACGGGGGATGTCGATGGGGTCGATGCTGCGCTGGCGCCTGGGGGCTGGCATCGGTGGCTCTCCTGATGGCGAAGTCGCTGGTCGCCCGTCTCTCTGGTTTTCCATGATACCTGAAGGTGGGAGCCGTGACCATCAATGGCCGAGGGCGCCCAACTCCGCTACGCAATTTTCCTTACCGAGGGCGACTGTGGTAGAATGAGTAGTGACTGTTGCGCCCGGCCCAAGCGGGGCTGGACAATCACAGTCATACACATGGGCGGCTCCCCGGTCGCCTCAGGAGAACTCGAAACACATGAAGGCTGGAATCCATCCGACATATCAAACCGCGAAGGCTGTCTGCGCTTCCTGCGGCAACACCTTCACGGTGGGCAGCACCAAGGATAACCTGCGGGTAGATGTGTGCGCCAAGTGCCATCCGTTCTATACTGGCCAGCAGCGCATCCTCGATACGGCGGGCCGTGTCGAGCGCTACTACAAGCGCTTCAATATCGCCGAGAGCGACAAGAGCGACGAGAAGTAGCGCCATTTGTACCGTTCGTTGTGGGGCGCGGACCGCAAGGCCTCGCGCCCTGTCATTATTCGCTCGGTCGGCCTGATTGATCCGTTCAGGCGCACGCTGCTGTACGCTCAGGAGGAGTGACGGATGAAGGGAACATCCCGTCCTCGCACGGTGCTGTTTCTCATCTCTGATACCGGAGCCGGTCATCGAAGCGCCGCCAACGCCATTCATGCTGCGATGCGGCTGGTGGACGGGCAATCTTCTCGCGCCGCAGGCTCCAACGGAGCCCGCAATGGCACAAACCACCCCAACTGGCGGGTCGCCATCGTCGATGGCTTTGCCGAATGCGCCAACTTCCCCCTGCGAAAAGGTGTCTTTCTCTACGGCCCCGCCATCAAGCACAGTCCGCGCCTCTATTCGCGCCTCTTTCACATGACCAACACGGTCAACCGCTTCAACGCCGCGTACCGCATCTCGCAGCCTTTTCTGCGCCAGGGTATCTCGGAGCTACTGCGACACACGCGCCCCGATGTCATCGTCTCCGTCCATCCGCTGCTCAACCACATCACCCTCCAGGCCATACGCGAGATTGGCGTGCGTGTACCGTTCATCACGGTGATTACTGATCTCGTCAGCATCCATGCAGCGTGGGTGGCGCCCGACGTCACCGTCTGCGTGACCCCCACGAAGGCTGCGCGCGACTACGCGGTCGCTGCGGGCCTGCCTGCCCGGCGTGTGCGACTGCTGGGCATGCCAATCGATCCGGCCTTCGCGGTCGAGCCAGAGACGACACTGGAGGAACGCAAAGCGGCGCTGGGCCTCGTTCCGCAGTTGCCGACGATTCTGCTGGTCGGCGGCGGCGAGGGCGCGGGCGGGCTGGAGCGCGCGGCGTATGCGCTGGGGCGGCTCGACCTGCCTGCGCAATTGGTCATCATCACGGGGCGCAATGCGGCGCTGCATCATCAACTCGACCGCGACAAAGAGAGCTTCAGCGTGCCCACAACGGTCTACGGCTTCGTCCACAACATGCCCCAGTTGATGCGCGCCGCCGATGTGGTAGCGACCAAAGCTGGCCCCGGCTCCATCAGCGAGGCGATGGCGTGCGGGCTGCCTATCGTGCTGACTGGCTACATTCCGGGCCAGGAAGAGGGCAATGTGGACTACGTGCTCTCGAATCATCTCGGCGTGATGGCGCGCACGCCTGAAAAACTGGTCGCCGCCATCCGCACGCTGCTGACGCCCGGCTCGGTGACGCTGGCGGAGATGCGCGCGAACATCCAACGGCTGAGTTACCCCCACGCTTCCGCCGACATCGCCAAACTCGTGCTGAATTACCTGCCAGCGGTCAATAGCGCCTCGGCCTGGGCCGGAGTGCCGCGCGTGCGACGTGGGCGGCTTTCGCGCGCGTTGAGCCGCCGCACCACGGCGCTGCGACGCGCACGGCGAGCTGTCAGCAGCGCACGCCACAGCACGCCCATCGCGCTGACGCTGCCACAGTTGCGGGGCGGCAGGCCGCGTCTGCGCCGCCTGCGCCGTCCACTGGCGCTGCCCCGGCTCAGCGCCGCGCGAGCGCTCTTGCAGCGTAGCGCGCTGGAGGACGCCGCTTCGGCCAGCAGCGCCGATGGCGAGCGCTGGGATTGACGTGAGCGCCGCGGCTCTCAGCTAGGGAGCGGCCTGAAAGCTGCGCACAGCGTGGCGCACGGCGCCCGCTCTGCGATACGCTGTGGGGAGAGATGACCACTATACCGCTGTGTCCGCGCCGCGAGGCTGACGGAAGCGATACCAGACTGAGAGGCAGCGAGTGAGCGCCGACCAAGCGCCAACCCCCGATGAGAGTGTGCCGCCAATCCTGAGCGGCGCGGGACTGCGACGGCGCAGCGCGGCGCGCTGGGCTTTGACCGGTGGCGTGCGCATCCTCTATCGCTGGTGGACTCGTCTGGCCGTGGCGCTCTTCCCCGAAGGCTCTGCCCGCGCGCGTTGGGCCGCGAATATCGGCGTACCCCTGCCCGACCGCCTCAATATGAGCTGGATCACGCCGCAGCTTGCCGTCGGTGGCCGCGTGCGACCGGCAGATATGGGGCGGCTGGCGCGCTCCGGTGTGACGCGCGTCGTCGATACGCGCTCCGAACACAAAGACGACGAGGCCGCGCTGGGGGCCGAGGGCATCGAATTGCTCTACCTGCCGACGCCCGATACCGAGCCGCTCTCGCTCGACGACCTGCGACGCGGGGCGCTATGGATCAACGAGCAGATCGCCGATGGCCAGCGCGTGCTGATCCACTGCGAGCACGGCGTGGGGCGCAGCGTGCTGCTGACGGCGGCGGCGCTGGTGGCGAGCGGCATGTCGGCGCACGCGGCGGTCACGCTGGTGCAGAGGCGACGCTGGCAGGCCGCGCCGAATCATCGCCAGATCGTGCGCTTGCAGCAGTTCGAGCGCGAGACGCATGGGGCGCAGGCGACGCCGCGCTGAGCGCACTGAGCGCACTGAGCGTGGATCACTTTGGCCGGTGGGGAGCGTGTGTAAAAGGAGCGGTGGAGCATGCGCCTGCGACTGCGGAGCCATTGGCGGGCGCTTGCCCTGCTGGCGATGATCGCCACGTTCGCGGAGGGCTGCTCGCCGACGCAGCTCTTCACACCGCCGATCAGCAATCCTGGCCTGCAAGCGCCGCCCACCAGCGGCGACTGGCTGGAGTTTGGTTTTGATCCCGCCCGCAGTGGAGTGAACCCCGGCGACACGGCGCTCTCGTCCGCCAACGTGGACAAGCTGACGAAGCTCTGGCAGGCGCGGCTGCCCGATGTGGCCGACTCCTCGCCGATCCTGCTGCATGCGCTGCCGTTTGCCTCTGGCTCGCGCGACGTGCTCTACCTCACCACACGCGATGGCCATCTGATCGCGCTCGATGCCAGCGACGGCGCCCAGATCTGGAGCCAGCAGCCGCCAGGCCCCAGGATCACCAACTCCTCGCCGGTGGCCGACGCCGCGCATCAGTATGTCTACGCCTACGGGCTGGATGGCGCGCTGCACCGCTACGACCCCATCAGCGGGCGCGAGGCGACCGGCGGCGGCTGGCCTGAGCCGATCACGCTGATGAACACGACCGAAAAGGAAGGCACGGCGCTCAATCTGGCCAATGGGCGCGTCTATGTGGCGACGGGCGGCTACATCGGCGACGCTCCACCGTATCAAGGGCATGTCGTCACGATTGATCTGGCCAGCGGCTCCGAGCGCGTCTTCAATAGCCTCTGTTCGAATCTGACGGCCCTGCTGCGCAGCGGTGACTGCGACAGCCAGCAGTCGGGCATCTGGTCGCGCGGGGGCGCGGTGATCGACCCGCTCGATGGCGACATCTGGGTAGTGACGGGCAATGGACGATTCAACGCTGACCAGGACGGCTATGACTACGGTGATAGCATCCTGCGACTCAGCCCCGATGGCACGACGTTGCTCGATTCTTTCACCCCAGCCAACTATCAGACACTCGACGATACCGACGCCGACCTGGGAAGTTCGTCGCCCGCGCTGCTGCCGCGCATAGCCGACAGCGCGACCCCGCTGCTGCTGGCGCAGGCGGGCAAGGATGGGTTGCTGCGCCTGCTCAATCGCCAGAACCTCAGCGGCCAGGGCGGGCCGGGTCATCTGAACGGCGCGCTCCAGTCGATCGATCTGGGCTGCGGCCTCTTCACGCAGCCCGCCGTCTGGACGAATCCGGCGGACGGCGTGGTCTGGCTCTTCGTCGCCAGTGGCTGCGATCTGCGCGCGTTTCAGGCGCAAACGGACGCCAGCGGCGTGACACGACTGGCGCAGGTCTGGCGCGACAGCGACGCCGTGACCTCGCCCGTCATCGCTGGAGGTATGCTCTTCGCGGCTGGCTCCGGCGCGCTGCGGGCGTTCGACCCGACGACGGGGCATGTCCTGTGGAGCAGCGATCAGGCCAGCGCCAATGGCAGCATCGGCTCGATTCACTGGGAAAGTCCCATCGTGGTCGGCGGCGCGGTCTACATCGCCGATGAGAATGGAGCGATCACCTGCTATGGGCTGCGAGGATGATGTCGCATGGATGATCGGTCAATGGCGCCGCTGGATGTGGAGGCGCTGAGGCGCGGGCTGGCTGGTCTGCTGCTGGGAGGGCGCGTCGTCTACGCGCCAGAGGTCGGTTCGACCAACACGCTGGCCGCCGAGCTGGCGCGCGATGGCGCTGCCGAGGGGACGCTGGTGACGACCGACTTCCAGACAGCCGGGCGCGGACGCGTGGGCCGCGTGTGGAAGGAGCGCCCCAACCAGCAACTCGCGCTCTCGCTGATCTTGCGCCCGCGCTTTCCGGCGCACTTTCTGGTGATGGCGAGCGCGCTGGCGGTGGCGCAGGCCATCGAGGCGGCCACGGGCGCGCAGCCCGACATCAAGTGGCCAAACGATGTGCTGCTGCAAGGGCGCAAGGTCTGCGGCGCGCTGATCGAAATGAGCGATGGCGTGGCGATTCTGGGAATCGGCGTCAATGTCAATGGCGAGTTGGGCGATGATCCGGAGTTGCAAGGGCACGCGACCACGCTGGCGGCGGCACTGGGCCATCCCGTCGCGCGCGAGCCGCTGGCAGTGGAGACCGTGCGGCGGCTGGATGCGCGCTATGGCGCGCTGCAAGCGGGCGGCGCGGCGGCGCAACGCGAGCTGCGCGACGACTGGCGGGCGCGCCTCGTGACGCTCGGCCAGCGCGTCGCCATCCGCCAGCGCGATGCGACGCTGCGCGGGCTGGCGGAGGATGTCGCCGACGACGGCGCGCTGCTGCTGCGCCTGGACGATGGCCAGATCATCACCGTGCTCTGGGGAGACGTGGAGTAGCAGCGCTGGCGCTCGCCGTTCTCTCGCCGCCGAAAGGGTGTGGATCAGCGGGCGGTGTCGCGCGTGGCGAGAACCTCACCCCAACCCTCTCCTGCGAGGAGAGGGAGCCAGAGGGTTTCCGATGAGCGAAGGTTTCGGCCCCCCCCGGCCACCTGCCACGCTACCTGCCTCGTCATTGGGGAGAAGAACAGGGTGAGGGCGGCGCCTGGCGAGCTATTTCACCTCATGCGCTGATCTGCGCCATCGCTGGCTCCGCGCGCTCTGCCCGGCCTGGGTCTTCCCTCCCCTGGTAGGGGAGGGAGACAGAGGGTGAGGTCCGCGCCACGCGAGATGTCCCATCCGCTACAGAGCACGTCTCCCACCGCAGCGAAGAAGGGGGCAACCCCACGCTTGACAAGCCGCCTGCATCGGGTAGACTAGAGGCGCGGCGCCATGCGGGCGTCGGCATGAGACCAGTCAGCGCATGTCCATGGCACGTCCATGCAAGAGAGCAGCAGCGGAGGACAGGGGATGAGCGACGAGCAGCAGCGACGCGATGCCGAGCAGCGGCGGCGATTAGGCCTGCCACAGGGCGTCGATCTTCATAACTTCGATCCGCGCAGGGCGATGGATCCCAACATGCTCGCTAAGGTTCAGCAAGCGCAGGCTATCGCGCGGGCCGAGGCGCAGGCCGCCACCACCGTCATCATCGCCACTATCGTCAGCCTGGTCACGTCAGCGTTCAGCTTCGTCGCCGCTCTGGCTTGGAATAACGCAATCCAATTGGCACTGGATACCTATGTCAAGACGGATTCCGGGCTTGCGAAATTGATCGGCCCGGTGGGCGTTAAGGTATTTTACGCCCTCATCGTGACCCTCATCGCGATCATCGTGATTCTGATCGTGAATCGCTTTGCGGGCAACATCGCCAAGAAGTCGGCCATGGCGCTGGCCTCGGGCAGCTAGCAGCGAGCGATACAGCAACCTGCGACCGCCTCTCAGCGTAGAGACAGGTGTCGCGCAACGACGAGCGGCGAAACCATCGTGCGAGCGCGCATGGCGGGCTTCGCCGCTCCGCGCGTCTGGAACACCGTTTGGAACGTTGGAGGGAACTTCATGGGGATGCAGGAACCCGCCATTGTCGTCCAGGATCTGAAAAAGGCCTATGGCGCGACGAAAGCGGTCGATGGCATCAGCTTTACGGTTGGCCTGGGCGAAATCTTCGGCATGCTCGGCCCCAACGGCGCCGGCAAATCGACCACCATCGAGATCGTGGAGGGACTGCGCGTCGCCGATAGTGGCCTGGTGACGGTGCTGGGGCTGCGGCAGCCGCGCGAGGCGCGCGCCATCAAGTCGCGCATCGGCATCCAGCTCCAGACGACCTCGCTGTATCCGCGCCTGACCGTCATCGAGATTCTCGACCTCTTCCACCAGTTCTATCCCAATCGCAAGACGCTCTCGACGGAGCAATTGATCTCGATGGTAGATCTGGGCGAGAAGAAAGACACGCGCAGCAAGCAGCTCTCCGGCGGCCAGAAGCAGCGGCTGAGTGTGGCGCTGGCGATGGTGAATGATCCCGACATCGTCTTTCTGGATGAGCCGACGACGGGCATGGACCCGCAGGCGCGCCGCCAGCTCTGGGATGTCGTAGAGGGGCTGAAGCGGCAGGGCAAGACGATTCTGCTGACGACGCACTACATGGAAGAGGCCGAGCATCTCTGTGACCGCGTCGCCGTCGTCGATCACGGCCATGTAATCGAGGTGGGCTCGCCACAGGAGCTGGTGCGGCGGCACTTCAGCGAGATCGCCATCTCGTTTCAGGCGCCCGATGGCGCTGCGGATTATCAGACACTGGCGGGCGCGAGCCATGCGGTCGGGGAAGATGGCAAGGTCACGGTCTACAGCAACGACGCCCCGCGCACGATGGCGGCCCTGCTGGAGCGCGAATCCGCCAATGGCGGCGCGCTACGCGACCTGAACGTCCACAGCGCGACCCTCGAAGATGTGTTCCTCAAGCTGACGGGCCGCGCGCTGCGCGAATAGCCATCAGCGTACCTGATAGAGCACTCGTTCGCTTTCAGCTCGCTTCCAGAAGGAGCGCGTTTATTATGCGTACCGTTCTCAGCCTCTACGTCGCCAACATGAAGGAGTTCATCCGGGATCGCGCGGCGTTGTTCTGGACCTTCGCCTTCCCAATCGTCTTCATCGTCCTGTTCGGCGCCATCTTCTCAGGCAGTGGCTCGCACACCTACAACGTTGGGCTGGTCAATCAGGATGACGGCTCCATCAGCGCCAAGCTGGCGAACACCTTCCAGCACAAAGTCTCGTCGTTCGACGTCACGACTGGCGACTTCGCTACCGAGATGAACGCCCTCAAACAGGGCAACGTCGACATGGTGATCGTGCTGCCAGCTGGGCTGAGCCAGACAGTGGAAGCTGGTCACACGGCGCAGGCGCAGATGTACCT
Source organism: Ktedonobacterales bacterium (assembly GCA_036559055.1). Lineage (GTDB taxonomy): Bacteria > Chloroflexota > Ktedonobacteria > Ktedonobacterales > JADMIN01 > JAKAIY01. The sequence continues at coordinate 26,668 of DATBTW010000163.1, forward strand.
CGATCCGTCGAAGAGTCCGACGGACGCGCAGATCGAGCAGTCCATCGTCTCCAGCGTGCTGGACGGCTACAACAAGGCCGCCATCAAGGCCGTGCCGCCGCTGGCGCTGAACGTCAATTCGATCACCTCGCATACCCTCAGCCCCATTGACTTCCTGATGCCAGGCATACTGGCGATGTCGCTGATGCAGCTGGGGCTATTCGCCACGGCCACGCCGCTCGTCTCGCTGCGCGAGGAGGGCGTGCTGCGTCGCCTGGGCGCCACGCCGCTGCCGCGCTGGCAGTTGATCTCTGGCCAGCTCTTGATGCGCCTGACCATCGGCCTCGTGCAGGCGGCGCTCATCATCGGCCTGAGCGTCTCGATGTTCCATGTCCACATCCAGGGGAACTATCTGGCGCTGGCCGGGATGACCGTGCTGGGCGCGCTCTCGTTCATCGGGCTGGGCTATCTGATCGCCGCGTTCGCGAAGTCGGTGGAGAGCGCCAGCGGCATCTCCTCGGCGGTCAACTTCCCGATGATGTTCCTCTCCGGCGTGTTCTTCCCGGTGGCATTCCTGCCGGCCTTCCTGGCGCCCGTCGTGAAGGCGCTGCCGCTGACCTACCTGGCCGACGGCTTCCGCCAGATCAGCGTGGGTGGGACGCCGCTCTTCCCGC
>DATBTW010000164.1:0-22976 GCA_036559055.1 Ktedonobacterales bacterium
TGTGTCAGCGCGTCTGCGCGTGGGCTATGCCGCTGGCGGGCAGACATAATAACCCTGCGACGAGGTGGGGATCTGCGCCTGCATGCTGGCGGACAGGCAGTTCTGGCCGGTCCATTTCTGGGTGACGGGGGCAATCACAACGGGCGCACTGATCGTGATATAAGCGGGCGCGGCGTTTCCGAGCGCGACGCCGATGGCGAAGGTGTAGGTACCCGGTATGGTAGGAGTCGTGATACCAGCAGTGAAGGTGAAGCCATGCCCTGGCGCGACGGCCGTCGCGGGGAAGGGACTATAGGTGAGTTGGCCGCCCATGCCGTTCACCAGTTGCGAGGTCACAGTGGCGCCCACCCCCGCATTGGCTGCGAAGTTCGCTTGCGTCGCGTCCGTCACGGCCAGACCACCACCGCAGCCACTGCCTGACACCTGGCGAGCGCTGGCGTCGTAGGAGCCATCATTGCAGCTATTCCAGGCGGCGAGCGCGCCTGTGTAGGGAGTGAAGCTGGCGATGCGTACCGAGATGGCCCGCACGGTGACGGCGTTGGTGGTCGAGGTGTCGCAGACCGAGAAGTAGTATCCATCGGCGCCCTGCAATTGCGGATTGACCGCCGTTGCTGTCGGCGCGAGGCTGTTTTGGCCGCTCAGCGCCAGCGGTTTGCTCGCATTCGCGCCGGGGATCTGAAAGGTGGTGAATGAGAGGCCGTTTACATATTGCGTGACGAGCGCATCACCCACCTGGGTGTGCTGCAACTGTTGTTGTGGCAGGTTCGAGGCCAGGCCTGCGCAGGTCATCAGCTGCGAGCCGGGCACGGCGGTCGGTTGCGGCGTATAGGGCAGATAGGTGGGCGTGGGAGCCGCTCGCGTCGCCGTTGGCGCGATCTGCGCCGTCGCAGTCCCGCCACAGCCTGCCAGCGTGAGCGCCAGCAGCGCGGTCGCGGCGCCCATCAGCTTCCTTCGGCGCGTCCACAACATTGCCCGATCCCTTTCGCTGTCAGCGTAGAGCAATCTTACGACACTGTCTATAGGACTGCGCCGCACGACTCCCGATAACAGCGAACGGGCTGAGATGTGACGAGGTTCACACTTGCGCGCTTACTCCAGTGCGCCGTGAACCAGCTCGCCGCCGATCAGCGTGGCGGCCACCTGCGCCCCGGCGATGCGCTCCTGTGGCAGCGTGAAGGGGTCTTCGGCCAGCACGACCACGTCGGCCAGCTTTCCCGGCGCCAGCGACCCCTGATGCTGCTCCTGTCCTCCGGCGTAAGCGGCGCCAGCGGTGTAGGCATGCAGCGCCTGGCTCATCGTCAGCGCCTGATCGGGCAGCCAGGCGCCCGCGTCGGGTGTGCGGTCGTCGTAGCGATTGATCGCCGCATGCAGGATGCGCAGCGGATCGCAGGTGTCAACCGGCGTATCGGAGCCGAAGGCCACGCGCACGCCTAGTTCGCCCATCGTGCGATAGGCGTAGGCGCGACGATGGCGGTCGCCCCAATAGCGCTCCGCCGTGTAGCGATCGACGACGGCGTGGAAGGGCTGCACCGAGGCCACCACGCCCAGCCGCGCCATGCGCTGCAAATCTTCCATGCGGGCGAGCTGCACATGCTCCAGACGGATGCGCCGCGCGGAGAGCTTGCCTGCCTTGCGCCCCGCTTCGATGCCATCCAGCGCGGTCTTCACGGCGCGGTCGCCGATGGCGTGGATGGCCATGCCGACGCCGCCCTCCGCCGACTCGCGCACCACCCGCTCGATCTCCTCATCGCCGGTGGTTAGCAGCCCCAGCTTGCCCGCCGCGCCTTCATACGGATCGAGCATGGCGGCGGTCTGCGAGCCGAGCGCGCCATCCATGAAGACCTTGACGCCAGCGAAGCGCAGGAAGTCGTCGCCGAATCCGGCTTGCAAGCCCAGCCCCAGCGCGGCGGGCAGCGCCTCGCGCCGGATGTAGAGCAGCACGCGCGGCCCCACCTCGCCCTCGGCGCGCAGCCGCTGCATCAGCCGCAGGCTCTGTTCGGCCTCGATGTTGTGGACGCCCGTGACGCCGCGTGAGCGCAGCTCGGCGAAGACGGCGCGCAGCTCGGTCGCCAGCGTCTCATCGCTGGGCGGCGTGACAACGCGCTCGATCAGCGCCATGGCGCCATCCTCGAAGAACATGCCAGTCGGCTCGCCCGCGCTGTCGCGCTCGATGCGCCCGGTACTGGGGTCAGCGGTGGATGTGTCGACGCCCGCGCGCCGCATCGCCTCCGAGTTGACCCAGATGCTGTGGTAGTCGTGGCTGGCCAGCATGACCGGATGCTCTGGCGCGATGGCGTCGAGCGAGGCTTTGGTGGGGAAGCGCTCTGGCCGCCAGGCGTTCTTGTCCCAGCTATGGCCGATGATCCACGATCCGGCGGGCTGCGCCTCGACTCGCGCCTTCACCAGCGCCACCGCCTCATCCTCGGAGCGCGTCCCGCGCAGCTCCACCTCCAGCCGACCCATCGCATAGCCCAGCAGATGCGTGTGCGCGTCGATGAGGCCGGGCAGCGCGACACGGCCACCCAGATCGAGCGTGTCGGTCAGTGGGCCAGCGTATTCGCGCAGGTCGCTGGCGTCGCCCGCCGCCAGAATGCGGCCCGAGCCACGATCAATCGCCAGCGCCGAGACGATGGGCTGACCTGGCTCCATCGTGTGAATGACACCATTGAGCAGCAGCAGGATGGGGCGTCTACCAAGCGGCATAGCGGCAATTCTCCTCTACCAGGAACGGCACTGTTGCGTCGCGTTCATCGAAGGGTCTGCGCGCCGCAACCTGATTGTATCGCGCCGACGGCGACTGGCGGCGGGAACCCGGAGGGGGCTGCCGCTTGACGCGGCTGGCGGGCGAGCCTACACTCTATGCTAGGGCGCCAGGCGCCGACGGTCGCAGAGGATCGCCGCGTGGGCAGGGCGCCTGCGAAGTTGACAGAGGATGGACGCCATGAGCGCAGAGACACAATCCAGCGTGCAGGCCGCCGCGCCAGACGACGAGCGATTCGTCACGATCCCCCGCGCCAAGCCTGGGCAGGAATATAAATCGCCCAAGAACTTCCGACAGCCGCTGCTCGATGGATTCTATCGCATCGTCGTGACGCTGCTCTGCCTCTCGCTGCCCATCGCCCCGGCCGTCATCTTCGTCATGATTCTGGCCTTCTCCAGGGCGATTCAGGATGGCTTCCTGTGGCTGTGGATCGTGATGATCCTGCTGATCGAGCCAATCGCCATCGCCGTCGCCTGGGGCATCGCGCGCGAGGCGCTGGGTGTGGCAGGCGTGCGCTACGACCGCGGATAGCCCCACCACCAGCCCCTTCCCCGCTTTGCGGGAGGGGGGAGCTTTTGCGACGACGACTGCTAGCGACAATCAGCCTGCTCCCTCTCCCTCTGGGAGAGGGCTGGGGTGAGGGCGCTACGGCTGGTCGGCCAGTTCGGCGTCCAACTCGCGCAAGAAGAGTTCGACGTCGGTGACGAGGCCCATCGCCAGCGTGGCGCCACGGTCGGCCAACTTGGTGACGACGGCGGGGTTGATGTCCACCACGACGCATTTGACGGCGGCAGGCAGCATATTGGTGGTGGCGATGCCGTGCAGCATGGACGCCACGATGACGCAGACATCGACCCCCTGACAGGCCGCGCGCATGCGCCCCTGCGCCGCCACGCTATCGGTGATGACGCTGGGCATGGGGCCGTCATCGCGAATGGAGCCGGCCAACACAACCTCCACGCCCTTGTCCAGCGCGGATGCGATGATGCCATCGCCCAGCAGGCCGCGCTTGAGCGCCTCCTCCAGCGAGCCTGCCGCGCGCACGGTGTTGATGGCGCGCAAGTGGTTGCGGTGGCCATGCTCCACGGGCTGGCCGGTCTTGAGATCGATGCCCAGCGAGGTGCCGAACAGCGCGGCCTCCACATCATGCGTGATGATGGCATTGCCGCCGAAGAGCGTCTGGATGTAGCCCCGCTGGATCAGCGCAGCGATATGCTGGCGCGCCGCCGTATGTACGATGGCTGGCCCCAGCACGAAGAGCGTCCTGCCGCCACGCGCGCGGCATTCGCGCATGGCCTGCGCCACAGCGGCGATGGCCAGCGCCTTGGCGCGCTCTGATGAGACGGCGCTCTGCATGAAGCCGAAGGATTCGCGCTGGCGGGGGCGCTCCAGCGGCTCGACCCGCACGCCGTCGAAGCCGACCACCACCGCATCGCCTTTGCGCACCTCGTGCATAGGGCAGCCACGCGCGGTTCCGCGCTCGACATCCACCACAATCGCCACATCCATCTCGATCTGCGACACCTCGACCCATGTGCCGCGCACGCGGGTGAAGGTCGGCAGGCTCATGGTGGAGTAGAAGTCATCGGGCAGCACGCCATCGCGTGGGGCTGGCTCCAGTCGCGCGTCATGCTCCGCGAAGGGCGCGGCGCCCAGACGCGACAGTTCGCCCATCAGCTCATCGAGCTGGCGCTGGTCATCCGCGATGACCTCCATGCGGATGTAGCTCTCCTCCAGCTCGCTCTGCCCCACGCGCATCTCCTGCACATGGAAGTGCGCTCCCGCGTCCTCGATGGCGCCCCAGACGCGCGGCAAGATCAGCGAATCGATCAGATGTCCTTCAAGCTCGACCACCGTGCTTGCCATGCCCCGATCTGCTCCTGCTTATCTGACGAACTGTACATCTACGTCGAATCGCTTACGTCGAATCGCTCAACCGCTGAAACCGCGCCCCAGGGCGGCTCCCAGTCCGCGCAGGCGGACGTCGCGGCGGCCCTCCGAGCTGCGTCCGCCCCGCAGGCCGCCTCCCAGGCGCGGTTTCAACCGCCATCTCCCCTCAGTTATTCAGGCTCAGCACCAGTTGCGGCGGGGTGATCTGGTGATCCTGGCTGATGGCGATGACGGCGGTGCCGACGGCGAAGAACTCGATGACATGGCTATCCCAGCCGTGGCTCGACTCCTTGATCTGCGTGCCGGTGATGCCGTCGGCGCCCAGATTCTCGGCCTCCGCCTGCATGCGCTCCATGGCCAGCTCGCGCGCGTCGTAGAGACCCTGGGTGTAGTTCGTCATCTCGGTGTTGCGCCCCACCGTGCGCATCCATTGGCCCAGCCCTTGATACGCCACATGGTAGACGCAACTGCCCATCACCATCCCCTGCGGACGATAGCCAGCGGCCAGCAGCGTGCGGAAGTCCTGGCCAGAGAGGTCGCTGGTGAAGGGCTTGCCGAACTTGGTGCGGTGGTTGGCGCCGTCACGCGAGCGCACCGCCGTGCCGATGGCGATGAACTCCGCCAGGTCGGCGCCCCACTCGTAGCGTCCGACATCCAGCCGCACACCGACGATGCCGTCGGCGCCCAGCGCGTCGGCCTCGGCCTCCATGCGGGCCATGGCCAGCTCGCGCGCGTTGTACATCGCCTGCGAGAGCACGCCCAGCTCCTGGCTGACGTTGAACATCGAGCGCTGGTAGCCGATATGGTAGATGCTCGACCCCACGACCATGCCCACCGGATCGAACCCCGCCTCCTTCACCAGCAGAAACTCATTGACGCTCAGGTCGCTGGTGAAGAGCGGACGCGTGCCATCGCCGCCGCGCATCCGCTTCAGGCGTTCGATCGCGTGCTGTGGCATCTCGACGGGCGCTGATGACTGGTCGGGCTGGATGGACTGCTGGTCCTGTGTCTGGCCCTGTGTTTGGCCCTGCTGTCCCGGCTGGCCCTGTTGTCCCTGCTGGCCTTGTGGCTGACGCGGCATCGGTGTAACTCCTCATGATCGCCGGGGAAGACGCCCCCGGACATTTCCCTGCGCTGGCAGGGCATTCTCACTCCGCGTAGTGGTCACGTGCAGAACCGAAGATCAAAGGATAGTGGCTGCTATGCCTGGGTATTAGCTGAGCAGACGCTTGAGCGCGGTCTGGTCTTGCAGGCTGGAATTCGCCAGGTCGGCAAGCTCGGCGGATAGCTCGCTGATCCACTGATCGAGGCCGAGCGGCTCGCTCTTCAGCGTGATGCCGCGCACCGCGTGGGTGCGGCTGGCCGCCAGCGCGCCGGGCGCCTCCGCTGCCAGCGCGTACTCCCACTCGCCCAGACGCACGGCGATGCGCCGCACCGGATGCGCGTGGCTGAAGAGGCCGCCGCCGCGCTCCACCTGCACGCGCTGCGGCAGCGCGCCGCTCAGCTTGGTGGCGAGCGCCTCCAGGAAGGCGACCGCGTCGCTGGCGTCGGCGCGGAGCGAGGCCGCCAGCAGCTCGAATTGCATGCTCGTCTGGTCGGAGCCATCGTCACTTGCCATGTGCTCGCGCGCCTCCTGTCTCTGCGACCTGATCGGCTTGGTATCTCGGCTATTTGTCGAGGAACACCATCATCTGCGGCTTGGCGATCTGGTGCTCCGCGCCGAGCGAGGCGACCGCCGTGCCGATGGCGAATATGTCTACGAGGAAGGTACGCCAGTGGTTCGCAGCCATGCCGGCGTCACGCTCGTTCAATTCATTCCAGAACTCCGGATCATCTTTCGAGAGCGAGGGCGCGACCTCCACGCGCATGCCCACCACACCTTCAGCGCCCAGCTCCTGCGCCTCGCGTTGCAGGCGACTCATGGCCAGATTGCGCGTGGCGTACATCGCGTCGGTGAAGTGGTTGACCTCCTGGTTGTAGCTGCCCATACCGCCCCCGCCCATCGCGCCCATGCCCGTCCAGCCATACGTCCAGCCGGAGATCATCTGGAACTCGTAGCCATTCTGGTAGGCGGCGTAGACCGAGACACCCATCACCAGCCCCAGCGGGCGATATCCGGCCTTGAGCAGCGTGGAGAACTCCTGGCCAGAGAGGTCGCTGGTGAAGGGCTTGCCGAACTTGGTGCGGAAGCTGCCTCCGCCCTCGCGCGCCCGCACCGCCGTACCGATGGCGATGAACTCCGCCAGACCGGCGCCCCACTCGAACTCGCCCACGGTCAGCCGCACGCCCACGACGCCATCGGCGCCCAGCGCGTCGGCCTCGGCCTCCATGCGCGACATCGCCAGCTCGCGCGCCTGATATTTGGCCGCCGTCAGCGTGTCCAACTCCTGATCCTGATAGACATAGCCCATGCCGAAGCCACCACCGGCGACGTAATTGGGCTGCCAGCCGATGTGGTAGACGCTGGAGCCGACCACCATGCCCACTGGCTCGAATCCGGCGTCGTGGATGAGCGCCAGCTCGCTGACACTGAGATCACTGGTGAAGAGCTTGCGCCGCCCGCCCTCGCCGGTCGACTCTGCCAGGCGCTCGCGGGCGTCCGCGGGCAGCTCGGCGGGAATATTCTGCTGATCGAGCGGCACATCCTGCGCGCCCGAATTGCCGGGCTGCTGATTGTCGGGCGATGGAGGCTGTGGCGGCTGTTTTGGCATTCCGCTTCTCCTGTATGCTGTGACCTGTAGTGGCCTCAGGCGACGCCTGTGCGTTCCTCGCGCCTGCATTGTACAACCAGAGCATGGGCGCGATGGCTTACCCTCCGCTGAGCGGGGCGCCGCAGACCCGGCAGAAGCGCGCGGCGGGATCGGTGGTCGTGTGGCCGTTCGGGCAGATGCGCTGCGGCGCGTATGGCGGCGGCGCGTATGGCGGCGGCGCATATTGTGGCGCATACTGCGGCGCGGCGGGATACGGCTGCGGCGCCGCCGCTGAGACGCGCCACGAGCCTGTGAATGAGCCAGCGGGCGGTGCGACAGGCCGTGGCGCCGGATCGCGGAACGGGTGGAAGAGGTACGTGATCAGCGCCAGCGCCAGCGGTGGTGGCGGCGGAGCGAACGCGCCGAACTTCTCGCGCGAGACCGCCTCGCGCAGGAAGAAGCGCAGCAGCCACAGTCCGACGACCGCCGCGATCAACATGCCGTAGATGGGGACGCCATCCCACAGGCCGTGCAGCGCGATGGCGATGGCAAAGGCCAGCAGCACGCCGAAGGTCAGCCGGAAGCTGCGCTGGCCACGGTCGCGCCAGATCGCGCCGACGACAATCGCCGTCCAGGTGACGTGGCCGAAGATGGCCAGCAAGCCGCGCAACAGCAGTGTCTGGTTGAGCGAAGCGATCCCGCCGCCATCCTGAAAGCCGCCCACATAAGCGGTGACAGCGTAGAGCGCGGTCTCCAGCGTGGCGAAACCCGCGCCAGCCGCCGCGCCCAGGATGACGCCATCGATCTCGCTGCGCAGGCGTCGATTGCGCAGGAACCAGACGACGGCCAGCGCCTTGCAACTCTCTTCGATCAAGCCTATCGCCAGCGCCGCGCCGAGCGAATTGCCATTGACGAAGATCAGCTCCAGCACGAAGGCCAGCGCCACCCCCAGCAGCGCGCCGCTGATGAACGCGCCCCACGGAATCCAGCGCGGCATGTCGGAGAGATAATCGCTATCCCAGCAGAAGATGAAGAAGGTCACGGGCATCAGCGCCGAGGCGATGGGGATAACGAAGATCAGCGCGGGCGCGCCCACCGTCACGTTGAGCAGATATTCCGAGATGATGAGCAGAACCAGCCCGACCAGCAGCACTTTCCAGTAGTGCTTGCGCCACTCCAGGCCGATCCAGCCTCCCAGCCCCTGACCTGCTGGCAGCCCGCGATCCACATACTGGAAGGGCTGTTGCGCGGCGACGGGCGCCGGAGGGAGCGGCGCGGCGGGCGGCGTGTAGCCTGGGACGGCGCGGCCATCGCCTTGCAGCGCATAGAAGGTCATCTCCGCCTGCCCGATGCGGATCGTCTGCCCAGGCTGCAAGAGCGTCGGCCCGGCGATGCGCTGGCCATTGACGAACGTGCCATTGGTCGAGCGCAGGTCTTCGATCACGTAGCCCTGCGGCGCCCAGCGAATGACGGCGTGGATTCGCGAGGTGAAGGGATCGGTGACCATGATGTCGTTAGACGCCAGTTTGCCGATGTGCGTCTCTGGGCGGAAGAGCGGAATGCGGTCGCCCTGCGCGAAACGGCTGCGCCAGGCTGGCCCGCGCACGATCAGTGTTCCAAAATAGGGCGGAGGGCTGGCGGTCTGCCCCTGGGCATAGGGAGGCGGCGCGACCGACGAACTGCTCATGTGCGCAACTCCTGCTGGGCGTCTGCCTGGGTTCGCGTCTGTGGGCGCCGCCTCGCGCTGGAGAAGCGTGGAGGCGCGCCGCTCTCTGATACTACTCAGTATATAGGGTTGGCGTTGCATCGCGAAGCGAACTGGCGCACATCTCGCGCTTCTCCGCGCGCCGGGTGGAGTCGCGGCCATCAATGGCCGACGCACGGCGCGGGATGGAGTCGCGGCCTTAAAAAGGCCGACGCACGCGACGAAGGGCATAAATGCCCTCTTGCGGCTTTCAAGCCGCCGTCGCGTGCTCCGGCCTTTCAAGGCCGAGAGCGCGCCGAGTGGGCGCCGCCAGCGCACACCTGAAGGGAGCAGAGCTATGAGTGATGCGCGGCGTCTGGTCACCTGCCTGGGCGAGGGGCTGATGGACCTGCTGCCGATGAGCGAAGCAGGCGCGACGGTCGGATTCCGCCTGGCTCCCGGCGGCAGCATCCTGAATGTCGCGGTGGGACTGGCGCGGCTGGGCGTTCCCGCTGCCTTCGCGGGCAAGCTGGCCGACGACTTCTTCGGGCGCCGCCTGCGCGACTACCTGCGCGCGGAGGGCGTGCGGCTCGACCTGCTGGCAGCGGCGCCGCGGAGCCATACGACGCTGGCCTTCGTCATCCCGCCCGATGCGACGTCAACCGCAGGCGCGGCGGATGAGCCAGCCTTCACCTTCTATGGCGACAACGCCGCCGACACGCTGCTGACGTCGGAGGAGCTGCCGCCAGCGCTCTTCACCGAGACGGCGGCGCTGCACCTCGGCTCCATCAGCCTGCTACGCGGGACAACGCCGCTGGCTGCGCGGGCCGCCGCCGAGCGGCTGAAGGGCCAGGCGCTGCTCTCGCTCGACCCGAACATCCGCCCAGGGCTGATCGCCGATGCGCCCGCCTATCGTGCCACGCTCGGCGCCTTCATGGCGCTGACCGATGTGCTAAAGCTGAGCCTGGCCGATGTCGCCTGGCTGGAGCCAGACCTTGTCGGCGCCGATCCGCTGGCGGTGGCGGCCAGCTTCGCCGCACGCGGCCCGCAGTTGGTGGCGCTGACGCTGGGCGAGCGCGGCGCAGCGCTGGCCACGCGCGATGGCGCCCGGGCGAGCGTGGCGGCGCCCGCCGTGACGCTGGTGGATACGGTCGGCGCGGGCGATGCCTTCGCGGCGGGATTGCTCGGCGCGCTGATGGAGCGTGGCGCGACCACCCGCGCCAAACTGCGAGCGCTCAACCAGGCAGAGCTGACAGAGGCGCTGCGCTGGGCAACGACCGTGGCGGCGCTGACCTGCGCGCGGCCCGGCGCCAACCCGCCCAGCCGCGTCGAGGCGCTGGCGCAGATGGAGACGCCGCCACAGCCCCACATCTGACCTGGCTGAGCGCATCCACCCCCGCCCCGCGCGCAATCCCTGGCCCTCTCAGTGGAACATAAGCGGCACGAGCACCAGCAGCAGGAAGAAGCCGACATGCGCGAAGGCGACGATCAGGAAGAACCAGATCAGCAGGCGGTTGCCGACACGATCATCCAGCTCGTCCCAGTAGCGTTCCTGCCACCAATGGGGGCGATTGCCGGGGCTGCGCGCGCTGGCGACCAGCCCCACGGCCACGCGCGTGCGCACGGGCGAATGCAGCTCGGCGCGCGCCAGCTCCACCTTCACGGCGGCGTTGCAGTCTGCGCAGAGCAGCCATGCCTGCTGGGGATCGGGGGCGTCCTCGCCCTCGGTGAGGTAGTAGGCGGTCTGTTCGAGCTTGCGTCCGCAGATGGAGCAGAGCCGCCGCTGAATCATGTGCTGGTGTTCGAATTTGATGCCTTGAGGGCTGGTCATGCGTTCCATGGTCGCATCAAGACCTCCTCGTGCGACGCCCGGCGCCTTGAGGCTATCTCCCAGACTGCCTCTAGCCAGGCGAGCGGCGAAGCGCGATCAAGCGTCTGCGAGCGGGCGCCGACCGAGCCATTCAAGCATACCATGCGATGGCGCGCCACGCGCGGCTATTCTTGACCATGTGAGTCCGCTAACAGCAGATTTGCCTCCCATTTTGCATCCTGAGCGCACAGGCACATGTGGGGCGCCAGCCGCTGTGACGCGCGTCACTGTTTCGGCGCGCCAGGCGGCGTACACTACTCGCTGAGGGATTGCCAGGGCGCTAGGCGTATTAGGCGCCGCGCGTTCACCTGCGGCGAAGGGTGTGGTACACTCCACGTGCGAGCGTAGCTACATCCTGGGCCCGCTCATCACCCATGCGCGCGTTGGCTTGACACCGATGGCGCCGCACCGCTAGATTAGGCGTGCGGATGGGCTTTTGAGCGCAAGACCTTTCATCATTCTGCGGTCTAATTCGTTCCGTCGTTACGCATCGCCCCGGCGTCACGGACGCTGCCGTCAGCGCCGCATCCGTCTCGTCTGCCCGCCACTGATCCAGCCGATGCCGCTGGTGTGCGGCGCGGCCACTGCGGTTGGGAGATGTATGGAGTCAGCAGAGATCATCGGCGGACGCTACCGCCTGGAAGAACCCATCGGCCGCGGCGGCATGGCGACAATCTTCAAAGCAGTCGATGAGCAGATGATGGACCGCCTGGTGGCGGTCAAAGTGTTGCGCGAAGTCTATAGCAACGACCCCAAGTTCGTCACCCGCTTCCAGCGTGAGGCGCGCGCCGCCTCGGCTCTGCAGCACCCCAACATCGTGCAGGTCTTCGACTACGGGCAGAGCGCCGAGAGCTACTACATCGTCATGGAATACATCGACGGGATGGATCTGCGTCGCTACCTGAAGCGCCGTGGCGGCACGCTGCCCATCGAGCGCGCGGTGGAGATCGGGCGGGCCGTGTCGATGGGGCTGGGCGCGGCGCATCGCCGCGGTATCGTGCATCGCGATGTGAAGCCGCAGAACATCATGGTCAATGACGATGGCCTGGTCAAGCTGACCGACTTCGGCATCGCCAGCATGTACAAGGACGCCGACGCCGAGCGCCTGACCACCACAGGCATGACGCTGGGCACCGTGCAATATTACGCGCCAGAGCAGGCGCAGGGCGAGATGGTGCGGCCAGCGGCGGATGTCTACGCGCTGGGTATCGTGCTGTATGAGATGACCACCGGGCAGACGCCGTTCGACGGCGACACGCCCGTCGCCGTGGCGATGAAGCACATCCAGGAAGAGCCGGAGCCGCCCAGCGCCATCAATCCGCGCATCCCGCCTGCGCTGGAGCGCATCATCCTGAAGTGCCTGGCCAAAGACCCCGGGCAGCGCTACCGCGATGGCGACGAGCTGGCCGCCACGCTCAATAACTTCCTGCGCGCGCCGATGCGGCGCAACAGCGGGCCTGAGGTGGCGCAGGGTCGCGGCTACGCTGGCGCTGCCGCCTATGACAACTATGACAATGCGGGGCCGCGACAGGGCGGGCGCCCCTCTGGCCCGCGTCCCGATGCCTACGCTGGCGGCGGCTACGGCTCGGCTGGCCCGGCCAGCGGCCCACGCGGCGGTGGCTATCCGCCGATGTCGGTGAATGGCCGACCGGGGCAATATAGCGGCTTCGACGACCCGACCTATGATGGCCCGCAGCCGCTCGGCGGCTTCGGTGGCCCGCCCATCGCCGCGCCGACCCGCCCGTGGGAGGCGGCAGGCGGCACGCAGCCGCGCATCGGCGCGCCGCGTCGCCCTGGCGACCCGCCAGAGCCGCGCCGCAATATGGGGCTGATCGCGGCGATCATCGGCGCGGTGGCCGTCGTGCTGCTGGTCGGCTGCATTCTGGTGCTGGCGCTGACGAGCAATCTGCCCGGACTGGGCGGTAGTCCCTCCGCGCAGGCCACTGCGACCACCGTGCCGCAGATCACCGTGCCAGATTTCGTCACCAATCCGATGACCTGTACCGAGGCGCAGTCCGAGGCCACCACCAAGGGGCTGAAGCCCACCTGTGTCGCCAAGGCCGACTCGCATACCAAAGAACAGGTCATCGCGCAGTCGCTGACGGCTGGCTCCAATGTGCCGAAGGGCAGCGCCATCACGCTGACCTTCAGCTCAGGGCTGGCCAAGCTCACCGTACCCAGCGTGGTCGGGCTGGACTTCAACACCGCCTCGGATAAGCTGACCCAGGCGGGCTTCAGCGTGATCGTCGTGCCAACGCCTAGCGCCAAGTACACGTCAGGCGACGTGGTGAATACCGATCCCGCGCCGAATGCGTCCATCCAGCCGACGTCTGACCCCACCTCGACGCAGGTGAAGGTCTACGTCAGCACCGGGCCAGTCCCGACCGCGACGCCAAGCGCGACGGCGACGGCGACCGCGACGAAGACGCCGTGCCCAACTACTACATCGACTGCCGTTGCTTCACCAACGCCTCCACTGAATTGCTAACGTCGACCCTGAGTTTCCAGCAGCGGCGCCTGCGTCTGGAATACACTGAATAGGGCGGCTGGGGCCGGAACCTCACCCCCAACCCTTCTCCCGCGAGGAGAGGGGAGTGAGGAAGGCGTCGCTCGCATGCGGTGATTCGCCAGCGAATTGTCAGGAATGGCTCGATTGTATGCCTCGTCCACATGTGTATGGAACCGAAGCGTTCACCCTGCGCCGCATCGACTACGGCGAGGCTGACCGCATCCTGACGCTCTTCACCCCCGCCTATGGCAAGACGCGCGCCATCGCCAAGGGCGTGCGCAAGACCAAGAGCAGGCTGGCCGGGCATCTGGAGCCGTTCACGCGCTCGCAGTTGCTGCTGGCCAGCGGACGCGAGCTGGACATCGTGACGCAGGCCGAGGCGCGCGAGCGGTTTGAGGGGCTGCCGGGCGATTTCTGGTCGGCCACCGCGGCGTGGTATATCGCCGAGTTGGTCGATCGCTTCCTGGAGGACGCCGACCCGCATCCGCGCCTCTATGCGCTCTTCGTGGAGACGCTGCGGCGGCTCGACACGCAGGCCAGCGAGCCAGATCGCGCGCGGAGCTGGCTGACACTGCGCTTCTTCGAGCTGCGGCTGCTGGACGAGCTGGGCTATCGGCCTGGCCTGCACCATTGCGTCAGTTGCGATCAGCCGCTACGGCCGGAGGATCAGGGCTTCAGCCCGGAGATGGGCGGCGCGCTCTGCCCGACCTGCATGCGCTACGGCGCGCGGCCCTTCTCGCTCCAGGCGCTCAAGGTGATGCGCCTGCTCCAGACGACCGAGTGGAGCGCGGTTCCCCGCCTGCGGCTGGAGCCAGCCTTGCAGGGCGAGATCGAGGCGACGCTCCAGGCGACCATTCGCTATCATCTGGAACGCGACCTCAAATCCTGGGCGTTTCTGCAACTGGCGCCGCAGCCGACGACGCCGCAGGGGCAGCCTGCGCGCGACTAGCGGCGCTGTGGGCAGCAAGCGACATGACCCGCGCCGCGCCGCGCCAGCCCGCATGGAGACCGCGTGGCGCGCGCAGAGAGGCCGCCCAGTGGGCCAGCCATGCGCCATTCGCGTGTATCATTCGTCTTGAAATACAGGAGATACAGGGAGCGTCCGGAGGATGCGGCGTCATCTGGCGCGGCAGATGGGCGTGTGTGGCGCGGACGAGCGTGAGAGGCGCACAAGCGCAATGGAAAAGATCATTACCTTTATAGGCGCGTTCCTCAAGCATGTGGTCGGCATCCTGATCCTGTGCTGGCGACGTATGCTGCGAGCCGGGCTGATCGCGTTCGCCATCGGCGTCGTGCTGACGTTGCTGGTGGCGGTCGTCTCGACTGGTCAGGCCTTTCCGGGCGTGCTGGCGCTGGTGGTCGCGCTGATCTTCGGCGCCGCGCTGGCCTATGGGGTCGCGCTGACCGTCTTCATCGAAGAGTTCTTCCTGGGCGTCGTCGATCTCATCCGCCTGCTGGAGGGTGACGCCCAGGCTGTCGCGCACATCACCGCGACGATGGGCGAGCGCGAGATTGGCGACATCGGCCACGGGCTGCGCCGTCTCTTCGGGCTGCCCGCGCCCACACGCGCCACGCCGCTGGCCCCGACCCTCCCCGCGCTGCCGCGCTACCCCGCCCCGCCGCCTCGCGCCACGGCGCCCAGCGCTGAGCCATTCGTGCGCGACGCCGCCATCGCGGGCGTGGCGGGGCTGGCGGGCGCCGCGCTCGCCACACGCGCGGCTGCTCCCGCTCCGCAACCCGCGCCCATCGCGCCGTCTACGTCGGTCGAGCCGCCCGCCGAGCCGCTGGATGTGCAGGCGCATCCTATCGGCTCGCCCGTGCGCGCCGACCTGCTCCCGCGCATCGGCTGGACGATGGAGCACGAGGCCGTGCGCCCGACACGCTCGCCACTGCCCGATACGCTGGTGGAGCTGGCGGGAAGCGCCGCCCTCGCTGGCGCCAGTCATCTCTTCGGGCGCCACGAAGCAGGCTCGCCTGCCGGGCCAGGCGCCAGCGCGCCGCTGGATGTCGCCGTCGTCTCGCCGCCGCCGCTGGCCGCGCCGCAGTCAACGCCACTGGAAGATGCGCGGCTGGCCGAGCCGACCACGCTGAGCATGCCGGAGGAAGATGAGCCAGCGCAGCACGTCGACGCGGACATGCTGGCTCCGGCCCCATCGACCACGCCGCTGCTGCGCGCGGAGCCGCAGCCCGACGCGCCGCCGTTCGACCCGGTGATGCTGGCCCCGGCGCCCTCCACCACGCCGCTCGCGTCCGACGCGCCCCCGCCGCTCGATCCCGCCATGCTGGCGCCCGCCGCGCCGACCACCCCGCTGGCGCCGGAGCCGCCCGCGCCCGAACCGTGGCTCGATCCCGCGATGGCGACGCCCGCGCCCGCCACCACGCCGCTCCTGCGCGAGGAGGCGCCACCCGATCTGCCCCCGCTCGATCCGGCCATGCTGGCGCCCGCCCCGGCCACCACGCCCATCGCGCCAGAGCCGCAGCCCGTGGCCGCTGAGCCTACATTTGAGGAGCAGGCGGCGCCGGAGCTACCCCCGCTCCCGCAGGTCGCTGAACCGGAGCCGGAACCAGAGCCGACGCCTATCGAGCCGCCGCCCGCGCGCTCGGCCTTCGCGCGCGTCACCCGCCCCGTCGCCGAGTTGGGCGCCGCGCTCGACGCCTTCAATCGCGTCAGCGCGAACACCACTCCACGCGCCAGCGCGCCGGAGAGTGGGCTATGGGAGCGGCTGAGTCAGGCGCTGATCAATCGGTCGGGCGCGCCCTCCAGCCCGTTCGCCGCGCCGCAGTCGCGCCCGCGAACCCCCGCCGATGAGGACGAATCGCAGCAAGGCTGATGGATTCAGCGTTTTCCAAGCTCAACAGTTTCTCATATGTAATTCAGGTTCAGTTCATGTTGCGCTCAGGTCAACCCGATATACTGGCGTCAGTTAAGAGATGACCTGGGCCGTAACCGGCGATGAGGCTTTTGGCGCCGGCCCATGCGAGAACAGGGAGAGAAGTCGTATGGACTACACGCCGCTCGATCCAACCATCCTCGGGGACGACGCGATCCTCACCGAGGCGACCACTGGCCCCTGGAGCAGTTTCCCTGGCCGTCCGCGCCAGGGCGCAGGCGTGCTGCGCTATCGCGGCATGGTGATGAACACCCTCACCGGCTCGATCCTGGTGCATGGTCGCCCCGCCCATCTGGCCACCAAGGAGCGCGAGATGCTGGCCGCGTTGATGCGGCGCTCCGGTCAGATCGTCAGCCCGAAGTGGTTGGCTATGCAGCTTCACACCACCATCGAGGAGATCGATTCGCTGGCGCAGGCGCTGAACAACGCGCTCTGCGAGGCCGGCGCGCAGTGCCTGCCACGCAAGGTCGAGGGGCTGGGCTACGTGCTGTGGCGCTAGGCTGAACGCCGCCGCTCACCCACGCGCCAACACGCGAGAGCCGCCCGCTGGAGGGATGCATAACCTCCTCCGGGCGGCTCGTCTGTGTCTTGTGCCAGAGTCAGGTCATGATTGATTCGCGTGAGTCCTGGATGAGAAGTCCTGCGCCGAGCTGATAACCTCGTCACACGTAAGTGGCGGCTCAGCGATCGCCGCCGCGTTGTCTGGACAAATACCTCGCGATGCGGCATATTATGTTAATGCTTTGTTGTTATCACCAGGTGAGAGGGCGCGTGTAGCGGCGCTACAACGGATGTTCCCACATCGGTTGGCCCCGGCACTTGCACCCGTGCGCACGTAGACACAAGGATGACGAGAGTACGGCATGAAGGAACTCTTTCGCAAGTTCGCGAGCAGGGCGTCCAACGCTCTGGGCACGCCCTGGGCATTTCTCATTGCGGCCGCCAGTATTGTTGTATGGGCGATCAGCGGTCCAGTCTTCCACTTCTCCAATACCTGGCAGTTGATTGCGAATACGGGCACGACGCTGGTCACCTTCCTCATGGTGTTTCTTATCCAGAACACCCAGAACCGCGACGCCCGGGCGATCCATCTCAAGCTGGATGAACTGCTCCGCGGTGTGGAGGGCGCGCGCACGCGCCTGGTTGACTTGGAGGATCTGAGCGACGACGAACTGGCTCAACTGCAGAAGCAGTTCGAAGCCTTACACACGCGACAGACGCCTCTGGCCTGAAACAGCGATGGTCTTATCCAGTGATCTATTGGGGGTTTCACTGTCATACGCCTGAGACACCCGGGCTACACGAGAACTCAACTCATAGCGGTATTGCCAGCGGCGCTGGGTACGATTTGGCTCCGCCCTGTCTCGTTTCCAGAATTCACGTTGATGAGGGAACACTGCGATTGATTGGAGGGAGTAGACTGGGGCGTAGAAGCAGTGGTCGCACTGGCGGCGGTGGACGACGCCGGGCCGAGTTGGCTCTGTCGCCAGCTTGCTCGACGCTGGCCAACGCCGCGTGGAACAGGAAAGGTCCCCCTGCATGCTCCCGCTCATCTACACGACGCCCGCCTATACCATCGCCTTCGTCGTGATCGTCGTCATCTCGCGGGTTCCTGAGATCATCAGCGCCAATCGATGGCGCCCACAACGCGACCCCAACGCGCGCCAGGCCGATCGCGGGTCATTCATCGTGATGAGCATCGTGACGGGCGGAGGCGTGATCGTGGCGTGCGTCCTGGCGGCCATCTGGACGGGCGCCGCGATTCCCTGGCTGCGGCCCCAGATCACCATCGCTGGCATCGTCGTCTTTGTGCTCGGCTCCGCGCTGCGCTGGTGGGCCATTCTCACCCTTGGGCGGTACTTCACCTTCGAGGTGGCCGTGCGCTCCGCGCAGTCGGTCGTGCAATCCGGGCCGTATCGCTACGTGCGGCATCCCTCCTACACCGGCATCCTGATCATGCTGCTCGGCGTGGGGCTGGCGCTGACGAACTGGGCCAGCATCGTCGTCATGCTCGTCGGTGGCCTGGTCGGCCTGCTCTATCGCATCCGGGTGGAAGAGCGCGCGCTGGTTGAGGCGCTGGGCCAGCCCTACACCGACTATATGCGCCATTCCAGGATGTTCATCCCGTTCATCCTCTGATCGAGCCGTTGAGGGCGGCGCGCGCCAGCCGCAGATCGTCGTAGCTGACCTCCTCGCCCAGCGCCTCCTTGACGGGCGAGAGCGGCGTCACGCCGAACTGGTCGAAGGCGGCGAGAATCCGGCGCAAACGCTCGGCTGGGATCAGGCGCGCCACGTCTACGCGCTCGCCCGCGCTCATCAGATCGCAGAGGTGGCCCACCAGCGTTGTGCGCGCCAGGCCGCGCTGCTGGGCGATCTCCTCCAGTGAGAGGCCCGCGCGCAAGAGGTCGAGCGTCTGGCGGGCCGACGCGAGCTTGCCGCCACTGGCGGCATTCTGCACAGGGGTAGCGCGCGGCGGCCGCTCCGCACGCGCGGGTGGGGGCGCGTCATCGCCCTCTGGCCAGCCAGCCAGCCCGCGCTCCTCGCAGAAGGCGCGAATCTCGGCCAGGAACGCGCCCGCAAACTGGGCGACCTTATTTGCGCCCACGCCGGGAATCTGCGCGAACTGCGCGCGTGTCTCCGGGCGACGGCTCGCCATCGCGCGCAGGCTGGCATCGGTGAAGATGACGTAGGCCGGAACCTGCGCGTCCTCCGCCAGCTCGCGGCGGATCACGCGCAGCCGCTCGAAGAGGTCGCGCGCCGGGCCGTCCAGCTCTTCCTCGCCACGGCGGCGTGGCGGACGCGGCGCCTCGCGGGCGCGCACGACCTCCACGCGCTGATGCCCGCGCAAGACCTCCCAGCCCAGCGGCGTCAGGCGCACGGTGGGGTAGGCGCCCGAGTCGCCCGCTTCGGTCAGCATGCCCTGCGTCAGCAGCGCGTAGCCCAGGCGGCGCCATTCCTCCATACTCTGCTCGGCGCCGATGCCATAGACCGAGATCTGATCGTGTCCCCGCTCGCGGATGGTCTTTTTATTCTCGCCGCGCAGCACCGAGACGACGTACATCAGCCCGAAGCGCTGATTGGTGCGCGCCACGGCGGAGAGCAGCTTCTGCGCGTCCACGGTGCGATCCTCTTGCTCGCTGGGATTCAGGCAGACATCGCAGGCGCCGCAGTTCTCTTCCTCCATCTCCTCGCCGAAGTAGGCCAGCAGCCCGCGCCGCCGACAGGCGCCATCCATCGCCCAGGCCAGCACGCGCTGGAACTGCTGCCGCGCGATGTTCTGCTGCTCCTCGTCGCTCATCTCGCGGATGAAATACTCCACTTTGGAGCGGTCGCCCGGGGCGAAGAAGAGCAGGCAGTGCGCGGGGTCACCATCGCGCCCGGCGCGCCCCGACTCCTGATAGTAGCTCTCCAGATTGCGCGGCGTATCCATGTGCGCCACCAGCCGCACATCGGGCTTGGCGATGCCCATGCCAAAGGCGACGGTGGCGACCAGCGTGGTCGTGTGGTCGCGGATGAAGTCATCCTGATGGTGGGCGCGCTGCTCAGGCGCGAGGCCCGCGTGATACGGCGCCGCGCGGATGCCATCATCTTGCAGTTTCTCGCATAACTGCTCCACGCCCCGGCGCGTCTGGCAGTAGATGATGGCGGGGGCGTCGGGCTGCTCGCGGCGCAGCGTGCGCAAGACATCCAGCAGCTCGCGGTAGGCGATGGAGCTGCGTTGGCGCACATCGTAGCGCAGATTGGGGCGATTGAAGCTGCCGATGTAGATGAGCGGGTCGCGCAGCCGCAACTGCGCGATGATGTCGTCGCGCACGCGCTCGGTCGCGGTGGCCGTCAGCGCCAGCATCGGGACGCCCGCGAAGCGCTCGCGCACCGCGCCAATCTGCCGATATTCCGGGCGGAAGTCGTGGCCCCACTCCGAGACGCAATGCGCCTCATCCACCGCGAAGAGCGCAATGCCCTGCTGACGATGCAGCGCGGCCAGCAAACGCAGGAAGGCAGGATTGACCAGTCGCTCCGGCGCGACATAGAGCAGCCGATAGTGGCCGCGCAGGGCGGCCTGCTCGCGCCGCTCGCGCTCGTCGGGGTCGAGCGCGCTGGTGATGGCGGTCGCGGCGACGCCATTGGCGTCCAGACGATCCACCTGATCTTTCATCAGCGCGATGAGCGGGGAGATGACCACCGTGACCCCCGGCAGCAGCGTGGCGGGGAGCTGATAGGTCAGCGATTTGCCGCCGCCAGTGGGCATCAGCGCCACGCCGTCGCGGCCAGCCAGCACAGCCTCCACGATCTCGCGCTGCCCGGGCTTGAACTCAAGAAACCCGAAGATGCGCTTGAGCGCGTCCGCCGCCACGTCCTCTGCCACTCCAGACTCCCTCCGCCGTTCGCGCCAGATGATCTGCGCTGAAACGTATGTTCATGTCGCCGTCATCATCGTACCATGCGCCCGCAACTGGCCGCGACCTTTCCCCTGTCCCCCTCCCGTACAAGGAAAGGGGGAAGCAAAGGCAAGCTCAACGCGCGTGGCGAACTGGCGCGATGGCCTCCAGGAGCGCAAAAAGCCCCTCTCCCGCCGTGGCGCGAGGGAGGGGTTTGGGGTGGGGCCGCCTACGGCGAGGTGTGCGGCAGGCTGCGCAGCTTCTCCGGATTGCCGATGATGCGCAGCGCCTGGATGGCGCGATTCGTGACATCCCGCGACGACGCCCGCTCACGCCCTGCGCGCGGCTCGCCAGCGGCGCAGCCCCCAGATCAGCGCGCCGATGCCCACAGCGCCGATCAGCAGCCCCACGCCGACGCCGAGATACGCCTGCTGATAGGTGTAGCGGCTCAGCCCCAGGCCAAACAGCGGGAAGAGCGCAATCATCTCGGCGCTGAACAGGCCAGTCTCCAGCGAGAGGACGGTGGCACGCTGGGCCTCTGGCGCGCGCGCATTGATGGCCGTGCTGATGGCCGGGACGAACAGCGCATCTGACGCGCGGAAGATAAGCAGGAAGCCTACCAGCCCCACGACTGGCTGCGCGCCGCTCATCAGCAGCAGGCCGAGCGCCACGCCCGCCACCAGCGCGGGGATCAGCCAGCGCCGCCGGATACGCGCGATGATGCGCGGCGCAGCGCCCGTGTAGAGGAAGTCCAGCACGGAGCCGACGCCGAAGATTACACCGATGGCGGCGGCGGTGTAGCCCACCCCTTGCAGGTAGAGTTGGGTGTAGTAGTTGGAGGTCGTGAAGACCGTGCCTTCCAGCGCGGAGAGCAACAGCAGCCCCAGCAGCAGCGGACTGCGCCATGCGGCGGCCAGCCCGGCGCGCACATGCGCCAGCGGATGTAGCCGCTCGCTGACATCGGCGCTGGCGACGGCGCGATCTGGTCGCAGTGCGGGCATCAGCAGTAGCGGGCCAATCGCTAGCGCCACGCCGGCAGCGCGCAGGATGAACGGCGCATCGGCGCTCCAATGCAGCAGGAAGCCGCTGACGCCTGCGCCCAGCGCTGCGGCGATCAGCGTGACCACCAGGAAGCGGCTATACAGACGGCTGTAGCGACTGGCCACGGCGTCGGCGCCGGCGTCGGCGTCCAGGCTCTCGCGGGCAAGTGTCCAGATGACGGCCTCCTGCGCGCCGCCCTTGAAGGCCCACGAGACGCCGGAGCAGGCGAAAGCCAGCGCGACCATGACGGTCGTGGGGTCGAGGAAAAGGAGCGCGCTGACGACGCCGAAGGCGCACGAGGCGATCAAACTGGCGCGCCGCCCCACCAGATCGGCGAAGACGCCAGTGGGAATCTCCGTGAGCAGCTTGGCGATGTGGAACAGCATCTCGAAGAGGCCGATGGCCAGCGGGCTATAGCCACGCGCCGCCAGATAGATCAGCCAGATCGCGTTCGAGGTGTCCATATTCGACAGCGCGGCGAAGACGCTGAAGGCGCGGCCCCAGCGTGGCGTGGTCGGCGCGCGTGGCGACTCGGACACGGGCAGGGATGCGGGCAGGTGCAGCGGATTCATGGGAACGTTGCGCTCTCTCGATCAGGATGCGGACAGGGGTCGAGGGGTGAGAGCGCCCGGCGGCGATACATGGATGCGAAAGCTGGAGGAGCGCCACACGCTGTCACACAGCCCCGCGCGCTATTCACGACGCAGGCGGGTGTGACGGTAGCGAGGCGCGCTGGTATCCAGCCGCGTAAGCAAATAATGCAGCGTGCGCTGCGGCGCCGGGCTTACGCGGCCTGCTGGCCCGTTTGGGGGCGTCTGTGGCGCAGCAGGCGACAGACGCCGCTACGCTGATGGGTGGTGTGCAGATAGCTCATAAACAGCATTCTATCGCCTGCCCGCGTCGCGCGTCAATCAGGATGTGCGCCCCCGCCCACGTGTCTCAATCGCCGAGCAACTGGCTCATCGGCGTCACGCCACCGGTGGCCGGGCAGCTATTTTGCAGACAGCCCAGCCCGAAGGCGTCCTGAATGGTCAGCAGCAGGGCATAGTGGTTGTAGGCTGTGCCGTCCTTCACACCGCGCGGGCCGTGGTTGGTGATGACGATGGTGGCAACGTGGCCGCCGCCCGCCGCGATGCCGAATGGGCCAAGCGCCACGCCCAGCGACGACTCATCCCAGGTGACGATGATGGCATTGTTTCCCTGCGACCAGACGCTCGCCTGCATGATCTGCGTGACGAGCGTATTCACGTAGGTGTCGCCC
>DATBTW010000165.1:0-36499 GCA_036559055.1 Ktedonobacterales bacterium
CGCGGCGGTCGTCGAATCGATCTGCGTCGCTCCCATCGCCGACTCCTCCGCTTCGGTCGCCACATCGGCGCGCTGCGGCGTCCCAGAGGTTGACCGCCCACGTCGCGCCGCGCCAGCGGGCGGGTTGGCGGCTGCCGTCTGCGGGCCAGCTCGCCGAGCCGAGCCTGCGGAGCCAGAAGCGCTGTCTCGCTCGTCCATACGCTGAAAGTCCCCGTTTCGATTGGCGCTCACATCTCTCGCTCATATCGCGCGCTTGCGCTATCTCACTGTTCAAGTCGCGCCCTTATTCTGTCTCAAATCGCCAGAAACGGAAAGCGGCGGACACACCTCAGCACACGTACGCTCCTGACGACAACGCGGCGCGCCCTCCAGACGTCTCCACGTCCAGAAGGCGCGCCGCACTCGACATCCCTTCTCCTCGCGGGAGAGGGGGCGAGGGGGGTGAGGTCTACCGCGCTGCGCGCAGACGCTCGCCGAGCGCCTTATGCTGCCGCTCGATCTCCCGTGGCAGGTGGTCGCCGAACTGCTCGAAGAAGGGGCGCTGATCTTCCCACTCATGCTCCCACTCGGCGGTGTTGACGGCCAGTAGCTTCTCCATTGTCTCCTGCGAGATGTCCAGCCCATCGAGCAGCAGGCCATCAGGCGTCGGGGTGTAGCCAATCGGCGTCTCCCTCGCCTTGCCACCACCATTGATGCGCTCGGCCATCCACATCAGCACGCGCACGTTCTGGCCGAAGCCTGGCCACAGGAACTTGCCATTCTCGTCCTTGCGGAACCAGTTGACGTAGAAGACCTTCGGCGGATGCTGAAGTTGCGCGCCCAGCGTGAGCCAGTGCTGCCAGTAATCGCCCATGTTATAGCCGCAGAATGGCCGCATCGCCATCGGGTCGCGGCGCAGCACGCCCACCGCGCCGGTCGCCGCCGCCGTCGTCTCAGACGACATGCTGGCGCCCAGGAAGACGCCGTGCTGCCAGTCGCGCGCCTCATGGACCAGCGGCGCCACACCGGCGCGACGCCCGCCGAAGATGAACGCCGAGATCGGCACGCCTTGCGGATCTTCCCAGTGCGGCGAAATCGACGGGCACTGATCGGCAGGCGCGGTGAAGCGCGAATTGGGATGCGCCGCTGGGCCATTGCCTGGCTCCCAGGGCTTGCCCAGCCAGTCAATCGTGCCAGCGGGCGGCGTCTTGGGGCTGGCGGGGTCGATGTCTTCCCACCAGGGATCGTGCTCTGGCGTCACAGCCACGTTGGTGAAGAGCGCGTTGCGCGAGAGCGACTTCATGGCGTTGGGATTGGTCTTGGCGTTCGTGCCGGGCGCCACACCAAAGAAGCCGTGTTCCGGATTCACCGCCCACAGGCGGCCATCGTCACCCACACGCATCCAGGCGATGTCGTCGCCCAGCGTCCAGACCTTCCAGCCTTGCTTCTCCAGCGGCGACACCAGCATGGCCAGGTTCGTCTTGCCGCAGGCGCTGGGGAAGGCGCCCGCCATGTAGGTGACATTGCCCTGGGGGTCTTGCAGGCCCAGGATCAGCATGTGCTCGGCGAGCCAGCCATTCTTCCAGCCCATCCAGCTCGCCAGGCGCAGCGAGAGGCACTTCTTGCCCAGTAGCGCATTGCCGCCATAGCCGGAGCCGACACTCCAGATCAGATTCTCCTCGGGGAAATGGAGGATATAGCGATGCTCCGGGTCGAGGTCACCTGTGCAATGCAGGCCCGGAACGAACTTGCCGCCGCTGCGGTCGAGCGCATCCATCGCCACTTTGCCCATGCGCGTCATGATGCGCATGCTGGCCGCCACATAGGCGCTATCGGTGACCTCCACGCCCACCTGCATCAGGTCAGACTCCACCGGCCCCATCACATAGGGGATGACGTACATCACGCGCCCACGCATCGAGTCTTTGAAGAGCGGCAGCACCATCGCCTTGGCCTCGTCCGGCGCCATCCAGTTGTTCAGCGGGCCAGCGTCTTCTTGCCGCGTGGTGCAGATGAAGGTCACTTTTTCGGTGCGGGCGACATCGGAAGGATCACTATGATAGAGGAAAGAATTGGGGTAGGTCTGGGGATTGAGCGTCTCCATCGAGCCATCTTGCAGCATCGTCTCGATCAGGCGCTGATATTCCTCCTCGGAGCCATCGCACCAGACGATGCTGTCTGGCTGGGTCAGACGCGCGCATTCGTCTACCCAGGCTTCGAGCGCGGTTCGTGAAGACATGGTCGCTAAACTCCCATTCGTCAGTGAGCGGATCGTGGCGGGCATCGTCGCCCGCGTGCATCCACGCGCCGCGCGCCAGGACCAGTTTCCTGGCGCGCGGATCATCGCGGTTGTGGCAGTTGGTCGCATCGTGCGGACTGCGGGTACTGTCTATTATGGCATATCGCCCCGCTGGCTAGCCTGCCGCACTGCGCTCGCGGGGCGCCCTACGCCAGGGTGTGCTGCTCATAGACGCGCAGGTACTGGTCGCTGGCGAGCGTGCGCTCCTCCATCTGGCGCAGCCCGGCGGCCTGGGCGTCGGCGGCCAGTTCTTCCGGGGTGATGCGATCCTCCAGCGGCGGCCCGATTGGCCCCTGCGCCTTGTCCCACTCGATGATAATCATCCGCCCGCCGGATTTGAGCGTGCGCGCCGCGCGGTGCAGAAACGACGCCCGATGCTCGATCTCGTGCAGCGTGAACGCCAGCAATACATAGTCGCACGAGCCGGGCGCGATGGGAATCTCGCGATCATTGGTCTTGACGATGCGGACGTTGCTCAGGCCATGCTCCAGCGCGCGGCTGCGCACGGTGGAGAGCATCTCACCCTGGATGTCCGCCGCCAGCGCGTGCCCATGCTCGCCGACGATCTTCGCCGCAGGGATGGTGAAGAAGCCGGGGCCGCAGCCGATGTCGGCGAAGGTCATGCCCTCGCTCAATCCCAGGTCGCGCAGCAGCTTCTCTGGCTGGAGCGCGGCCTCACGCTCCTCAGAGAGGAGGCGCTGTCGTTTGCGAATATCGAACCGCTGAGGCATCTGTCACCTCTCACTCGTGCGCTGAATCCTCACCCTGAGACTGTAGCACACGCGAGAGGGCGCCATGTGGCCGAGTGGCTGAGTCACCAAGCGGGCGGGCTGACCTGGCTGGCGCTAGTGGGCGCGCTGCCCACTCTGCGGCGAGGGCGACGAGGGCGACGAGGGAGCGGATGGCGCGTGCGCGGGTTTCCGCGCGCCCATGACGACGCCCACACCGATCGTGATGAGCGCGGCCAGCAGGCCCAACCAGAAGACAGGCGCCTCGGGCAGATGCAGCCCCAGCAGCGCATCCACGCTGAAGCGCCCCGCACCGATCAGTCCCAGCGTCGCCGCGACCAGCAGCAGCGACAGCGGGTACTCGATACCGCCCTTCGAGTTCCAGAAGCCGTTCTTCCAGTGTACCTTGAGCACCGCAATCGCCATCGCCGCGACGATGCCCACCGCAGGCAGCGGCATCAGCAGGCCCAGCGCCAACGCCAGCCCACCGCCAAATTCGCTCAGCGCCGCCAGCGTCGCCCAGAACCAGCCTGGCCGGAGTCCCATCCGCTCGGTGTTTTGCGCCATGCGGGTGAAACCTGCCCCGCCAAACCATCCGAACAGCTTCTGGGAACCATGCGCGGCCAACAGCAACCCCACAGTCAGCCGCAAGACCAACAATCCAGCGTCGTATGACATGCCAAGAGTCTCCTTATGATGCCTGTTGATGCCTGTTGATGTCTGGCGGTCGGCTGGCAGTTGAAACCGCCAGCCGATCCGTGCGCTGAAACAGAACGCACGTACCTGACAGCTTATCCAAATGCTATGGCGCTGCGCTTTACTTTGTCAAGTAACTTCCTTTGTGGTAGTATAAGGAAGAGCGCCTGATGCTACAAGAGGCCGAACGGGATGCGACCCTCAGCCCACGCCAAGGCGGGCGACGGCTGGCTTCGACACACGGGTCTGGTAGAGCGCCACTGAAGGTCCGTAGAGACGCAGAGACGCCGGGGTGTGTGTTCTAATACGCCCAGGGAGCGCGGCGCGTGGACTGGCGCCGCGCATCGTGCGGCATTTCAACGGCTCAGCGGCGCCTGCGCGAGACCCTGCGGGAAAGGAGCGGACAATGCGCTATAGCGAGCATATCTGTGTGCGGTACCAGCAGGCGCTGAACCTGCTGAGTCGGCGCTGGGTAGGGCTGATCGTGCGCGTGCTGCTCGACGGGCCGAAGCGCTTCAATGAACTGGCCAGCTCGCTGCAGGTCGTGGCTGATCGCGTGCTGGCGGAGCGCCTGCGTGATCTGGAGGCCGAGGGCATCGTCTCACGCGAGGTCTTCATCGGCTCACCGGTGCGCGTGGAGTATACGCTGACTGAGAAAGGGCGCGCGCTCGCCCCGGTGCTCGACGCCATCGAGTCGTGGTCGCACGACTGGATCCCGCTGGATGCCTCGCAGGATGGCGTCGCAGCGGTCGCTGGCGGCGCGCCTGAACACGCTGAACACCCAGTCGTGGCGCATGCGCCCGCCTCCACACGCGAGCAATAAGCCTGCCAGCGACCTGCAGCGCCCGGCGTGATCGGTGAATAGTCCGGGGCTGTAGCATCGCCACGCCCCTCCACAGTAGAATGTGTCCGGCAGAGTGGCGCCGGGTCTGCTCTCTCAGATTCCACAGGCCATTTGCGCGTGTGACGCGCGCGTCAGAAGAGACGTAGATACATGAGTTGAGGGCGCCAGTGGGTAGCGCGCCCGCTCTATCGCTCAAGCAGAAGGTCGCAAGCGACCCGATGAGCGAACCGAGGTACAAGCGTGAACGTGATCATTGTCGGCTGCGGGCGCGTGGGCGCCGAGCTTACGAAGATTCTCGAAAAAGATGGCCATGTGGTCACTATCATCGATAAAGACGGCAGCGCGTTCGAGCGTCTCGCGGAGGGGCTAGACGCCACCCGCGTCGTGGGAGACGGCACCGACATGGAGACGCTGGTGCGGGCGGGCGTCAAAGACGCCGACGCTTTCGTCGCCGTCACCAATGGAGACAATCGCAATATCATGGCGGCGCAGATCGCCCAGACAATGTTCGAAGTGCCGAACGTGGTCTGCCGCATCTACGATCCGCTGCGCCAGAAGACCTACAAGGCGCTGGGCCTGCGCAGCATCAGCCCGACCATCGTCGGCGCCAAGCTCCTCCGTAACGACCTGTATTTCCCTGACGGGCAAGTCACCTCACCTGATCGCGCCATTGCGGCGGGCGACGCGGTGCCACTGGCGAATCCGAAACATGGCAGCGCCACGCAATCATAGCCTGCTTAGCCTGCTTAGCCTGATGGCCTGGGAGTGAGGATCGAGAGCATGTATATCATTATCGGTGGTGGTGGCCAGGTAGGCTACTATCTGACCCGCGAGTTGATGCGCCAGGATCACGAGGTGCTGTTGCTCGACAAGGACGCCGCCCGCGTGGTGGAGCTGACGGCGGAGTTGGGCGCGGTGGTCAAGCGCGGCGACGCCTGCGAGGCGCGTACCCTGGAATCAGTCGGTTGCGAGCGCGCCGACATGGTGATCGCCGTCACCGGCGATGACGAGGACAATCTGGTCATCTGCCAGGTCGCCAAGGAACGCTTTGGCCGCGAAAAGACCATCGCCCGCGTCAATAATCCCGCCAATGAGAAGCTCTTTCAGAAGCTGGGCATCTATATCACCGTCAGCCCTACCAACAACATCCTGCACCTGATCGAGGCGCAGATTCCGCACCACAAGCTGGTGCCGCTCATCACACTGAGCCGAGTGGGGCTGGGGCTGGTCGAGGTGACGATTCCCGCCAGCTCGCCTGCCATCAATAAGTCCATCCGCGCGCTGGAACTCCCCGCGACCGTCAATATCGCGCTGATTGTGCGCGGGGACGCCAACATCACGCCGGAGGGCGACACCGTCATCCAGAGCGAGGATCGCCTCTTCGCACTGACGACGGAGAATGGCGATCAGGTGCTGCGCGAGCGCATCCTGGCCGAAGACACCGTCGTCACCACGGACACTGTGGAATGAGCGTGGCCTGAAGCATTAACCCAATGCGCCGTCCGCGCGATCATGCAGCGCCTCACCCACGAGCTGGGTGAGGCGCTCGCCATTGGCGCGCAGCCAGTCATCGCGCTCCAGCGCCGCCCGCGCCCGCCACAGCACATCCTCCAGCGGGCTGAGTCCTGCGCGCCAGCGCCCCAGCCGATGAATCAGCGAGGTGTAGGCGCGCAGGCGAAACAGTGTGGGAATGGTCGCCACCTCAGCATGGTCGAGCGTGCGCGCCCGCCCATAGCCACGCGCCAGCGCCGCCAGAATCGGCCACTCGTCGCCGCTGCCGAAGTGTTCCACCGGCCACCACGTCAGCGCGACCACCAGATCCATCGCGCGCAGATCGACCGCGCAGAACTCCCAGTCCAGCACGCCCGCTACCTGATCGCCCACCATCAACACATTGCTGGGGTCGAAGTCTTCGTGGCTGAGCTGGCGCGGCAGGTTGGCATACAGTGGCGCGCTCGCCGCGATCAGCGTCTCGTACCTGGCGATCAGGCGGCGCGTCTCCTCGGCGAGCAGCGGGAGCGCGCCGATGGCCGCGCGCGGGTCAGGCACGAGCGGGTGGCAGCGCGTCAGGTCGCCAGTCGAGCGCCAGTCGATCCCCAGCTCTGGCCCTTCCAGGCGCAGCGCGGCCAGCGCCTCATCGAGCTGCCCCAGCGCCTCGCCCGCGCCCGCTGCCTGCGCCAGATCGTCGCGCTGTGGGTGCGCGCCCGCAATCAGCGCGGTCAGCGTCGCCAGCGCCGCGTCGCCAGCGTCCCCAGCGTCGGCCAGCCGCAGCCACCGCGCGCCGCGCGCCGTCATCAGCGGTGCGGGCAGCGCGAAGGGCAGCCCCGCCGCGCCGAGCCGCGCCAGAAGGTCGCACTCGAAGGCCAGACGGCGCTCATCCACCTGCGCGCCAGCGACACGCAGGGCATACGAGCCGGTCGCCGTCTCCACGCGGTACATCAGGTTGTTCGTGCCGCGCGTCAGCGGCGCTGGCTCGCCCAGCCATGCGCCGGTCTGCGGCCACGCCCGCCGCAGCGCCTCTACATCCATCGGGCCATGCTCCTGCTCCCCTCTCCTCGCGGGAGAGGGGGGTGAGGTTACTCGCGTGGCGTCAGCTTCGCGGCGGCGGCCTGATCGACGATGAAGCGTAGCTCGCCAGCAGGCGCGATCAGTTGCGAGGGATACTGCTCCGGATTGCGCGCGCCCTGCAAGACCTCCGCCAGCGCATCGGCCTTGTCCGGGCCAGCGATGACGAACGCCACCATGTTCGCCGCATTGGCAAGCGTGGCGGTGAAGGTGATGCGCGTGGTGTTGAGTTGCGGCACGACGTTCTCCGTCACCAGCCGATCGGTCACACGCAGCGCGGCGGTGTGTGGAAACAGCGAGAGCGTATGCCCATCTGGCCCCATCCCCACATAAATCAGGTCGAAGCGCGGCGTCTCGGCTGGCCCAACGCCAAAGACCGCGCGCGCCTCGGCCTGATAGGCGCGGGCCGCCGCCGCCGGGTCATCCTCGCCGCGCACGCGATGGATCTGGCTGGCAGGGATGGCAAGCGCATCCAGCAGCGTCTCGCGCGCCATGCCATAGTTACTCTCAGGGTCATCGGGTGGCACGCAACGCTCGTCGCCCCAGAAGAACTGGATGTGCGACCACTCCACCTGTTCGCGCAGTGGGCTGGCCGCCAGCAGCGCATGGAAGCGGCGCGGTGTGCTGCCGCCGGAGAGCGCCACCCGGAAATCGCGCCCCTCGGCCTGCGCGGCGCGCGAGCGCTCCACAAAGAGATTCGCCGCCGACAGCGCCACCGCCGCGCCGTCGGCCAGCGTCTGCACATTGCGGCCAGCGGGAGATGGCGCGCTCATCGTCGCACCCTCCGCAGCCCCGTCTCGAGCGCGGGCATGATGGCCGCCAGCGACGCCTCGAAGAGCGCATCGTGGGTGAACTGCATCAGTTCGTCGCCCAGCGACGCCGACTCACCCAGCGAGGGTAGGTGTACCGTCTGCGAAGGCATCGCCCCCTGCGGACTCTGCACATGCGTCGAGGCATGGCGCAGATCGGACTCGCGCGCGGCGGAGAACGACGCGACCGTCCTATTGGCCTGCGCGCGGATGTAGACCGACATCAGCGCGCCCGGCCCCACGCGCGCTGGCTCCTTAGAGTCCGCGTTCTCGTCGAACGTCTCGAACCACGAACCGAGCCGCACGCCATAGCGCGCATTGATCTGCAAGGTGATGCGGTGGCCCAGCGTGTCTTGCAGCGTGTGCTCGCGCTGGCCATCTACCAACTGCTCGGCGGTCGCGCCAGAGGGACGCCAGCCTAGCCGCGATGCCAGCCATCCCGCGAAGAGGTACGCCTGCGCCGCGTTGACGGGGTGGTCTTCTTCGCCCGCTGCATACTCGATAGTGACGCGCTCGACGCCACTCAGATACGCCCGTTGCTCGACGGGATCGAAGAACTGCGCCACCAACTCGCGCCACGGCTCCAGCCGCGCGAAATTGAAGTCGCTGATGGCCACGCTGCTCTTCTTGCGCCGCACCAGATCGTGCAGCGCCCACAGATTCTGCTCGACCTGTGTCATGTCCGCCGAGTCCACCAGCGCGCGATCGAAGCCATCGAGCGTCGCCTCGAAGATGTTGGCATTCCACGGCGGCGTCCCTTGCCACCACAGGAAGGACGGCAGGCCAGAGACGATCAGCGGCAGAATGGAGCCAGCCAGGTGCTGTGAGGCCGCCTGTGTCGCGCTCAGCACGATCTGCTCGCCAAAGCTGGTCGCGCCATTGGCCGACTGCGTGCTGGTCTTGATAAAGGCTTCGAGCGGCTTGCCACTGGGATTCTGCGCTGTCGGCGTGACGATGATGGAGCGCGACGGATGCTGCGTGGTCAGCGATTCGATAGCGCGCAGCGTGCGCGCCGCCCCCACCTCGTCTGTGGTGTACGTGACCAGCGTCAAGACGCTGCTGCGTGTCCCGGCGTGTCCGCCAGAGGCCAGCACCGAGGCGTTCTCCTCGCGCCACGCATTATCCAGCTCGCTCTCTATCGCCTCTGGCTCAACCTGACGCATGTTGTCGGTAAGCCCCGCGGATTGTGTCATAGCCGCCTCCAGGTTCTGCCATCGCGCTCGAGCAGCGAATCCGACTCTTTTGGCCCCCAGGTACCCGGCTCGTACTGCGGCAGCGGGGCGCCAGTGACTTGCCAATCGTGCACAATAGTATCTACGAGCGTCCAGGCGAGTTCCGTCTCATCGATGCGGGTAAAGAGCGTCGAGTCGCCGAGCATCGCATCGAGCAGCAGTCGCTCGTAGGCCTCAGGTGGCTCCACGCCGAAGGAACTGCCGTAGAGGAAGTCCATGTTGACGGTGCGCAGCCGCATCTCCTGCCCCGGCACCTTGGCGCTGACCTGCAACGAGATGCCTTCGTTTGGCTGGATGCGCATCGAGAGGACATTGGGCTGCATCTG
Organism: Ktedonobacterales bacterium; assembly: GCA_036559055.1. Classification (GTDB taxonomy): domain Bacteria; phylum Chloroflexota; class Ktedonobacteria; order Ktedonobacterales; family JADMIN01; genus JAKAIY01. The sequence goes on from DATBTW010000165.1 coordinate 9,479, forward strand.
CTGCGCCGCCGCCCCCTGAAAGAGCAGGTACGGCGGGCGCTTGAACTGAATGGCAATCTCCGTCACGCGCTTGGTCAGCCGCTTGCCCGTCCGCAGGTAGAATGGCACGCCTGCCCAGCGCCAGTTCTCGATCAGCAGCTTGGCCGCCACAAACGTGCTGGTCTGCGAATGCGGGTCAATCCCCTCCTCCTCACGATAGCCCGGCGCCTGCTCGCCACCTACCAGCCCGGGGCCATACTGCCCGCGCACCGTATCTTGCGAAATTTCGGCTTCCATCAGCGGCGGGATAGCGCGCAGCACCTTCACTTTCTCATCGCGCACCGAGTCGGCCCCGAAAGTGATGGGCGGCTCCATCGCCGTCAGCGTCAGCAACTGCATCATGTGATTCTGCACCATGTCGCGGATGGCGCCCGCCTGCTCGTAGTAGTCGGCGCGCCCCTCGATGCCGATGGCTTCCGCCACCGTGATCTGCACATGGTCGATGTAGCGACGATTCCAAATCGGCTCGAAGATGCCATTGCCGAAGCGCATCACCATGATGTTCTGAACAGTCTCTTTGCCGAGGTAGTGATCGATGCGATAGATTTGTCGCTCCGAGAAGCCTTTGTTGAGTTGGTCATTCAGCTCGCGCGCCGAGGCCAGGTCGTGGCCAAAGGGCTTCTCCACCACGATACGCGACCAGCCGCCATCGCCTGCGCCCGCGCCACGCTTGGCCACGCCCGACGAGCTGAGCAGCGCGCCGATGTGGCCATAGAAGCTGGGCGGCGTCGCCAGATAGAAGATGCGATTGCCCTGCGTGCCGCGCTCCTGGTCGAGCTTATCGAGCAGTTGGCCCAGCCGCTGATAGCCCGCCGGGTCGTCGAACTGGGACTGGCAATAGAACAGCCCCTTCGAGAACGTATCCCAGACAGACTGGTTGACGGGCCGCCGCCGCGAGAACTGGTTGATGGAGTCGAGCACCTGCTGGCGAAACTGATCGTCGCTGAACGGGCGGCGCGCCACGCCCACCACCGTGAACTGCGCTGGCAGCGGCTGCTCGATGGCCAGGTTGTAGAGCGCAGGCAGCAGCTTGCGGTGCGTCAGGTCGCCAGTCGCGCCGAAGATGACGAGTGTGCAGGGCTGTACCGTGCGCGTCGAGCGCAGTCCCTGGCGCAGTGGATTCGTTGCTAGCGCAGCGGTGTCCATCGTAGAAGTTCCCTTCTGAACTCAGACCCTAAGCTCACACTCGACGCGGCGCGAGGGCGCAGCTTCGCGGCCCCGCGCGCAGGGCGAGCGCCGTCCCAGCCAGTAAATCGCCGGGACAGCGCTCCGACGCCTGACGCCGATGTCAGGGCGTCCAGAGGCGCTCAGGCCTCGTGCTTGACACCACCGAACTCGCCATCTTCCATCTTGACTGCGTGACCGCCAAACTGGTTGCGCAGCGCCGCGATCACCTTGGCCGAGAACGATTCATCCTGCCGCGAGACGAAGCGCTGCAAGAGCGAGAGCGTGATGACCGGCGCTGGCACATCCTCGTCGATGGCCGCCTGCACCGTCCAGCGCCCCTCGCCAGAATCTTGCACATAGCCTTGAATCTGCGCGAGTGTCGGGTCATCGGCGAAGGCCAGCGCCGCCAGATCGAGCAGCCACGAGCGCACCACGCTGCCATTCTGCCAGACGCGCGTGACCTCGCGCAGGTCGGGCTTGAACTCCGACTTCTCGATGATCTCGAAACCCTCGCCATAGGCTTGCAACATGCCGTACTCGATGCCGTTGTGCACCATCTTGACGAAGTGGCCCGCGCCCGACGCGCCCATGTAGCCGTAGCCATTCTCCGGCGCCAGTGTCTTGAAGATCGGCTCGCAGTGCGTAAAGATGCCCTGCTCGCCGCCGACCATCAGGCTGTAGCCGACCTTCAGCCCCCAGATGCCGCCGCTGGTGCCGCAATCCATATAGTGCATGCCTGCCGCGACGACCTTCGTGTTGCGACGCTGGGTATCATGGAAGTTGGAGTTGCCACCATCGATGATGATGTCGCCCGCCTTGAGCAGGCTCATGGCATGGTCGACAGCGTCGTCGGTCACCTGGCCCGATGGCACCATCAGCCAGACGATCTTGGGCGAGGCTTCGAGCTTGCTCACCATCTCTTCCATCGTATACGCCGGAACCGCGCCCAGCGAGGCGGCTTCATCCACCGGCCCGCGACTGCGATTCGACGCCACCACGCGATGCCCGCCCTTCACCAGGCGTGTCGCCATATTGCCGCCCATGCGGCCAAGTCCGTAGATGCCCAGTTCCATCGCTCAGTATCCTCTCTTCACCTGTCTTCACCTGCTGGTTACACAGCCGCTCGTCTACGAGCGCCTACGCCTGGCCAATGCGCGCCGCGCCGATGGCCTGCTCGACCTCGGCAAGCCCCGCCGCGATGTCAGCGCCCAGGTCCACACGGATGACACGGCGACCATGCGCCTGGAGCGATTGCAGATCGCCCAGCGCCTGCGCCGCCTTGAGCGTCCCAAAGGTGTAGGGCGCGTCGGGAATGCTCAGATCGTCGTGCGTCTCGGCGACGAACTGCAGGAACAGCCCAGTGTTCGCGCCGCCCTTGTGCAGTTGCCCGGTGGAATGCTGGAAGCGTGGCCCGTAGCCCAGCGTCGTCGCCGTGTGGCGCGTGTCGCGCAGGCGCAGGCGGATGCGCTGCAATGCCGCCTCGGTCTGCGGCGTCCGCTGGATGTAGGCTAGCAGCGCGAAGTAGTCGCCCGGCTGCGACTCGCGCGCGTAGATCTCGAACGCCGATTGAAGCGACGCCGCCTGTCGGATGCGCTCATCTTGCGCGCCCGGCGCCACCAGGCTGACATGCCCCGTCTGCGTGCGCAGCGTCGCGGGCGGCTGCTTCAGCTCGTGCATATTCTCGTAGCGCTGCAAGATGGTGTCGGTGTTGTCCTTCGATTCCTGCACATTGGGCTGATCGAAGGCGTTGATGCCCATCAGCGCGCCCGCTACCGCCGTCGCGAACTCCCAGCGGAAGAACTCAGCGCTCATATCCCAGGTGTCACGAAGACTCAGGCGCACCACCGGCTGCCCGGCCGCCTCCAGCCGCTCGATGGCGGCATCCTGGGCGGCGCTGTAGCCGCTGTCGGTGCGCAGATAGGCGAAGATGCGGTCGTCGCCGTAGACGGACGGGTCGCCCAGCGCCTCGCCCTCCACTGGCAGAATGCCTTTGCCCTCTTTGCCCGTGCTCTCGGCCAGCAATTGCTCCAGCCAGTAGCCAAACGTAGCGATGGGCGGCGAGACGACGATGGTGACTTTGTCGCGCCCGTGCAGATTGCCTGTCCCCAGGATCGACCCCAGCCAGACGCCGGGATTGCGCTCAGCGGGTGTCGCCACCGAGCAGGCTGTGCGCATGGCGTCGGCGCGGTCGAGCAGCTGCTCCACGTCGATGCCGATGATGGCCGCTGGAACCAGCCCGAAGAACGACAGCGCCGAGTAGCGCCCGCCGATGTCCGCTGGATTGCGGAAGATCGCGCGGAACTTGCGCTCCTGCGCCAGCGCGTCGAGCTTCGTGCCAGCATCGGTGATGGCGATGAAGTGCGAGCCAGCCCGCGCCGCGTCGCCCGGCGCCAGCGCGCTCACCCTGGCGTAGAAGTACTTGTACTGCGAGAGTGTCTCCAGCGTGCCGCCCGACTTCGACGCCACGATGAAGGCGCTGTTCGCCAGGTCGATGGCGCGCTCGACGGCGCTGATGGTGTCAGGGTCGGTCGAATCCAGCACATGCAGATGAGGCAGCCCCTGGCCGACGCCGAACGTCTCGCGCAGCACCTCCGGTGCGAGACTGCTGCCGCCCATGCCCAGCAGCACGACATCGCGCACGCCATCGGCGCGCAGGCTCTCGCGCAAGTCATTCAGGCGAGGCAGGGCGTCGCGCATCGTATCGGTGACGGTCAGCCAGCCGAGCCGATTGGTGATCTCCTGCTGCTCCGATGGATTTGGCTTCCAGAAGGCGGGATCTTTCTTCCAGACATGCTCGGCGAATCGCTCGCTCTGGGCGCGGCTGAGCGTCGCCTCAACCGCGCCCTGCAGAGGGCCCAGGCGAGCGCTCCCATGCGCGTCGTCCGCGCCTGCGGCTGGCTGGCCGCCCTGCTCGCTCGCTGCCGCTGCGCCCGCCACGCCTGCCGCGCCTGCCGCCGCCTGCGTCTCGGCGCTGGCCTGTGTGTCGCCCATCTCGCCCGCCAGCCTGGCGGTCTTCTTGGCCGTGCTCTCCAGCAAACTGGAGTAGGATTCGTAGAACGACTTGACGCCGTCCAATTCGAGCTGCTTCGTCACCTGATCCATGTCGATGCCGACGCTGGCCAGGTCAGACATCGCCGTGCGCGCCTCGTCGTAGTGGCCCAGCGTGACCTCGGCGACACCGTGATCCTGGAAGGCGACGATGGTCTGCGGCGGCATGGTATCGACCGTCTCCGGCCCGATCAACTCCTCGACATACAGCACATCGCGGTAGCTGGGATTCTTCGTGCTGGTGCTGGCCCACAGACAGCGCTGATATTGCCCGCCCGCCTGCCGCAGCGCCGCGAATCGCTCACCGTGGAAAATGCGCTCGTACTTCTCGTAGGCTAGCCGCGCGTTGGCGATGGCCGCCTTGCCGCGCAGGTTGCGCAGCTTCTCCTGCTGGTCGGGGTCACTGGTCGCCGCGATCTTCTCGTCAAGCTGCTTGTCGACCAGCGTATCGACGCGGCTGACGAAGAAGCTGGCCACCGAGGCGATCTGATCGATTGGCTTGCCCTCGGCCACGCGGCGCTCCAGTCCGCGTATGTAGGCCTCCGTCACCTGCTCGTAGACCGCCAGCGAGAAGATGAGCGTGATGTTGATATTGACGCCCTCGTAGATCATCTGCTCGATGGCCGACATGCCTGCTGCCGTCGCCGGAATCTTGATCATTACGTTGGGGCGACCAACCGAGGCGAAGAGCCGCCCGGCGTCTGCCACCGTCGCCTGGGTGTCGTTGGCCTGGTCGGGCGCGACCTCCAGGCTGATGTAGCCATCGCCGCGATGCGTGCGGTCGTAGGTGGGCCGCAGGATGTCCGCCGCGCTCTGGATGTCCTGTACCGCCAGCGCCTCGAAGATCTTGCGCGGGTCGCGCACGCCCTTGCTGACCAGCTCACGCAGGGCATCATCGTAGTCGCTGCTGCCCTCGATAGCCTTCTCGAAAATGGTGGGATTCGAGGTGACACCAACCACGGCGTCATCGTCAATCAGTCGCTGTAGATCACCCGACTCAATCAGTCCGCGCCGGATGTTGTCATACCAGACGCTCTGCCCTAGCTCATAGACCGCGTGTAGACGGCTCTTTGCCATACTGATGGCCTCCAACGCTTGTATCGGCGCGTATCGCCGAGTGATGGGAGGAAACGCCGGGCGTCCGAGACGCCGCGCGCGTGCGCCTGTGCGCGCCCCACCGAATCAAAGCCGCAGGAGTTGGGGCCTCATGGAGCGCGGCGTCGCCGCACGCCTGGGTGAAACCTTCCTTCCCGCGTGTCGCACTCGTGACGAGATCAGATGAGATCAATCGCCGCTGGGGCAGGCGTGAGAGTCCTCGTCGTCCGTCTCGCCCGCATCGCGGCGGGAACGGTCACGCCTTGCCTCGTCGCATCTCTATTGTATCGCCTCTCACCCCACAATGGGCGCAAGCGCGGCGCCGCGCCGCACGGCTATGGCCCGAATGTTCGCCGCCGCTGGTCAGTGTAGCAGCCAGCCACGCCACGTCGCAAGGCGAGCGCAGGCGGCGCCCATGACCACCTGCCTAGTGAGTTGTGGAAGATGAACGTGATACGTCATACTAGAGCAAGAGGGGGTTGAGCGAGCGCCTGCGTCATCACTCAACAGCCGCCAAGCCAGCGCTGGCTCTGTTTCATTGCCGATCATTTCAGCACTTATGTCGCAACGTGACGTTGTCGTCATGCGCGTCTCACCTTCCCTGCGGCGGCTTCCCTGATCCCCTCTTTTGGCCCTACCAGGTTAGATTATCATCTAACTTCCACCACAGGAGGGGAGTCTTTTCGTCATGCGTGTCCCGCGACTCAGTGTTCCCCTGTTGACCCAGCTGCCGCGCGCTCCATTCATCTCTCGCCGCGCCGATCCGGACGCCAGTGATGCGCGCCATCCCCGCGAGAGCCTCAGCCAGGCGCGTCAACTCCGCCGCCAGCGCCGCCTCGCGCGCCATCAGCGCCAGCGCTCGCCCATCCTCGCCATGCGCGAGACTATGCGCGTCGCCATGCGCGAAACGGTCTTCTCACGTCCCATCTGGCGCATTGGACGCGCGCCCGTCGCGCCCGGCAGCTCGACCGCGCCTGCCGCCGATGTCGTGCTGGAGCTGCCCGCTGGCGGCTCGTCCGCGCGCCACGCTCTCCCTGCTCCTGATGGCATCGGCGCACTGGGGCTGAGCGAGGATATGCCTGCTCCGGCGCTGCGGCGGCGCGTCTGGGCGCTCTCCGCGCCTGCCATCGGCGAGCAACTGCTCTCGCTGGGCGTCGGCGTCTCCGATACGTTCCTTTCTGGGCATCTTTCGCCCTATGCCAGCGGTGTGCTGGGCTACGGCCAGGCGAAGGCGGTAGCGGCGGTCGGCGCGGCGGGCATGGCGACGTGGATCGTGTTGACTGCCTTCTTCGCCATCAATGTCGGCGTGACGGCGCTGGTCGCCCGCGCCACCGGCGCGCGTGATCCGAAGCTGGCCTCGCGCGCGGCGGGCCAGGGCATCCTGATGGGCGCGCTGATCGGGCTGGCGCTAGTGGCCATCGCCGTGCCAATGGCCGACCTCGTGACGGTCGCGCTGGGTGTGGATGGCCAGGTCGCCAGCCTGGCGGCGCAGTTCATTCGCGTGGCCAGCCTGGGGATGCCCGCGGCGGGCGTCGCGTCGGCCTGCACCGCTGCCATGCGCGGCGCAGGCGATACGCGCCGCCCCATGCTGGTGATGCTGCTGGTCAACGGCGTCAACGTCGTCGCCTCGTGGCTGCTGCTGAATGGCGATACGCGGCTCGGCATCCGCCCAATTGGCGTGGTCGGCTCCGCTGTTGGCTCGGCCACCGGCTGGACGCTCGGCGCGGCGCTGGCGCTCTACCTGCTGAGTCGCCGTCATCCGCTGGCTCCGCGACTCACCCGTGCAGCGTTGCGCGCTGATCTGGGCGTGGCGGGGCGCGTGTTGCGCATCGGCCTGCCCTCGGCGGCTGAGCTGATCGTCTTTCAGATGGGCGTGCTGACCTTCAACCGCCAGGTGGTGCAGCTCGGCTCGACCGACTACGCCGCTAACATCACCATCAATACCGTCGAGAGCATCGGCACGCTGCCCGCGTTCGGCTTCAGCGTGGCGGCCACCGCACTGGTGGGTCAGTCGCTCGGCGCGCGCAGCCCCAGGCTGGCGGCCCGCGCTACGATGGCGGCGCTGTGGCCCTGCCTCGCGCTGATGGCGGGGCTGGGCCTGCTGGCGCTGCTGATTCCGCAGGTATTGCTCGGCCTCTTCGTCGCCGATCCTGTCGTGCTGCATGCCGGGGCGATGGCGCAGCGCATCTCACTCGTCATCCTGCCAGCCTCGGGCGCGGCGTTCATCTTCAATGGCGCGCTGCGTGGCGCGGGCGACACCAAGTTCCCGGTGATCGTGCGCGCGGCAGGCTCGTGGGGGCTGCGCGTGCCGTTGGCGGCGCTGCTGATTCCGGCGCTGGGGCTGCCGGGCGGCCGCATCGCGATGGCGCTGGATTTCATCACGCAGGCCAGCCTCGCGTACTGGCGCTTCCGCAGCGGTACATGGCGTAAAATGCGCGTGTAGATGGGCGCCGTCCGCTGGCGAATGAAACCGCCAGCCCGTTTGCTGCTATATGGCGCTCTCACCACTGGAGGCGATACCTATGCGCGATCTTTTGCTGGACGCCGCCACCCGCGCCAGCCGCTATCTGGATGCCCTGCCTGAGCGCGCCAGCGCGCCCGATCCCGCCGCCATCGAGCGCCTCGGCGAGCTGGACATCAAGTTGCCAGAGGAGCCAACCCCAGACGACGCCGTGCTGGCGGAGCTGGACAGCCACTCAGGCGCGACGATGGCCATGGCTGGCCCACGCTTCTTCGGCTTCGTCATTGGCGGCGCGCTGCCCGCCACCGTCGCGGCCAACTGGCTGGCGACCACCTGGGATCAGAACACCGCATTCGCCAGCGTGACACCGCTGACCGCCCGGCTGGAGACGGTCGCGGCGCGCTGGCTCATCGACCTGCTCGGGCTGCCAGAGGAGACGGGCGTGGGGTTCGTGACCGGCGCCACGATGGCCAACATGAGCTGCCTGGTCGCCGCGCGCCATGCTGTATTGCAGGCGGCAGGCTGGGATGTCGAGGCTGAAGGCATGTTCGGCGCGCCGCCCGTTACCGTCATCGTCGGCGACGAGGCGCATCCTTCGCTGATGAAGGCGCTGGGGCTAGCGGGCTTCGGGCGCAATCGCGTCACGCGCGTTCCAGTGGACGATCAGGGTCGCATGCGCGCCGATGCGTTCCCGGAGGTCAGCGGGCCGACGATTGTCTGCTTGCAGGCGGGCAACGTCAACACGGGCGCGTTCGATCCCGCTGAGGCGATCATCCCGCGCGCCAAAACGGCGCGCGCATGGGTGCATGTGGATGGCGCGTTCGGGCTGTGGGCAGCCGCCGCGCTCAGTCGCCGCCATCTGATGGCGGGCTATGATGCGGCTGATTCGTGGGCCACCGACGCGCACAAATACCTGAATACGCCGTATGACTGCGGGCTGGCGTTCGTGCGCGATGTGCATACGCTGCGGGCCGCGATGTCCGTCTCGGCGGCCTACCTGCCCTCCGCGCCGACGGGCGACCCCGACCTGACGCCGGAGCTTTCGCGGCGGGCGCGCGGCGTGGAGGTCTGGGCGGCGCTGCGCAGCCTGGGCCGCAGCGGCGTGGCCGAGCTGGTGGAGCGCACCTGCCGCCACGCGCGCCGCTTCGCCGCGGGTCTTTCAGTGGCTGGCTTCTCGATCCTGAACGACGTCGTGCTGAATCAAACGCTGGTCAGCTTTGGCGACGACACCACAACCCGGCGCGTCATTAGCGCCATCCAGCAGGAAGGGACGCTCTGGGCGGGTGTCACCGTCTGGCACGGGCAGACGGCCATGCGTATCAGCCTCTCGAACTGGAGCACGACCGACGCCGATGTGGAGCGCAGCATCGAAACGATCATCCGCGTCGCCCGCGAGCAGTCGCGCTGACCGTCGCGCCACACTTGCCCGTCTGCTATACTGGCGCAGACTGTACTGCCAGAGAATCAAGAAGGATAGCGTCGCAGATGGGTGAACCGCAGACCAGATTGAGCAGCGGATGGGGCCAGCCGCGCGGTCCGCGTCCGCACATCCGCCCGCCGCGCTCGACCATCGAGGTCGTCTGCGTGACGGTGGTGGCGCTGGGACTGCTGGCGCTGCTGGGGATGACAGCATGGTGGTGGCCGCAGCTCCCGGCGATCATCCCCACCCACTTCGGCCTCGATGGCAAGCCGAACGCCTACGGCTCGAAGGCGACCGTCCTGCTGCTGCCGACGCTGCTGCTGGCGATGACCATCGGATTCGCCGCCCTGGTACGCTTCCCGTGGATCTTCAACTATCCTGTCACGATCACGCCGGAGAACGCTGCGCAGAACTATCGCCGTGGTCGCCTGCTGCTGGAGGCAGTCAACGCCGTCATGGCTGCCATTTTCGCCGTCGTCCAGTGGCAGACGGTACGTGTCGCGCTGGGCGCGGCGCATGACCTCGGCCCCGCCTTCAGCCCACTGGCCATCATCCTCTTCGTGATCTTCTTCCCACTGCTGATGATTGGCCTGATTGTGTGGTGGTCAGTGCGTAGCCAGTGAGCGGGGCGTTTTCACGCTTTCACTCATCCAGCCCGAAGTGATGGCGCGCGGCCTGCGTCACCTGCGCCGCCGCCGTCTCTAGTGGGACGCCTGCCCGCTCGGCCAGCGCGCGCAGGTCGTCGTACTCCGGCGCCGCTGAGAGGATACGCTCGCCTGCCAGCTTCAGCTTGACGCGCGCCGGGCCGAGCGGCGTCTGGATGCTCTCCACGCGCCGCCCTGCGATGATGCGCTCCGCCGGGCGCAGCCGCACGCCCAGCGTGGCGCTCTCCGCCACGATCAGCGCCGCCAGTCGCTCGGCGTCGGCGGGCGCGGCCAGCGCGGTCAGCAGCGCGCCTGGACGCTGCTTCTTCATCTGGAGCGGGGCATAGCTCACGTCGAGCGCGCCCGCGCCTAGCAGCCGCTCCATCAGCCAGCCCAGCGCCTCGCCCGTCATGTTGTCGATGTTGCTCTCGATCACGACGATGCTGTCGCGCGCGAAGCCCGCCCGCTCAGCCGCGCCCTCCGGCTCGCGCGCGGTCGTCGGCGCTTCGGGCGTTTCGCCCACCAGCAGGCGCACGCAATTGGCCCAGGGCAGCGCGCGTGAGCCGAAGCCGTAGCCCGCGGCTCGCACGCGCAGTGTGGGCCGCTCGAAGCGCGCCAGCGTCGCCACCACCGCCGCGCCCGTCGGCGTCACCAGCTCGCCCTCCGCTCCTTCGACTGACCGCCAGACCGCCTCTGTTCCCTTCAGCAGTTCCAGCGTGGCGGGCGCGGGGACTGGCAGCGCGCCATGCGCCGCGCGCACACGCCCCGATGTCAGCGGCAGCTCCGAGCAGAACAGCTCGTCCACGCCGAGCAGTTCCAGCCCCAGCGCCACGCCCACCGTATCGACGATACTATCGACCGCGCCGACCTCGTGGAAGGTGACCTCCTCCGGCGCAATGCCGTGCACGGCGCCCTCCGCCTCGGCCAGCCGCCGGAAGATTGCCAGCGCGCGCACAGTGGCCCGCTGCGGCAGCCCGCCCCCCATGATGATGCTCTCGACATCGGCCAGCCGCCGATGGGCGTGCTCGCGCTGCGTCTGTCGCACGTGCGCCCGCACCCCACGAATGCCATGCTCCGTGACGTCTTCGGCCTCCAGCGTGTAGCCCGCCAGCGGCAACCGCGCCAGCCCCGCGCGCAGATCGTCCAGCGCGGCGCCCGCGTGCAGCAGCGCGCCGAGCAGCATGTCGCCACTGACGCCAGAGAAGCAGTCGATGTAGACCAGCATCTCAGCCCATCCTCTCGCCCGCTGCTATCTGTCGCTCCCACTCGGCGCGATCCAGCGCGTATTCCACATCATCGCCATCCCACAGCTCGCCCGCTGCGACGAAGGTATCCACCTCGGCGGCGACCTGGTCAGGCGTCATGCGAAACGTGCGCGCCAGCGTCAGCCCGGCCTTCTCCATCACGCGGCGCGAGGCGAGGTTGTCCTGATAGGTCGTGGCGACGACGCGCTGCGCCCCCAGCGCGGTGAAACCCTGGCGAATCAGCGCCCGCGCGCCCTCGGTGGCGTAGCCTTTGCCCCACACGGAGCGCCGCAGCCGATAGCCCAGCGAGACCTCGCCCACCGCGCCGTCCTCATGTGTTCGGAGGGCAAACCAGCCCACAAACACGCCCGTCGCTCGCTCGATGGCCGCCCACACGCCGTAGCCATCGCCCGCCTGCGACGACGCGATGAAGCGCGGCAATACTTCGCGCTCGATCACCGCGCGCGGCGTCGGCTCCCCGCCATTCAGATAGCGCATCACGGCGGGGTCACTATCCAGCGCGGTCAGATCGTCCACATCTTCTGGCGTGAACGCGCGCAGGATCAGTCGCTCAGTCTCCAGGGCTACCCGCAACGCTCATTCCCTTCTGTGCGGCCCCCACTCCCAACCCCTCCCCCGCTGTGCGGGAGAGGGGGTTAGGGGGTGAGGTCGCGCCCGATCAGCCGTGGTCGCGGCCAGCGATCTCGATGGAGCCGGGCGGCGTGCCACGTTGCACGGCGAACCACTGTAATGCTTCGGCCACCAGATACAGCGAGCCAGTGGCGCAGACGAGGTCACGCGGGCCAGCCAGCGCCACCGCGCGCGCCACCGCCGAGGCGACATCCGGCGCGCTATGGACCGTCGCCCGCGTCGCCTCGCGCACACGCGCCGCCAGCGTCTCCGCTGCGACCGCGCGCGGACTGTGCGCCGCCGTCGTCACCACCGCATCCATCTGTGCGTTGGCCAGCTCGCGCAGCATACCATCCAGATCTTTATCCGCCATCACGCCAAACGCCACGATCAGCCGCTCGAAATGGAAGTGCCGTCTCAACGCGGCGAAGAGCGCCCGCAGCGAATCGGCGTTGTGCGCGCCATCCACCACGCGCCACGGTTCGCGCCCCACCACCTGCATGCGCCCTTCCCAGTGCACTGAACGCAGCCCCTCGCGGATGGCGCGCTCCTCTAGCGGCTCGACCAGCGCCACCGCCAGCGTCGCATTCTCCAGCTGATGCTCGCCCAGCAGCGGAATCTCCAGATTTTGATAGGCGCGCTGCGGCGTGGTCACGTCGAAGCGCTGCCCCGTCTCGCTGGCCGCGCCCGGCGTGTAGGTATACGCGCAGCCCTCGGCGCCCGCTGGCCCCACCCGCAGCAGCGGCGCGCCGCGCTCGGCGGCCACCCGCGTGATCTCCGCCAGCGCCTCGGGCGCCTGCGCCGATGTGACGACCGACACGCCCGGCTTGATGATGCCCGCCTTCTCGTGCGCGATCTCGGTCAGCGTATTGCCCAGCACCGCCATATGATCGTAGCTGATGCTGGTGATGCCGCAGATTTCCAGCGCGGGCGGCTCGACGACGTTGGTCGCGTCGAGCCGCCCGCCCAGCCCTACCTCGATGACCGCCTCGCGCACGCCCGCCTCGCGGAACGCCAGAAACGCCAGCGCCGTCGCCACCTCCCAGGTGATATAGGGGCCGAGCGACTGATCCAGCCCCGCGAACGCCGTCTGGAGCCGCGCGACCAGCCGCGCCAGCTCCGCCTCGCCGATGGGCTGGCCATCGACGCGGATGCGCTCGCGGAAGGTGTGCAGATCGGGCGAGGTGTAAAGGCCGACGCGCATGCCTGCCGCCCGCAGCATCGCCGCCGTCATCGCCGCGGTCGAGCCTTTGCCCTTGCTCCCCGCGACATGCGTCACCGCATAGGCGTTCTGCGGATCGCCCAGCGCCGCCAGCAGAGCGCGCTCGCGGCGCAGGTTGTCGTTGCGGTCGCGCACGAAGGCGCCGGTGCGCTCAGTGTCACTGAAGCCATACACCCAGTCGAGCGCCTGCCGATAGGTCAGCGACGCCGCTGGCTCGCTGGATGAGCCACTCATCGCGCGCCTTCACCTGTTCCGCCCGCGCGGCTGGTGGCGGCCTGCTCGTAGCCGCGCCAGCCGCGCGTCACGGCGTCGGTCATCTGCGCCACACGCGCCATCTGCCGCACGTCATGCACGCGCACAATGTCGGCGCCGTGCGCGATGCACAACGCCACCGCCGCCGCTGTTCCCTCCAGACGATCGGTGACCGGCGGCCCGCCCAGCGCCAGCCCGATATACGACTTGCGTGAGGTGCCCACCAGCAGTGGGCGGCCCAGCGCGCGCAATTCGCCCAGCCGCGCCATCACGCGCAGGTTCTCCTCGCCGCGCAGCCCGAAGCCAAAGCCAGGGTCCAGGATGATGCGCTCCCACGCCACGCCCGCGCCCAGCGCCAGCTCGACGCAGCCGGAGAGCTGGCGCAACACATCGGAGAGTGGATCGCGGCGCTCCTGGCCGCGCAGGTTACTCATCAGCACGACGGGGACGCCGCGCGCCGCCACCAGGGCGCCCATCTCCGGGTCAGCTCGCAGCCCCCAGATGTCGTTGACGAGGTGGGCGCCTGCGTCCAGCGCCGCCGCTGCCACGCTGGCCTTGTAGGTGTCGATGGAGAGCAGGATGTCGCCGGGCAGCGCATTTACCAGCGCCTCGATCACTGGAATCACCCGCTCACACTCCACGGCGGGGGGCAGCGGCGGCTGCGCCTCGGTGGTCGGGCGGGTCGATTCACCGCCGATGTCGATCATCCGCGCGCCCTCGGCCACCATGCGCTGCGCCTGCGCCACGGCGGCGCTGACAATCTGCGCAGGCGACATCTCCGCCAGCGCGATGCCATCGTGTGAGAACGAGTCGGGGGTGATATTGAGGATGCCCATGACCCATGTGCGCTCGCCCCAGGTCATCTGGCGCTCGCCCCAGATCGTGGGCGGCAATGGCAAATTCTCTGGCATGCGTCGTCGTCACTCCATGCTGATGCGCCGCGTTGCGAAACCAATTCGCCGCAGCGCGCAACTGGAGTATACGACGGGGCGCGATCACACGCCTCACGCGCCTCGCAGACCAATCGGCGACTTTGGCGCGTCGCATGCGTGGGGCTGCTACTCAGACGGCGCAGTGGAGCATCACTTCGCTGCGTGATGCGCGGACTTGTCCGCGCGTACTCAACTATTATGGGGTATGATGCGCCCATGAAGCAGGTGGCGCTCTGAAACTACATTGAACTCGGCGTAAGTCGCGTAGTAGTGGTCGGCGCTGCGATACCGAAAGGATGCGAAAACTGGTCTACTGTGCGGTTCGCCAGACGGGATCCGCAAGCAGGCGCTGACATCCTTCCAGGTTCTCCACGTCTTCCAGGGCGCTATGGAGTCGTCGTAGTCCTACGGCGAGAACAACGTGTAGGTTCTCGCGTTGACAGGAGGGTGGTATGCCCATCTACGATAGTCACCAGCGTAGTGCGGTTGATCAGATCGTTGAGGACTTTACTCAGCACGGGCTGAGTCGCCGGGAGTTCCTCAAACGGGCTATGGCGACAGGGCTGTCGTTTAGCGCGGCGGCGACACTGCTGGCGGCATGCGGTGGCGGTGGAAGTTCGAGCGTGGTGCAATCCAATTCGATTGACCTCCTCACGACCTGGGGCGGCGCCGAACTGGACTCGTTCAACGCTGTGATAGCGCCATTCAAGAGCCAGAACGGCATCAGCATCAACGTCGAGACCACCAAAGACGTGAATGCGACGCTCACCACCCGCCTCGCAGGCAACAATCCTCCCGACATCGCCGTACTGCCGAACCCCGGGAAGATGCAGCAGCTCGCTGGTCAGAATAAGCTGATTGCGCTGGATAGCTTCCTGGACATGGGCACTGTCCACACCGACTATTCCGCTGCGTGGACCGACCTCGGCTCTTACAAGGGGCATCTGTACGCCATCTTCTATAAGGCGGCGAACAAGGGGACGATCTGGTACAATCCTGCGGCTTTCCAGTCCGCCAGTTATCAGGTTCCCGCGACGTGGAATGATCTGGTGTCGCTCTCGACTCAGATCGCCACCGCCGGCCAATATCCGTGGTCAATGGGCGTGGAGAGCGGATCAGCCAGCGGTTGGCCTGCCGCCGATTGGATCGCGCAGATCTACCTCAACCAGTCTGGCCCGGATATGTACGACAAGTGGGTGGCGCACACGATTCCGTGGACCGACCCCAGCATCAAGACTGCCTTCCAGACGTTCGGCCAGATCGCGCATGGCACGCACTATATCAACGGCGCGCCACAGAGCATTCTGGCCACAAACTACCAGCCGGCCAGCTTCCTGCCGTTCAACACTCCGCCACAGGCGTACATGTACTACCTGGGCGACTTTACAGAGACGTTCATCACCACACAGTTCACGTCGCTCACGCCAGGAACCGGCTTCAACTTCTTCCCGTTCCCCACCATCAACTCCCAATATGCGGGCGCGGTGACGGGAGGCGCGGACCTGATCACGGCGATGAAGAACACCACAGCGGTTCAAAAACTCGTCAAGTACCTGGAAACCGCAGGCGCACAGGAGATCTGGGTCAAGCGTGGTGGCTTCACCTCGCCCAACAAGAAAGTTGACCTGAACGCCTACCCCGATCCTGTGGCGAAGGCGTCGGCGCAGCAACTGCAGAATGCGAAAATCTACCGGTTTGGCGCAGATGACCTGATGCCAGCCCAGGTAGAGGATGCCTTCTGGAAGGCCATGCTCACCTACATCGCCACTCCGGATCAACTCGACACTATCCTGTCAGGTATGGAATCGACCGCCGCGCAGTCCTATCACTAGGGCGCACGCGGTTCCAATCCATCAGCTCTGTCGGCACATAGGGCAGCCGCAATTCCTCTGTCCGAGGCGTCGTTGGCTGCCCTCTTTTCCGAAAGAAGGTGAAGGCATGGCTAGTTTGCCTGGAGCCGTGGCCGAACCCGCGACTGCATCCCCCAAAAAGCCCCTGCGCTGGAGCGCGCTGCTAACGCCCTGGCTGTGGGTAGGGCTAGCGCTGTTTTTCGTCGTGATCTTCCTGATCTATCCGGTAATCAATACGATCTGGTTCAGCCTGTTCAGCTACGATTCGAGTACATTTGTCGGGCTGAAGAACTATGGTCAGGTCTTTACCAGTCCACAGTTTCTGCTGGTGCTGCGCAACAACTTCCTCTGGCTGATTCTCGCCACAGCGGGAACTGTGCTGCTTGGCCTCATCACAGCGGTGCTGGTGGATCGCGTCAAGATCGAGAGCACGGCAAAAGCGGCCATCTTCATCCCAATGGCCATCTCCTTCGTGGGCGCGAGCGTCATCTGGCTGTTCATGTATGCCTACTCGCCCAAAGGCACGACACAGATTGGCTTGCTCAACGCCATTCTGGCGCGCTTCGGCGCTGGACCAGTCGCCTGGATTCAGCAGACCAGCATAAACAATTTCGCGCTGATCGCGATCTACGTCTGGATGTGGACAGGCTTCTGCATGGTGATTCTCTCCGCCGCGCTCAAGTCGGTGCCGTCCGACATCCTGGAGGCGGCGCGGGTCGATGGCGCCTCAGAGATTCAGATCTTCTTCCGTGTCATCACCCCGATCATTAGCCCCACCATCGCGGTTGTGGTCACGACCATGCTCATCAACGTCCTCAAAATCTTCGACATCATCTACGTCATGACGGGCGGCAACTACAACACGAATGTGGTCGCGCTGGCCTACTACCAGGAGTTCTTCAACTTCAGCGAGAATGGCATCGCCGACGCGCTGGCCGTCATCTTGCTGATCGCCGTCGTGCCGATCATGGTCATCAACCTGAAGCGCTTCAGGGCGCAGGAGGCGGTGCGATGAGTACTCCTGGTTCGGCGTCCGAATCGTCCATGCCCACCTTGCCAACGACCTTACCGCAAACGCTGGAGGGAGAAAGCCCATCGAGCGTCATATCCAGAGGCGCTGGCTCTCCACGAGAACGACTAATACGCCTCACGAGCAATTGGCTGGTGACCGCCATCGTCGTGCTGATCGCGGCGCTCTGGTCGATCCCGACGCTTGGCCTGTTCATCAGCTCCTTCCGCCCAGCCGCCGCGATTCACGACTCTGGCTGGTGGCAGGGCCTCGTGCCTCCCTGGCAATTCACGATTGAGAACTATGTGCATGTGCTGCAGGCGCAGGGCATTGGCCATGCATTCCTCAATAGCCTGATCATCGCCATTCCAGGCACCATCCTACCTGTGATGGTGGCTGCCTTTGCCGCCTACGCCTTCGCCTGGATGAAGTTCCCGGGCCGCGACTGGATATTCCTGACCATCGTCGCCCTCCAGGTGGTGCCGATTCAGCTCACGCTGATTCCCATCTTGCAGATCTACACGGGCATTGGCATCACTGGCACCTTCCTGGCCATCTGGCTGGCGCATACGGCATTTGGGCTGCCATTTGCGGTCTACCTGCTGCGCAACTTCTTTGGCGCGCTGCCCTCTGACCTGATGGAATCGGCGCGTATTGATGGCGCAGGTCACGTGCGCATCTTCTTTAGTCTGTTGCTGCCACTGTCGGTGCCTTCGCTCGCCGCGCTGGTCATCTTCCAGTTCATGTGGGTCTGGAATGACTTGCTGGTGGCGTTGATCTTTCTCGGCGGCGGGTCGAACGCGCCACTGACGGTGACGATTGCGGGCCTGGTGAACTCCTATGGCACCAACTACGAAGTGCTGACTGCGGCAGCTTTCATCTCGATGGCGCTTCCGCTCGTCATCTTCTTCAGCCTCCAGCGTTACTTTGTGCGTGGCATCCTGGCTGGCTCCGTCAAGGGATAGCGTGCAGGAGAGCGGATCACTGGCTACGGCGCTGGCGATGGCCGGCGCCGTAGCGTCGTGTTCAATCTATCGTGACAGGTAGCGACATGCGCGCCGCGCATGTTATCCTCTGCTCTGGCGTTGGTGGCATGGCCAACGAAGACTCAGGGATTGAGAGGAGCAGACGTCGTGAGCGCGGAACGCTATCTGGTCACGGGTGGGGCGGGGTTCATTGGGTCTCATCTGGCGCTGGCGCTGGCGGCGGCGGGACACCATGTGCGCGTCTTCGACGATTTCTCCTCTGGCCGCATGGAGCATCTGGCGGGAGCCGATGGGCTGCCCGGCGTCGTCGAGGTCGTGCGCGGCGACCTGCGCGACGCGGCGGCGGTGCGCGCAGCGGCGGAGGGGGCGGAGGTCATCTTCCACGAGGGGGCCATTGCCTCAGTGCCACGCTCACTGGTCGAGCCAGCCACGACGCTGGATGTCAACGTCAAGGGCCTGCTCAACATGCTGGAGGCGGCGCGTGGCGCTGGCGTGCGGCGGGTGGTCATCGCCAGCTCCTCGGCGATCTACGGCGACACGCCCGATCTGCCACTCAGCGAACGCCTGGCGCCGCGCCCGCTCTCGCCCTACGCTGCCCACAAGCTCTGCGACGAGCAGCTCTGCGCCGTCTACGGGCGGCTCTATGGCCTCGAAACCGTGGCGCTGCGCTACTTCAATGTCTTCGGCCCACGCCAGGATCCCAACTCCGAGTATGCGGCGGTCATCCCGCGCTTCGTCACACGGCTGCGCGCCGGTCAGCGACCCATCATCTATGGCGATGGCGAACAGACGCGCGATTTCATCCACATCAGCGATGTCGTGCGCGCCAATCTGCTGGCGGCCAGCGCGGCTAGCGTGGCGGGCGGCGTCTACAACATCGGTGCGGGCGAGCGCATCTCGCTCAAACAGGTGTTGGAGGTGGCGGGCGACCTGCTGGGCGTGCAGCCCCAGCCGGAGTATCAGCCGCCACGCGCGGGCGACATCCGCGATAGCGTCGCCGACATCAGCCTGGCGCGCGCCGAGCTGGGCTTCTCCCCGCAGACCACCTTCCGCGATGGCCTCGCCGATCTGCTCCGCGCCGAGCCAGCATCCGCCGTGTAGGGCGGCATCGAGCGACTCGCTGTAACGATTGCCGCCGCAAGCTGTCCATACGCCAGGTGTCGACATCAAGCGAACAGCTCACGGCAGCGATCCCTCGACTTCTCGCACGACGCCCCCGCGTCCGCCGCTGCGGTATACTCTCGCCAGGGCCACAGCGCACGGCATGCGCAAGCCATCCAGCGACTCGCGGAGGAGCAGCGGCAGCGTGGGAAGTGATGGGAGCGATGGGGACGGCGCGCACGGCGCGCCCGAAACCGACGAGGCGCGCCTGATCGCCAGCCTGCTCAGGGGCGATGAAGCGGCGTTCATGCGGCTGGTCGAGCAGTATCAGGCGGCGATGGTGCGGCTGGCGCAGGTCTACGTGCGCGACCGCGCGGTAGCCGAGGAGGTGGCCCAGGATGCCTGGGTCGCCGTCCTCAAGAGCCTGCGCCAGTTCGAGGGGCGGTCATCGTTCAAGACGTGGTTGTTTCACATTCTGGTCAACGCCGCCAGAACGCGCAGCCAGCGCGAGCGACGCAGCGTGCCGTTCTCGGCGCTCGCCCCCGACGCCGATGGCCTGCTCGGTGATGAGCCAAGTGTCGCGCCTGGGCGCTTCCGGCCCGCAGGCGAACCCTCTGCTGGCGGGTGGATCACCCTCCCACAGCCGTGGGACGATCAGCCCGAGGCCAGCGCCGACAGCCGCGAGACACGCGAGCACATCGCGGCGGCCATCGGGCGGCTGCCCGCCAACCAGCAGAGCGTCATTCGCCTGCGCGACATCGAAGGCTACTCCGCTGATGATGTCTGCCAAATGCTCGGCATAAGCGACGGAAACCAGCGCGTGCTGCTGCATCGTGCGCGCTCACGGGTTCGCCAGGCGCTCGAATCCTATTTCGCCGAAGACTGAACCGACCATGCGAGGGAGACGACCATGCCAGAGATGACCTGCAAAGAACTGGTCGAGTTGGTCACGGCGTATTTCGAGGACGCGCTGCCAGCGGATGAGCGCCTGCGCTTCGAGCGCCATGTGGGCGTGTGCTCCGGCTGCTCTACCTATGTGGAGCAGATGCGACAGACCATCACGCTGGTGGGCGGGCTACGCGAAGAGGATGTCTCGCCCGCCGCGGAACAGCACCTGCTCCAGGCGTTTCGCGGCTGGAAGCGCGACGGGTCGTAGCCCCGTTTCGCCGCCACTACGCTACACCAGCGCGAAGAGCGTGAAGGCTGCCGACCCCGCTTCCAGCCAGCGCAGCAGCACGACGACCGCCACCAGCAGGATGATCAGCAACACGGCGATCACGATCCACAGGCGCGAGGAGCGCGCGCGCATCGCGCCTCCAGCGGGCGGCTCGGTCAGACGCGAGCCGGGCAGCGTCGCGCGCAACTCTGAGCGCTGCTGCTGGGGCGCCGCCGGAGTCTGCGAAAACGCGGCAGGCGGCGTCATATCCATCTGGCTCATGATGGGCCGCTGCTGAGACTGCATGGGCGGCGCGTAGCTCGTGGAGAACGCATCGGGCGCAGCGCTGCCCGTCGCCGATGGATACGATCCCGGAAACGACAGCGGAACAGCGGGCATGCGGCCCAACGTGCTCGCACTGATCGGGCCGAGCGCCGACTCGGGCGCCTGAGAATTGGAGTAGCCGCCGATGCCGCTCCTGGCTCCGCTGGCGCCGCCGAACGAACCGCCGCCCAACCCGCCGTAACCGCCTGGCGCGCCGCTTTGTCCGGCGCCCGCGAACGGCCCAGCGCCACTGGGCGCGCCACGCGCGGCGTCCAGCCCGGTGAAAGGTGTATTCAGCTCTGGCAGGATGCCCGTCAGCGAGGATGATGAGCGCTGCGACCCTCGTGATCCCCATTCGCTGACGCGGGGCGCCGAGGCAGGCGCTGAGCCACTGGAGCGCTGTCCGCCGCCCAGCGATGAGGCGTCTACGACTGGCCCACTCGGCGGATGCTGGCGCCACGGCGGGGGCACGGCTGGCTGCTCTGGCATGACGGGCGGCGGCATGACAATTGGCGCCTGGCCAGTCGGGCGCGAGCCGCCCTGGGAGGATGGCCCGCCGCCCAGCACGAAGGTCGGCGCATCGTCCGCGTCGGCGATCAGCGCGCTGAGCAGCGCGGCGCCCAGCTCGCCCGCGCGCTGGAAGCGATCCGACGGCTCTTTGGCCATCGCACGCATCACCACGGCCTCCATCGCCAGCGGCACGGAGGGATTGTAGACGCGCAACGGCTTGGGGTCTTTGTAGAGGTGCGCCTGCATCACCTCATGCGAGGTCGAGCCAGAGAATGGCAGCCGGCCCGTCAGCAGCAGGTAGAGCACCACGCCCAGGCCATAGATGTCCGAGCGTGCGTCGCTATTGCCCACCACCTGCTCCGGCGCCATGTATTCGGGCGTGCCAGCGTCGGGGCGATTGCGCGGGGCCTGCAATTTCGACGTCGCGTTGACGATCTTCGCCAGGCCGAAATCGGAGAGCATCAGGCGGCCGTCGGCATGGATCAGCATGTTGGCGGGCTTCACATCGCGATGCACGACCTTGCGATGGTGCGCGTACTCCAGCGCATCGGCGATCTGTGAGCCATAGGTGACGACTTCGCCGATGGGCAGCGGCGCGCGCGGCAGCACCTCCTGCAGGCTGCCACCGCTGACGTAGGGCATCACCAGAAAGAGCGCCTCGGTATCGCCGAAGTCGAAGAGCGGCACGATGTTGGGGTGATCGAGGGCGGCGGCGACACGCGCTTCACGCATGAAGCGTTCGCGGAATCCCGGGCGGTCGGCCAGCGTGCGATCCAGCACTTTGACGGCCACCTCACGGCCCAGGCGGACATCGCGAGCGAGGTAGACCTGCGCCATGCCGCCTTCGCCGAGTCGCCGCCGCAACTCATAGTTGCCCAGCCGCCACTCCACCATGCTGTCTGGCCTTTCCTCTCACTTGCTCGTCAGTCGCCCAGTGCCATCCCTGGCGGAACTGGAGGCGCCGCTCAGTCTGCCGCGTGATGCGCTCTGCAGGCTATTATACTCCCCCTCCTGCGGCAAGCGCCCCTTTGGCATTACCTTTGAGGCGCCACGCCGAGCGCCTCATCCGGGGATGAAGAAAGCTCCTACTGCGACGATAAAGTAGAAGACCAGTAATTGCAACCCCTCCAGCCAGGTGGATTCGCCATCCAGACTGATGATGGCGAAGAGCGCCGCCACCAGGCCAAAGATGACCAGTTCGAGCTGTGTGAAGTCGAGATCGAGCGGCGTGCCCACCAGCGGCCCCACCAGAATCAGCAGCGGCGCGATCAGCAGCGCAATCTGAATCGAGGAGCCAGCCGCGACCGAGAGCGCCGCTTCCATATGGTCGGCCAGCGCCGCGCGCATCGCCGTGACGTATTCCGCCGCCGCGCCGATCAGCGGCAGCACGATCAGCCCGACGAAGAACGAGCTGAACCCCAGGGTCTTCGAGAGTGGCTCGATGGCGCCCGTCAGCAGCTCGCTGGCGACGGCTGTCAGCGCGGTCGCCACCACCAGCGACAGCACATCGAAGAGCGGGCCACGCTGCCGCCAGCGCCAGATCACCGCCGCCAGCCCGCCGCGCGGCCCGGACGCGCCGCTCGCCGCCAGCGTGGCGCGCGTCTCGGCGGCTGGGGTGGGCGCATCGTCCTGGTCGCGCTCCTCGGCTTCTGCCTCCGCCGTCTGACCCGCGTCGTCGCTCGACCCGCCGGGATGTCGCCGCTGGGCGCGCACGCCGAAGACGGAGAACGCCAGATAGCCCGCATAGCTGATGAGCAGCAGCGGCGCGACTACCAGGCTCATCTCGTGCAGCGCCAGGCCATGCACGGCATGTGGGCCAGAGGAGCCAGAGACGGCGCCCGCGCCTACCGTCGCCAGCAGCGAAGGGACCGCCAGCCCGACCACCGCCAGCGCCAACATCAGCGCGTACTGCCCGGCGTTGCGCTCCTGGAAGCGCTGCAAGCCGTAGCGCCAGCCGCCCGCCAGCATGGCCGAGCCAAGCGTGAAGAGCGCATTGCCGATGATGCCGCCCGCGATGGCCGCGCGCACCACATCGGGCAGGCCAGCCGCCAGCGCCGAGACGCCGATGATAAACTCCGCCGCGTTGCCGAAGGTCGCATTCAGCAACCCGCCCACCAGCGGGCCGACCCGCTCCGCCAGCGACTCGGTCGCCTCGCCGATCAACCCCGCCAACGGAATGATCGCCAGCGCGGCGAGCGTGAATGTCACCGGCGCTGGCCCATGCGCCAGATCGGCGATGACGGCGCCGGGCAGCGCGAGCAGCAGGAGGTAGAGCCAGAGCGGCATCGGGGCGTCCTTCTCAGCTAGCGGCGGCGCACACCGACGATTCGCCGACCACTCCACACGCCCCGCACGCTCTAGTATATCCGTTGTGGCCGGAACCTCACCCCCAGCCCCCCTCTCCCGCAAGGAGAGGGGGAACCCGAAGCTCCGTGCGAGAAGGAGCGGGGAATCCGAAACTCCCCTCTCCTGTGGGAGAGGGGCTGGGGGTGAGGTTCCGGGCTACTCCTCCTCGCCGCTCGCGACCGCTGCAAGTTCGGGCGTGGCGCGTTTGCCGCCGATGTAGCGCTCGCGGCGCGCGATTTGCTCCTCCAGCGCCTGGCTGGCCCGCAGCGCATTACTGCGGCTGAACGCGCCCACGATGCGCCGCGAGCCTGACTTCTCCACCACCGGCAGCAGCGCGTAGTCGCCTGCCACCAGCCTCGCCAGCGCATCCACCATCGGCTCATCGGGGGTCGCCACCACTGGATCAGCCTTGGCGATGGCGCTCAACGGCTGCGTCAGCTTCGACTCATCGCCCGCCGCATCCAGCAGGTCGCCGCGTGACACGATGCCGACCAGTTCGCCCGCATCATCCATCACCGGAAAGGTCCACTGGGTGCGCGGCCACAGCACGACCGCCCCCGCTTCATCGCTCCCCTGGCTCAAAATGTCGGAGCCTCCGCCATCCCTGGACGCGGCATGTGAACCATTCTTGCCTCCAACGCCATTCGCGCCATTCGAGCCATTCGAGCCATTCGAGCCGTTCGCGGAGGATGCGCTGGCGGAGCTGACTCCCACGGCGGCGGGCGTCGCGGGCGCGCCGGCCAGCAGCCGCAGCGTATCGGCGAGCGTCATGCTGGCAGAGAGCGCCGCCACGGGCGCGCTCATCACCGCGCGCACGGCCAGCGTCGCCAGTTGATTCGGCTCCAGATCCTGGGTGATCTTCAGACCACGGCGCACCAGCCGCTCCGTCATCACCGACTCGCTCATTAGCGCGCGGGAGGTCAGGTCGGCCACCATACAGCCGATCATCAGCGGCACAATGGCGTGCGCGTTGCCCGTCAGCTCGAAGGCGAAGAGGAACGAGGTCAGCGGGGCGCGTGCGGCGGAGGCGAAGAGCGCGCTCATCGAGACGACGCCGCACATCGACGGACTCAGCCCGATGCCAGGGAAGACGCCGTTCAGCGCGCGGCCATAGCCCACGCCGATGCCCGCGCCCACCATCAGCATCGGCGCCAGCAGACCGCCAGACGTGCCAGCGCCCAGCGAGAAGACCAGCGCGACCGCCTTACCAATCGCCAGCAGCGCCACAGTCGGGTTGCTGTAGACGCCATCCAGAATATTGGTGATGACCGTGTAGCCCATGCCCAGCACGCGCGGCTCGATCATCGCCACGATGCCCAGCACGACCGCGCCAATCGCCGGCTTGACCAGCAGCGTGATCGGAAGATGATCGAAATATTCCTCGATCCAGTTCAGCGACTTGCTCATGATGACGGCGGCGACACCGACGATGACGCCCAGCGGAACCAGCCAGAAGAGATTGGCCGGTGAGCCGAGTGTCACCGGAACCTGCACGTTGAACATCACCTTCGAGCCGAGCAGGAAGGTGCGGCAGGCCGCCGCGACACCGCTGGCGATGATGACGGGAACCAGCGAGCGCGCGCGAAACTCGAAGAGCAGCAGCTCCAGCGCGAGCGCCACCGCCGCCATCGGCGTATTGAAGATGCCCACCATGCCAGCGGCGGCGCCGCACGCCAGCAGGATGCGCCGCTCGTTGGAGGTCAGATGGAACGCCTGGCCGATCAGCGAGCCAATGGCGCCGCCCGTCTGGATGATCGGGCCTTCCGCGCCGAACGGGCCACCTGAGCCAACCGCAAACGCGGCGGAGATGGGCTTGAAGATCGCCACCTTCAGGTTGATGCGGCTCTCTTTCGCCAGCACCGCCTCCATCGCCTCCGGGATGCCATGTCCTCGGATGCGGTCAGTGCCGTAGCGCGCCATCACACCGACGACCAGCGCGCCCGCCACCGGGATGAGGAGCGCCTTGATGCCCAGGCCAGAGGTTGGCGGATAGACGGGCGTCTGGAGCATCAGCTTGCCGTAGAATGCGAAGCCCGTGATGATATTGATGAGGTGATACAGAAGCCAGGCGCAGAGCGCGCCGATAACTCCCATCGGAACCGCTGCGAGGGAAAAGATGATCGTCTGGCGAACGTCGCCACGGCGCATAAAGTCGCCTCGAACCCCACCCAGACCGCCTGCGATGCCTCGTCGAACCTGTAAAGACTCCTGCGCCATACCGCTCCCTACTATCGGGCCGAAACTGGAACATGCTGGCCCAGCGCACAGTATATCGCACCACGACGCAAAGACCCAGCAGAGCTACCTTTTCGCGCTATGATGTGGATTCGCGTCTGGCTCCGCTCCCCATCACCTCCACCATGCGCAACGACCGGGACAGCCGGGACAGCGGCTGAACGACGCGAACAACAGGGAGCGGACACTGCGATGCTATAATACCCCGCAACAAGCGAGAACTCCATGCACACGAGTGACACGTTAAGAGTGTTGACAGGTTGGAGGCGCCAGATATGGCGACACAGAGCAAGTACGCGCCAGAGCGCGCAGGCGACTGGGGCGTTCCAGCGGCGACGCAGCCGCAGAGCTACGAGACAGGCGCCATCGCCATGTCGGATGGCGTCAAGCTCTTTTATCGCCAGTGGGCCAGCGCCGCGCCCGCGCCCACGCTGGCGCTGCTGCATGGCCTCGGCGCGCACTCCGGCTGGTTCATCGATATGGGCAATGCGCTGCATGCGCGCGGGCTGAATGTCTACGCCGTCGATCATCGCGGCTTCGGGCGCTCCGGGGGAGCCCGTGGCCATGTGAAGGATGGCGGCGTTTACCAGCGCGACCTCAACGCCTTCCTGACGCACATTCGCACGCAGCAGCCAGAGAGCCCGCTCTTCATCCTGGGTCACAGCATGGGCGCCATCTTCGCGCTCAACCTGGCCGCCGAGGATTCCGCACGAGCGCAGCCAACGCTCTCCGGCCTCATCCTGATGAATCCGTGGATCGATGATCGGTCGAAGGTCTCGCCCGCCAAAGTCGCGAGCCTGCTGTTTAGCGGGCGCATGGGTTCGACCCGCCCATTCCAGACCGGCGACACCAGCACGATGACCACCAATCCAGAGGCGCTGGCGATGCTCAACGGCGACTCGCTGTGGGTGCGCGCCGAGAGCGCCGCGTTCCTGTATCACATCACCATGATGCGGCTCAAGGCCGTCGCGCAGGCCCGCAAGACTCGCACTCCGGCGCTCGTGATACAGTGTGAGCAAGACCTGGCGGTCGTTGCGGCAGCCTCACGGCGCGCCTACGACGCTCTCGCCAGCGCGGACAAGACGTGGAAGACCTACGCCAACTTCGCGCATGATGTCGAGTTTGAGCCAGAGCGCGCCATCCTCGACGATGACATCGCCCAGTGGATCGCCGCGCACAGCGCACGAGGCGCCTGAGCGGGTACATAGAAACTCGGACGGCATGCAAGACACGATTCTCGCCCTCGCCCAACTCTTTCGCGCCCAGAACCGCGACCTCTATATGGTCGGCGGCTGTGTGCGCGATCTGCTCCTGCAGCGCGAAGGCTCATCCGATATTGACCTGACCACC
>DATBTW010000166.1:0-24750 GCA_036559055.1 Ktedonobacterales bacterium
GGAGTAGGTATTGGCGGGGTTCTGCTCCCAGCCGCCCGCCGCCTGGCCGCTCGCGCCCGTGTCAAGCCCAGCGAAGAACCAGCCGCCGGGGCCAAAGAGCGCCAGCGTGTGCACGTTGCTGAAGGCGCCGCCCACCAGCATGACCGCGCCATTGGCTTGCAGCGCCGAGTGGCCAGTGAGCGCCGTCACCGCGTCATAGGTCGGGATGGTTCCCGACGTGGCGATCTGCGACCCCACCGCGCCCGATGCATCGTTGAAGAGGGTCGCCAGCACATCGGGTTGTGTGCCAGGCGCGGCGGGGAACTGCGTGAAGCTCAGCCAGTACCAGCCACCCGTGCTAAGCGCCGCTGGAGCCGTCGCCAGCACATGCTGCACACCCCCGACGCTGTGGATCACCTCCAGGTTCACGCCATCGAAGGCCGCCGCCAGCCAGTTGTTCCCATCGGTGTAGTGCAGATGGAGGTAGGCGGTCAGCCCCGTATTCCAGCGCCAGCGGATGCGCCACTGGTTGATAGCCCCCCAGCTGGGGCTACCGAAGAGCACGGCGGAATTAGCGGCCAACGTCATCTGGTTGGCGCCGAAGGTCGGCGCGCTGCCAAACTGGACGGTGTAGGCGTTGGCATTGGCGAAGGCATCGGCGAAGGCGATCACGCCTGGCCCGCTGGGCGCCTCGAAGCCAGGGTTCATGACCAGATTGGAGAGCGTCAGGCGATCCCCGCGTAGCCCCGGTCGCACCACGAACACCAGCTCGATGGGTTCGACTTGCAGCCGCAGCCATTCGCGCTCGTCGGCAGGTAGGGCGTGCGCCGCCCCCACCACATCCAGATACACCGGCGCCGTCGCGGATGGTGGCTGCCACTGCAGGCAGATGGGGATGGCGGGCGCCGCGTCGATCCAGCGCGTCAGGAAGCGCACGTTGGTCGCCAGATCGCTGTAGCTTGCCATCGGCCCCAGCATGACCTGCGCGCGGGCGATGCGGTTATGGCGGTAGAGCGCCCGGCTGGCGCGCTCGCCCTGGGTGCGCGCGTTGCCACTCAGCGCCACCTCGCGCGTGGGCGGGGCCAACTCCAGCGTGTCATCGAGCAGGGTGAAGGTCACGCCATCGTTCAGGTCGATCACATCCCCCAGCAGCGGATGCGCGCCAAACGCGCCTGTCAGCGGATTGGTCCACCCCAGCCGCAAGATCGTCCCCGCCATCTGCGCCCCCTCCTCCCCGCCTGCGCCAACCTGCGCCCGCCAGCGAACGAGAGGCAGTGTAGAACAGGCGTTTCACGAAGGCAAGGCCAGCAGCGAGCGAGCGGCCACCCTCGCGCCCGCAAGTGACCGCCAGGGTGGGGAAACGACAGCGCCGGTCGGTGGTGAAAAGGCGCTTGATTGTCGCCTGCACCTTGGATATAGTCGTAACAGCCACGAGGAGGCTTTATGGTTTGAGGCTAGAAGCGGGCAGTTAGGATGGAGTTCTGAAATGGTGGCACGTCAACCTGTTACGCGCCGCTACTCCTCCGACGCGCACTACAACACCGACGCCGCGCAGATGGCGGCGGCGGGTTGGCGCGTGACGTCGATTCAGCGCGAGCCATCTGGCGCTATCGTCGCCACCTATAACCCTCCTACCGCACAGATCGCATCTCCGGCGCTCAGGGCGTCACAACCGTGGTATAGATCCACATCTGGCGTGTTGGCGATCATTGGCGGAGCAGTCGTCCTGATTTCTCTGGCGATTGGCGCTCTGCTGGCGATTGCGACACTGGAGAGTAACTTCTTTGCGATGGCGCCACAACCATTCATTGACAGCGCGCAGGCTACCAATCAGGCGTTCGCATCATCGCTCGACGCCGCGGCCACAGCGAATGCCGCGCTTGCCACCGAAACGCCGCTGCCCACGCGCGTCTCAGGCCCGCGCCTCGGCTCGCCACTCAGCGATTTCGATACTGCGTTCGGGCCGGAGCAAAGTCAAGGTATGTGGCAAACGTCTCTCCAGGGACGCAAGGTACAGATTATCGTCGCAGTGAGCCGTGTCGGCGACAGCGCCGACACCAGCGTGCGTGTCGTTGTCATCGAAATCATTGGCGCCGACACTGCCCATGCCTGGACCAGCGCCCAAGATGCGACGCTCGTCGCATCGTTCCTACCCGGCGACGCAATTCACGCCCGTGACATCCCAGGGTGGAATACGCTCGGCCCCGATCACACCTTCACCAGTGCGCAGTTAGCGAACTCTCTGGCGGCCAGCGTATTTCAGGACGCCAACAACCAGACACTGACGCCTGGCACATTCGACTGGCAATGCTCCACATCTCGTCAGGTGTGCGAAGTCGCGGTTGGCACGAATAGCTAGCTGTATCCCAGTCCGCGCAGGCGGCAGGCGTAGCCGAGCTTCGCGGCGGCGTAAGCCGCCTACCAGACACGCTTTCAATCGCCAGCCGACGTGACGCGACAATCGCCGCAATCACTCAATCCGCATGAACCGCCAGCCCGTGCCTTCACCCCACCGTGCGCTGGAGGGTGGCGAGGAACTCTTCGTTGTTCTGGGTGCGGCGCATCATCTGGAGAATGCGATCCATTGCCTCCACGTACTCGTTGTTCTCCAGCGAGGCGAACATGCGGCGCACGATCAGCACCGAGCGCAGGGTCTGCGCGTCGAGCAGCAGCTCCTCGTGGCGTGTGCTGGTGCGCATGATGTCGATGGCGGGGAAGATGCGGCGGTCGGCCAGCTTGCGGTCAAGGGTGATCTCCATGTTGCCGGTACCCTTGAACTCCTCGTAGATGACCTCATCCATGCGGCTGTTGGTGTCGATCAGCACGGTGGCGACGATGGTCAGCGAGCCGCCTTCCTCCACGTTGCGCGCCGCGCCGATGAAGCGTTTGGGCGGGTTGATGGCGGCGGGATCGAGGCCGCCGGAGAGCGTGCGCCCACTCGGCGAGATGGCCAGGTTGTACGCGCGGGTCAGGCGGGTGATGCTATCGAGCAGCAGCACGACATCTTTGCCCGCCTCCACCAGCCGCTTGGCGCGATCCAGCGCCAGCTCGGCCACATGGGTATGCGCGTCCACGGGTTCGTCGAAGGTCGAGCTGAAAATCTCGGCCCTCACGCCACGGCGCATCTCCGTCACCTCTTCGGGGCGCTCGCCGATCAGCGCCAGCATCAGGTGGATTTCGGGATATTTCTCGGCGATGGCGTTGGCGATGCTCTTGAGCAGGATCGTCTTGCCCGCCTTGGGCGGCGCCACGATCAGCCCGCGCTGCCCGCGCCCAATCGGCGCCACCAGATTGATCAGCCGCCCGATGGTCGCGCCTGCCTCGGTCTCCAGATCATAGAGGCGATTGGGGAAGATCGGCGTCAGGCCGTCGAAGTTCGGGCGGCGCTTGGCGGCTTCGGGATCCATCGCGTTGACGGCGTCCACCCGCAGCAGGCCGTAGTAGCGCTCGTTGTCCTTGGGTGGGCGCACCTGGCCCGACACCATATCGCCCGTGCGCAGGCCAAAGCGGCGAATCTGCGTCGCCGAGACATAGACATCCGTCGGGTTAGGCCGCGCGCCCTTGCGGCGCAGATAGCCCATGCCCTCGCCGCTCACCTCCAGCACTCCCGCGCTGAAGGTCGGCCCCTGGCGCTCGGCGGAGGTCTGGAGCAACTGAAAAATCAGCTCTTCCTTGGTGAGCGCGGTATAGCCCGACAGGTCCCAATCGCGCGCAATATCACGCAATTCGGTGACGGTCTTAGGCTCAAGTTCAGTGATATTCATGGGGTGAGGTGAAGGCGTCCGAATGAGCAGATCGCAGCTGCCCGGCAGCGGATGTGCGACGCCTTGTCTCCTTTCGATGCGCTCTGGACAGGTATCAGGGGAACGGTGAACTGGGGGCGATGTGCTGGCGCACATCGCTCGACGCGATACATAGCAGTCGTTCAGCGCGGAGAAGGTGATTGCGCTGTCAGGTGACGACGTGAGGAACGAACACGTGAGGCGATCCCGTGGGCGGCGCTGCCCAGGGCGCGAGTGTGCCGTGAGCCTATCTATGCCAGTTCAGTATGGCATGAACAGCAGTCGAAGTCAAGTGGACGACGCATGCCTGCCCAGGCCCGCAGCAAGGGGTCACTACCCTCTCCAACTCCAGAACGGATGACGCCGACGGCGGGTTGCGCTGGCCCCCAGATCACCCTCATCCCAGCTCATGCCTGCCCCTCGCACGCTGGGAGATTGGCGCGCTCCAGCCACAGCAGCTCCGAGACGCCCAGGGCGCGCAGCCCCAGCCGTTCGACCACGGGCAGCGCGGCGCTGACATCGCGCAGCCGCACGACGCGCGGGCGCGTGAG
Organism: Ktedonobacterales bacterium; assembly: GCA_036559055.1. GTDB lineage: Bacteria > Chloroflexota > Ktedonobacteria > Ktedonobacterales > JADMIN01 > JAKAIY01. The sequence goes on from DATBTW010000166.1 coordinate 4,313, forward strand.
CGACAGCGCCTGACCTTCGCGCAGCAGGATGGCGCCGCCTGCCGCCAGCGTGTTGCGCGCCCAATCGGCCCGCAAGCCATACGTCATCGGGATGACGAAGGCGTCGCCGATGGGCAGCGCCTCCAGCGGGGTCAGATAGACCCGGCCTGAGCGCCGCCCCACATGGCGCAGCGTGTGAAAATAGACGCCACGTCGCCCAGCCAGCCCCAGCGTGCGCGGATTCAGGTGGCGCCGGTTAAACGTGCGCACGCGATCCAGCAGCGGCGGCCGCGCGCGGATGTAGCGCGCCGCCAGCGTCGCCACAGCGCCCGCAGCGAGCAGCCACAGCGTCGCGATGAGGCCGCGCCAGAGCCAACGTGCGACTGCTGCGTTCACTGCATCGCCTCCAAATACTGCATATCGCTGCTGTCGTCGCCAGCCGAAACGGCCCATATCGTATGATGGGGCGGGCCACATCGCGGCCACACACGCCCATCATCTCCCCGACAGGATATGCCATGCCGACGCGCGCCGTGCTCTTCGATCTGGATGAAACGCTGCACGCCGACGGAGCCGCCACGCGGGCCGCCCTGCGCGCCACCGCTGCGCTGGCCGCCGCGCGCGGAGCCGACGCCGAGACGCTGACCCGCGCCGTCTGGCTGCGCGCGCTGGATGGCTACCGCGCCTCGCCACATCAGGGCTACTTTGCGGAGATCGGCGTCAGCGCGGGCGAGTGCCTGTGGGGGCGCTTCATCGGCGAGGATGCGCGGCTGCGACCCATCGCGCGCTGGGCCATCGACTATCAGCTGGAGACGTGGGAGCGGGCGCTGGCCGATTGCGGCCTGCGCGATGACATCCTGGCGGCGACGCTGGCCGAGCGCCTCCGCATGGAGCGACGCGCCCGCCACGACTGGCTCTTTCCTGAGGTCATGGCCACGCTCGACCGTCTGCGCCCGCAGTATACGCTGGCGCTCATCACCAACGGCGCGCCTGACATTCAGCGCGACAAGCTGGCGCACAGTGGGATGGAGCCGTATTTCCCGGTGGTGGCCGTCTCCGGCGAGGTGGGCGTCGCTAAGCCTGATCCCGCTATCTTCGCGCAGACGCTGGCGGCGCTGGAGGTCGCGCCCGGCGAGGCGGTGATGGTCGGCGACAGCCCCGCCGCCGACATCCTCGGCGCCAACCGCGCTGGCGTGCGCGCCATCTGGATTCGCCGCGAGGGCCAGCCGCTGACGGCGGGCGCGCGCGCCGACGCAACCATCGCCAGCCTGGAGGAGCTTGCCGCGCTGCTGTGAACTGCGAACGAGTGTCGGAGGCGCTAGCCGTGTCAGAAGCATCCTTCCCCACGACCAATCAGGCGCTCAACGGCGTGCTGCGTGATCTGGTTGCCAGCGCGCAAGGCGTGCTCGGCGACAACTTCGTCGCGGCATACCTGCAAGGCTCCTTTGCGATTGGCGATTGGGATGTGGAGAGCGATGTCGATTTCGTGATCGCCACCCGAAGCGACCCTTCTGAAGCGGAGGAGGCGGCGCTGAATGCGCTGCACGCGCGCCTCTATCGCCTTCCGCCACACTGGGCGCAGCATCTGGAAGGCTCGTACTTTCCCACAGACATCCTGCGGCGCGTCGTCCCGGCCAGCTCGCCACGCAGGCAACTGCTCTATCTGAACAACACCTACGACACCCTCGAACGCTCGACTCATGATGACACAGCGGTGGTGCGCTGGGTCACGCGCGAGCGCGGGATCACGCTGGCTGGGCCACCGTCGGCCACACTGATCGATCTCGTCTCGGCGGATGAGTTGCGGAGCGAGGTGCGCGCCTCAATGCGCGCGTGGAGCGTGGACATCGCGGCGGGCCACTATTCGATTGCGAACCAGTGGGCGCAGGCGTTCTTCACGCTCACCTATTGCCGCATGCTCCAGACGCTCGACAACGGGCGCATCGAGTCGAAGCGCGCGGGCGCGCAATGGGCGCAGCGCACGCTGGACCACCGCTGGGCGCCGCTCATCCAGCGGGCCTGGGCGGCGCGCCCCAATCCGTCGCTCAAGGTTCGCCAGCCTGCCACTCCCGAAGACCAGCAGGCTACGCTGGATTTCATCCAGTACGCGCTCATCCTGAGCGAGCAGGAGAGCGCGGGCTAGACGGCGCTCCGGCGCTCCGCGCGCCGCCATTGCGTGTCACGCGGATGGCCTACGGCAGTTCGGTTCGCGCCCCACGCGCAACCCCTGCCACAGAACCTCTCGCTTGCCGGGAGCAACGGTCCGGGGCGCCGACCACCAGAGGTCATCCCTGGCTGCCCAAACGCCGCCTGCTCCGGTATACTTAGTACTGCGGGGGCGTCGCAGTGGCCGCCTTCTGGGGGTGAAGCTCTCTTCAGCGGATGGCGGTATCTGGCGGATGTGGGTTGTAGACTGCTCGAACTACCTCTATGAGCGCGTGGCAGCCAACCAGTGGGCGGCGCGCCAGGCGCTCACCGAGGAGCCGCGCGGCCCCACAGGGATGTGGCGCAATCTCTGGTGGCGCCTGACGGGCGGCCGCAAACGCGCGCGCACTCAGCGGCTGGCCCAGAGCGCGGCGGCGGAGCGTGAAGCCGAGATCTATCGTCGCGGCCTCCAGGGCGAGGAAGCGCTGATCTGGTTCCTGGCTCCCCGCCTCGACAACCGCTATCTGCTGCTGCGCAACTACACGCCGCCGCCGCCCTGGCGCACCGGCGGTGACATCGACGGCGTGCTGCTGGGGCCACACGGCGTGACAGTCTTCGAGGTCAAAGCCTGGCGCGGGGTCTATCGCTGCTCTGGCGAGGATTGGCTCTTCCTCCCACGCGACCGCTCGGCATGGGAGCCTGCGCGCAAGAATCCCACGCAGCAGGCGCGCTTCAGCCTGGAGCGAGTGCGCGGCACGCTGATGCTGGCGGGGCTGCGCGAGACGCCGACGCAGGCGGTCATCGTGGCCGCCGAGCCGCGCATGCGGGTGGAGATCGTCGGGCAGCCCGCCGTCGCCATCTACCAGCCCTTCAAGGACCCCGACTGGCTCGACCTCACGCCATCTGGCAAGCCCTATAGCCACGACGAGCTTGACCGCATCTACAAGGCGCTGATCGCGCAGCAGCCCGCCACACGCTGAGTGGCTGCCAGCGCGGGCGCCGCTGCCTCATGCGCGGACGGCATAGCGGAGGTACACCACGCCAGAGTTGAAGCGGCGCTCATCCAGCAGATCGAGCTTCACGCGCAGTTGGCTGGGGAGCGCGGGCTTGCCGCCGCCCACCAGGATGGGCGTGAGGAAGAACTGGCACTCGTCCACCAGGCTCGCCCGCAGCGCCTGTGCGGCGAGGTCTGGCCCGCCCACGCTGAGGTCGCGCTGCGTCTGCGCCTTCAGGCTGCGGATGGCGGTGGGATCGAAGGCGCGCTCGATGCGAGTGCGCGCGCTGGCGACGGCGTCCAGCGTGCGCGAGTAGACGATCTTGTCGGCGGCCTGCCAGATTGCGGCGTAGTCCTGCGCGACGGGCGCGTCGTCGGCGAACGCCTCGGGATGCTCCCAGGCGGACATCACCTCGTACATGCGTCGGCCATAGAGGTAGGCGCCGATGGGGCGTTCGAGGTCGTTGACGAAGGCGTGAACCTCCTCGTCGGGCGCCGCCCAGTCGAATGAGCCGTCTTCATCTTCGATGTAGCCGTCGAGCGACATGATCGTTGAATAGATGAGCTTCGCCATTGCTGAGCCTCCGTGCAAGCTGGCGCCTGGCGGGATACGATGCGCCTGCGCAGGGCCTCATTCTTTCTCGCTCACACGCCAGCGGATGCTGGAGGCTGAGCGGCGCCGCGAACACATCCATGCGCCGCCCACTGCGCCTGCGCTCACTCCTCGCTGTCGCTGGCGCCGACGCCAGCTTCTGCGCCGTCGCCTTCTTCCTCGTCCTCCTCGTCCTCGTCGCCGTCGATCTCAGCCAGCGCCACGCCCATGCCCGGCGCGGCGGGGTCGAGGTGATAGACCATCCCTTCCTGCGTGTAGCCACCCTCGAAGGGATCGGAGGCCAGCAGCATGGGCGTATCGAGGTCGATATAGCGGAAGCCGCCCAGCCCGGCGATCAGGCTGAGCGACGCCATGACACCCAGTCGTGATTCCATCATGACGCCCACCATCAGGTCGATGTGTGCGGCGCGACAGACGGCGGCGATGTCGAGCGCCTCGGAGAAGCCAGACTTCATCAGCTTGATGTTGATGACGTTGGCGGCGCCCATGCGCGCGATGCGCATCGCGTCGGCGGCGGTATGCACGGCTTCATCGGCTGCCACGGGGATGCCCGCACGCTCGGTGACGAATTTCAGCCCGTCGAGGTCGTGGCGATGGGTGGGCTGCTCGAACAGGATCGGCGCGACATCTTCCTGCGCCAGCGAGCGCAGCAGATCGAGCGCCTCGGAGGGCGTGTAGCCCTGGTTGCCGTCGAGCATGATGTCGCAGTCGGGCGCGCCCTCCACGACGGCCAGCACGCGGTCGAGGTCGTCATCCACATCGGCGCCAACCTTGATCTTGAGTGTGGAGGCGCCTTGCTCGGCGTAGCGGCGCGCCAACTCGCGCATGTGTTCGGGCGACTCGATGGGGATGGTGATGTCGGTCTCTATCATGTTGGTGGCCTCGCCGAAGTAGCGATACAGCGGGATGCCCCACGAGCGAGCCAGCGCGTCGAGCATGGCGGCCTCCACACCCGCGCGCGCTGTGGCCTGATGCTCGAAGCTGGCGGTCAGTCGCCGCGCCAGCGTGCGCCACTGCGCCACGTCGTGGCCCTCCACCAGCGTCTGCATGCCCGCGACGGCGGCCAGGGCGGTCTCCTGCGTCTCGCCGCCGCTCGGCGGGAAGGGCGCGGCCTCGCCGATGCCTTCCACGCCATTCGAGAGGCGCACGCGCACCAGCGCATTGCGCGCGGAGGTGATGCGCCCGGTCGCGATGGCGAATGGCTCGCGTAGCGGTACGTCCAGCGGCTCGGCGCTCAGCGCGACGATGGTGGTGGGCGAGTTGCGGAAATGCGTCATGGGACATCCTCCTGTGCGGGTCGCCCCATCACGGGCGTGGGTCAAGTGCAGGACGGGATAGCGGCTCACGATGCGATAAGCATAGTATAGGCGATAGACGACGCGCGAGACGAGCGTGGCTAGCTGCGGCCATCCCACTCGGCGTAGAACTGATCGAGAAACGCCAGCATGAATTGATGCCGCCGCTCCGCCAACTGGCGGGCATGGCCAGTGTTCAGACGATCTTTGAGCAGCAATAGCTTCTCATAGAAGTGATTGATGGTGGGCGCAGGCTGCGCGCGATACGCCTCGGCGCTCATCTGCTCGCGCGGAGTCTGCTCCGGATCGTAGAGCGCGCGCCCCTTCGCGCCGCCATAGGCGAAGGCGCGCGCCACGCCGATCGCGCCGATGGCGTCGAGCCGGTCGGCGTCCTGCACGATCCGCCCCTCCAGGGTGGTCATAGCGGGGCGCTGGCCGCCCGCGAACGACATCGTGGCGATGATCTCCATCACCTGGGCGATGGTCGTGGCGTCGGCGGCGTGCGCCTCCAGCCAGCCGCGCACGCGCGCCAGCCCCGTCGCCTCGTCGCCAGCGATCTTGTAATCGGCGACATCGTGCAGCAGCGCCGCCAGCTCGCAGATGAATGGGTCGGCGCTCTCGGCCTGGGCGATGACCAGCGCGATGCGGCGCACCCGCTCGATATGCGCGAAGTCGTGGCCGCTGCTATCATGAGCCAGCGCCTCTCTGGCGAATGCTTCGGCCTCAGCCAGCAGCCGCGCGTGCGAATCGTCCGACGTGTTCGCTGGATGCGTCGTCATGCCATCTCCGCCTGTTTCTCGGCCATCAGTTCGCATGCGCGCCGCAGTTCGGCCTCGGTGGGGGCGGCGGGAGTCAGCGTCAGATTCAGCGCCTGCGCGAAGCCGCGCCGCATGGCGTCCGCCGCCTCAGCGAAGGCGATGTCGCGCCCGGCGACCTCGCGCAGGGTGGCGGCGCGCTCGCGCAGATGGGCGGCCAGCGTGGCGCGGGCGTCTTCATCGGCGAAGGTGAGATAGCGGGTGACGCGCGCGATATCGCCCGTCAGCGGCAGCGAGCCGTGCTGCAAGACACGCCCATTCGGTCGCGCCTGGGCGCTGCCGATCAGCTTGCGGCCCCGCGCGGTGATCTCGTAGGCGGAGGGAACCTCGAAGCAGGCGGCGGTAAGGTTGTGCGTGCCACCAGCCGAGGCGGGCCGCATGATGGCCTCCACGCCCAGCAGCGCAAGCCCCGCCACCAGCCCGGCGCTGAGCTTGCGGTACGCGTCGAGGATGGGGCCATCGGCGCGCGGGTCGGTGGGGGTGAGCGCGACCGAATAGGTCAGCTCATCGGTATGCAGGATGGCCCAGCCACCCGTGGCGCGGCGCACCGCATCGCAGCCGTCGGCGCGGAGCCGGACGAGGTCTACGCCCTCCAGCGGCTGGCGGCGTCCCAGCGAGAGGCACGGCGGCGCCCACTGGAAGAGGCGCAGCGTAGGCGGCGCGTCGCCTGCGGCCACCGCGTCCATGATCGCCTCGTCGAGCGCCATATTCCAGGCGCCGGTCTGCGGCTCCTGCTCCAGCAAGAGCCGCCAATCCGCGCGCGGATAGCGCCGCCCGCTCAACTCGTTCGCCACATCGCTCGCCGCATCGGTCGTGTTCATTGCCAGCGTCCCTTTTGCCAGATGAGAATGGCGCCCCATCCCCTCTGGTACAGCTTGGAGGTGAATGGTTCCATGGCATTGGAACGGGAATGGGGCGCAGGCATAGTATCGCACGTTCGCCAGGTGAGGGGATGGGTCAGCGATGCGTGGGCGGCAAGAGGCACAATGAGACGCTCCCGGCCCTCCATCCTGCGAGAGCTGGGAGCGTATGACGCTGATCGAACGTCGCGCGAAATCACGCGTTTCCTACGCGCGTCCGCCACGCAGGCGCTGCTGGAGCGCCATCAGGTCGCGTACATCGCTGAAGATCAACTGCTGTTCGTCCAGGCGGATGTGCGCCTGGGCGGCCAGGGCCAGCGCCAGGCACGCCTCACGCATCCACGCGCCGCCGATGTCGCTGTGCATCAGGGTTTGGAAGGGTGTCGCCGCGCTGTTCAGAGTGTCCTGCTGAGTCGTCTCGATGGTCTGGGTGGTCATGGTTGCCGCCGCCTTCTGTTGCGTTCTATCTGATCTTCGTGTCGAATGTTGGCGCCGTATCGCCGGGTCATGTGTGTTTGATGGCCATCTATAACTGTAACACCGTGCCCACACGATTGGTTGCGATCTGGCTCACAAAATGATTACCACTGGGGACAATTTGCTAACGGAATCGGTAGTCTTTGGCGGCCATGTGGCGCCCGTGATCGAGCGCCACCCCAGACACCTGCGGGAGGAGCGCGGGCGGGTAAGCCCGCAGCTACGGGCATTGGCCGCAGGAGCCTTGCTTGCGCGGGCTGAGACGCCGCAGACGCCCACGCGCCACATGGTATGCTGATGAGAAGGCTTCGCATGGCGGGGCAGACCGGAAGCGTCAGACGGAGCGCGCGTATGACGGGAACCGCTACGGGCGGGCAGCCAGGCGAGCAGCCAGACGCCCCGCGCCCGGCGAGCATGCTGGCGCTCGAAGAGGTGGTCGCGCGCGCCGTCGCCGCCGATGCGCTGTGGCCTGCGGGCGCGACGCTGGTGGTGGCTGTCTCAGGTGGCGCCGATTCGCTATGCCTGCTAGGCGCGCTGCTGGCGCTGCGGTCATCCTCCACGCTCGCTGACGAGAGGCGTGCGCCGGGTGAGCTGGTGGTGGCGACGCTCGATCACGGCTTGCGCGGCGCGGCGGGCGGAGCCGATGCGCGCTGGGTCGCGGAGTTGGCGGCGAGCGTGGGGCTGCGCTGCTTCGCCGAGCAGGTGGAGACGCAGCCATGGGCGCGCGCGCAGCATCTCTCGCTCGAAGACGCCGCGCGCCGCCTGCGCTACCGCTTCTTGCGGCGTGTGGCGGCGGAGGTGGGCGCCGCGCGCATCGCGCTGGGGCATACGCTTGACGATCAGGCGGAGACCATTCTGCTGCGGCTGCTGCGCGGCTCCGGACTGGATGGCCTGGCGGGGATGCGCCCGCTACGAGGCGACCTGGCGCGCCCGCTGCTGGGGATCACGCACACGCAGGCGGTGGCCTATTGCGCGGCGCACGGCTGGCTGCCGCGCGAAGATCTGACCAATCGCGACGAGCGCTACCTGCGCAATCGCGTGCGCCGGCGCCTCTTGCCGCTGCTGGAGGCGTATAATCCAAACGTGCGGCGCACGCTCGCGCGCAATGCCACGCTGATCGCCGATGATCTGGCCGCGCTGGAGGCCGCAACCGATGGCGCCTGGGCGGAGGTTGTCAGCGTGGAGCAGGCTGATCGCGTGGAGCTGCGGCTGGCGGCCCTGCGCGAGCAGCCGCCCGCCTTGCGACGGCGTGTAGTGCGGCGCGCGGCGCAGCGCTTGCTGGCGCGCGAGACAGCGCAGACTGAGCCGCCGATGGAGAGCGCCAGTGGGCTGGAGGCGCGGCACATCGCGCTGATCGAGCGCTTCGTGGCCGAGGGGCGCACGGGCGGCGCGTTGAGCCTGCCAGATGGTCTGCGGGTGGCGCTGGGCTACGAGACACTGAGCCTGACCTGCGCGACGCAGGCGCCCCAGCAGGCGGGTGAGCCTCAGGGGCAGGCGAGCGAGGCCACATGGCGCCTGCCAATCCCCGGCGCGGTCGAGATTGCGGCGCTGGGCTGGCGCGTGCTGGCGGCGCCATTGAGCGCGCCACCAGGGCTGGAAGGCGACACGCTGCCGCCGATCCCGCGCACGCCGCCGCTGACCTATGGCAGCGGGCTGTCGGGTGGGGCGCGTGGCGAGCTGCGCGTCTATCTGGACGCCGACCGCATCGCCAGCGATGCGCTGACCGTGCGCGCGTGGCGGGCCGGCGACCGCTTCCGTCCGCTGGGCATGGCGCGCGAGAAAAAGCTGCAAGACGTGCTGAGCGATGCGAAAGTCCCGCGCGAGTTGCGCCATCGGCTGCCAATTGTCTGCCTGGGCGAGCGGATCGTCTGGGTGGCGGGGGTGCGCATCGCCGATGAGTTCAAGCTGACTCCGGCGACCAGCCGCGCGCTGGCCTTGCAGGCCGAGCCGTTGCGCGACGACGAGCGTGACAGGCGGATCGATGTTTCGAGCGACGAACAGAGCGACGTTCAGATGGAGGAAAGCGAGTGATGAGCGTGAGCGAGCCAGCGCGCGACCTGGCGCAGCCAATCACCGTGGAGTCGGCATGGTATGCGGCCCCACCCACCGGAAGCCAGAGCGGCGCCATTGCTCACGTCATTCTGACAGAGGAGCAGATCAACCAGCGCATCCGCGAGCTGGGCGCGGCCATCACGCGCGACTACTGGCAGGCGGCGCAGAGCGGCCCGCTGCTCGCCATCATCACGCTGCGTGGCGCGGTCGCCTTCGCCGCCGATCTGGTGCGCGCGATCGACCTGCCCGTCGAGCTAGACTTCATCTCAGCCAGCAGCTATGGCTCGCATGCGACGACCTCCGGCAGCGTGCAGATTTTGAAGGATCTGGACTCCGATCTGAATCGGCGGCATGCGCTCATCATCGAGGACATCATCGATACCGGGCTGACGCTCTCGAAGCTCATCACCATGCTGGATGCGCGCCAGCCGAGCAGCATGCGCGTCTGCGCGCTGCTGGACAAGAACAAGCCCTGCCCCGTGCGCAATGATCCTGGTCGGCTGGCCTATACTGGCTTCTCCATCCCCGACGCCTTCGTGGTCGGCTACGGCCTGGACTACAACCAGCGCTACCGCAATCTGCCCTACATCGGCGTACTCAAGCCAGAGGTCTACGCGGCCGACGGGGAAGCATGACGGCGCCCGCCTGGCGCAGCGAAGGGAGCGCAGCGGTGTGAGCGCCACAGCCCAACCGCGTGCATCCACGTTTCTGGCGTTGCAATACGCGGAGAGGGGTTGGGGTGAGGTGCTCGCCACGCGCACCACGCGCCATATTCCAACCCCTATCCAGACTTGGTATTACGGCTATAGCCAGCGTTCTATCAACGATATCCTTGTCAGTGTTGAATCTGCCTGGCCTGGGTTCCCCTCGCAGGGGAGGGGGGGCAGGGGATGAGGTTTCGCGGCGCTCAGCCCGCCTGCTGTGCGGCCCCAGCGCGCCAGTCCTGCCAGAACTTCACCGCGCCGAGGATGGCAGCGGCGGCCACCAGCAGCGTCGCGGGCAGCAGGAAGAAGCCCGCGCCAGAGAGCGCCGGAACGACGATGCCCAGCAGCAGCAGCGCGCACGTCACCAGCAAGCCAAAGGCGGCGTTGCGGTTCTCGCCCGCCTGGGCGCGCGTCTGCCAGACCGCGCCAATCGTCGCGCCGATGAAGAGCACGCCGGGGAAGGCCAGCACGACCAGCCCGCGCGCCGCCGATGTCGCGTCCACCGGCTGGCACAGCAACTTGCCCGCTTGCATGCCATAGCAGGTCTCGTGCTCTGAGAGCGCCATGAAGAGCAGGTACGCGGCGGTCACAGCGGCCAGCCCAAGCGCCACATACGCCAGAATGCGCTCGGCGGCGCTGACGCGGCGCGCGCGCGCCGATGGCGCCATATCAGACATGCGGATTCGTCTCCCTGTGGTAATAGATGGTCGCAACTTCGCGGTGGGCCTCGCCCCATCTGACACCATACCGCATCGGGCGCGCTCCTTCCAAGCGCCCCGCCAGATGGCGGCCTCGACAGAACATCAACACAAATGCGTATTCGTGCCAGCGCGGTTGATATGTTATGCTCGTGGCAGTCTGGCTATGCGGAGTGTACAAGCGTCATGGCGCGAGGGATCCGCGCCGCTTACGATGACGCATGCAGGCGTCTGCCCGTTTCCTCGGCGTTCGTTCGTGTATGAGTCCCCCGCGAGAGCAGCGTTGTAGCAGGTGTGGCTCGCCGTCTCGATGTGGCGGAGCGCGCTAGTCGAGCGGTATCCCCCGCCGATTCCTCCTCTGTGCAGAGCGTCCCGGGTATGGGTGTGTGGCGTGACGAAGAACAGGAGGCCAACCGATGGCTACCGCAGCGCAGACCTGGCGTATCTCAGGCGACTACTTCGAAAATTGTAACTGCGACGTTGTCTGCCCCTGTCTGGTTTCTCCCTTGCCACTGATGACCTCGAAGCCAACGCAGGGCGCCTGTGAGGTCATGATTGGCTTCCATGTCAATCAAGGCAGCTTTGGCGATGTCAGCCTGGATGGCCTGAACGTGGCGCTATTACTGCGCACACCGGGGCCGATGGCCGAAGGCAACGCCTCGGTGGCCGCCTACATCGATGAGCGGGCCGACGACCGCCAGCGGCAGGCGTTGCAGGCGGTCTTCACTGGCGCGGTGGGTGGGCCAATGGGCCTGCTGGCGCCGCTGGTGACACAGGTGCTGGGCGTCACGCCTGCGCCGATCACCTTCTCCAAACAAGGCTCCAGCCGCACGATGGAGGTCGCGGGCAAAGGCAAGATCGCCGTACACGGACTGCCCAGCGCCGCGCCCGATGACGCCCCATGGGTCGCCAACATCCATCCGTTCAACCCCACCGGTGTCGCGCTGGCGGTAGGTGATACGGGCAGCAGATGGGCCGACTATGGCATGCGCTGGGACAACTCCGGCAGAAATGGCCACTATGCGCCAATCCAGTGGTCCAACGCCTGAGCGTGGCGCCTGAGCGCCTCTGGCTCCCCTCCCTCGCTGCGACGCGAATGGGGAGCTGGAGGATGAGGGCCGACCGTTGTGCGTGTCAGGTGTGGAGGATAGGGCGATGCTCAACCCATATGCTGGGATGCCTACGCGCGAGCGCAATGTGATCTTGCTGGCGCTGGTAGGGCTATCAGCCGCCGCCTGGGTCGTCGTGTTCTGGCAGGCGCGGGGCATGTCGGGCGCGATGGGGCTGACGATGGGGCTGGACGTGGCGCTCTTCCTGGCCATCTGGATCGCCATGATGGTCGCCATGATGTTCCCATCGGCGGCGCCGATGATCCTGATGTTCGGCGCTATCTCGGCGGGCAAGCGACGCCAGGGGCAGGCCGCCACACCTACCGCAGTCTTCGTCGGCGGCTATCTGTTCGTCTGGACGGCGTTCGGCGCGCTGGCCTGGCTGCTGGCGAGCGGCGCCGATCTGTTGGCCAGCCGCGCGCCCTGGCTGATGGCGAATGGCGCGCGCATCGGGGGTGTCGCGCTGGTGGCGGCGGGCCTCTATCAGGTCACACCGCTCAAGCGCGTCTGCCTGACGAAATGCCGCACGCCGATGCAGTTCGTCCTCGGCTCATGGCGCGATGGCGCCTGGGGTGCGCTGCGCATGGGCGTGGAGCATGGCGCCTTCTGCCTGGGCTGCTGCTGGTGGCTGATGGTGATTCTTTTCCCGCTGGGCGTCATGAATGTGGTGGCGATGGGGCTGCTGACCGCGCTGATCTTCGCAGAAAAGGTTCTGCCTGTGGGACGGCTGATCAGTTGGCTGGCCGCTGCGGGCCTGGTCATCTACGGCGCGGTGGTCATCGTGGCGCCGATGGCCTTGCCAGCGCTGCTGTAGACAGCGCGACCTGACTCCTCCCTGTGGGAGAGAGGGCCAGGCATTTCAGGCGCTGTCACGCTCCCAAAAACGAGCGTCCCCCTCACCCACAGGGTGAGGGGGACGTGAGGAGCCGCCGTGGATTACTTCTTCGATGCGGTGGTTGGCTTGGCGGCCCTCGCCTTCGCGCCGTTTTGGCCGTTGTGGGCATGATGCCCGTTGTGGCCGTTCTTGCTGTGCGCGGGCTCCCAAACGGGCGTGAGCCAGTGCATATACTCCGCACGGCGTCCGCGCGTCACATCGGCGTAGAGGCTCACCAATTGCTGGCTGACGGGGCCGACCACGCCAGCGCCGACCGAGCGATGCTCGACCTCGATCACCGGCGCGATCTGCGCTCCTGTGCCGGTGAAGAAGATTTCGTCGGCGGTGTAGAGTTCCGTGCGGTCGATGACTCGCTCGCGGGTCAGCATCTCTAGCTCGCGGCGGGCGATCTCCATCACGCTATCGCGGGTGATGCCCTGCAAGATGTTCTCGGTCGGCGGAGGCGTCACCAGCTCGCCGCCCGTCACCAGGAAGATGTTCTCCGCCGAGCCTTCGCTGACATGCCCATCGTGAGTCAGCATGATCGCCTCGTCGAAGCCGCTCATCAGCGCCTCAGACTTGGCGAACGCGCTGTTGACGTAGGCGCCTGATACCTTGGCCCGCGCGGGGATCATATTGTCGTCGATGCGCCGCCACGAAGACACCATGCAGCGCAAACCGGAGGTGGCGATGTAGTCGCCCATCGGCAGCGTGAACATCGTGAAGTCATCCCGCAGGCCATTGAGCTTGACGCCGATGATCTCATCCGCTTTGTAGGCGAAGGGGCGGATATAGCAATTCTCGCGGAAGCCATTGCGGCGGATGAGTTCGCTGGTAATCTCGACCAGTTCTTCTGGCGTGTAGGGCAGGGTGATATTCATGATCTTGCACGAGCGCGCCAGCCGCTGAAAGTGCTCCAGCGCGCGGAAGATGTAGAGTTGCTCGGTGTCGCTGTTGTAGTATGCGCGGATGCCTTCAAAGCAGCCAGTGCCGTAGGAGAGCGCATGGGTGGCGATGCCGACGCGAGCCTGATCGGCGGGGATGTACTCGCCGTTGAGGAACACCACCATGTCAGATCGCTGCGAGAGCGCAGCGCTTCCCGTTGTCTTCGACACGTTCAATAGCCTCCTCAGGAGAGCGTGTGGCGTCATCGCCACGCATGCGGCTTCGTCCATCATCGGACGCTTGCGCCAGGCGTGAGGCCGCATTGGGCCACCGTTAGCATAGCGAGCGCCAGAGAAGCATGTCAAGCGAGTCGCGCGGACTCTGTGCAAGCCGCACAACGTCGTCTGGCGGCGTTGTCGCATGCGGCGTTCCACTCCGCGCGGCGCACTCGTCGGCCATTGCCTCTCTGAGTTGCTCGCATAGCGCTCGCGTGGCCTCCTGCGTACCTCTTGCCTGGCTCGCGACGCCTGCAAGATGACTACCCGGTCGTCTAGAAAATGCGCTTGCCAACCGCAGACAGGGCAAGCTCTGTCGCCAGAATCGCCGTCTGGTTGTGATGGTCGAGGATGGGGTTAACTTCGACCAGATCGAGGCTGGTCATGCGCCCGCTCTCGGCCACCATCTCCATCGCCAGATGCGCCTCGCGATAGGTAATGCCACCATGCACCGGCGTCCCCACGCCTGGCGCCTCGGATGGATCGACGACGTCGAGATCAAAGCTGATGTGCAGCCCGCTCGCGCCATCCAGCGCGCGCTCCAGCGCCTCGCGGGTGATGGCCTCCATCCCGCGGCGGTCGATGTCGCTCATGGTCAACACATGCACGCCCGCCTCGCGCAGCAACTCGCGCTCGCCAGGGTCGAGATCGCGCGCGCCGACGATGACGACGCGACGCGGATCGAGCTTGGCGCCTGCCCCACCAACATTGACCAGCCGCGCGTCGCCCCGGCCCGTCAGCGCGGCCAGGATCATGCCGTGCACATTACCAGAGGGCGATGACTTGGTGGTGTTGAAGTCGGCGTGGGCGTCAAACCAGATGACGCCCAGCGGGCTACGCGCCTGCGCGGCCCCCGCGATGGAGCCGAGGCCGATGCTGTGATCGCCGCCCAGCGTAATCGGCAGCGAGCCGCCTTCGATGCTGCTGGCGACGCGCTCGGCGAGCAAGCTGGTGGCGGCGATGATGGGGTCGAGATGCTTGGCGCGCCCCTCCGTGGGGCCGCGTTCGACGCTGGCCTCTGGCTCGCTGACGGGGATCGGTTCCGCGCTGGTGATGGTGTGGCCCAGCGCGCGCAGCTTGTCAACAATGTCGGCGTAGCGGATGGCGCTCGGCCCCATATCCACGCCGCGACGGTCAGCTCCCAGATCCATTGGCACGCTGATGAGCGTAATATCCATCTGTTCTTCTCTTGTGCGCAGGGTCTGCTCGCGCGCCATTGCGCGGGTCAGGTCGCCCGCTGGCGACGCCTCCAGTATATCGCATGCCATGCCTCTGCGCCGCGTCAGAATAGCGCAAAGTGGCGGGCGCCGCCACACGACGGGTATGCTGATCCCGTGGCGCCAGCGGATGCGGACGCGCCAGCCACCAAGGAGACATGATGAGCGGCATCGGATTGCGGGTGGGGCAGACCGTGACGATCTGCAAGCTGAATAGCGCAGGCGCGGAGGTCTTCGCCTATCCCGGCGTCGTGGCGCAGGTCTGGCCCACTGGCGCGCGGCTCGACGCGCAGTGGACGCGCGAGGCGATGACGCTGGGCTACACCACCTTCGAGCCGGGCGACCACTTCATCGAATGGTACTACGCCGACCACTGGTACAACATCATGGAGGTGCGCGGCGCAGGCGAGCGGCTCAAAGGCTGGTATTGCAATGTCACCTGGCCCGCCGAGTTCCGGCTCGACCGCATCAGTTATCGCGATCTGGCGCTCGATCTGTGGGTAGCGCCAGACGGCGCGCTGACGACGCTGGATGAGGACGAATTCGCCGCCGACACCGCCATCGACGCAGCCGCCCGCGTGCGCGCCCTCGACGCGCTGACCCACCTGCGCGAGCTGGCGACCAGCCGCAGCGCCCCCTTCCACGCCCTGCCCTGAACTCTCCCCCACCTTCCGGAGCGTTATCGCGCGGCGCGGCCCTCACCCCAGCGCTCTCCCAGAGGGCGAGGGAGCAGGAGCATTTGCGTAGATGACGCGCTCCCACTTCAGCCATGCCGCCTGTGGCTCCCCTCTCCCGCAAAGCGGGGGAGGGGCTGGGGGTGGGGGCCGCTATTTGATCAGATAGGACAGCAGGAAGAGCGCGGCGGCGGCATTATTGGCGGCATGGATGGCCATGCCGGGCCAGATGGAGTCCGTGCGCCAGCGCACCCACGCCAGGATCAGCCCGATCACGATCAGCGGGGTCAGCGAGCCGAGATCGGAGTGCGCCACGCCAAAGACGATGGCCGAGACGATGATGGATGGCCACAGCGGGTAGCGCTTGAGCAGGCCCACGAAGACGAAGCTGCGGAAGAAGACCTCCTCGCAGATGGGAGCCACCAGCGCCGCCGCCGCCAGAATGCCCAGCGTGGTCAGCGGCGCGACACGCCCCTCCTTCAGCAGCGTGTCGCTATTGGTCTGGAGCGGCAGGTGGAAGGTGGTGATGAGCTGGCTGTAGAGCAGGCTGGAGCCCAGCGCAATCGCCAGCCCGATGACCACCAGCGCAATTGCCGGTGCGAGCGGCGTGGCGCGGAAGCCCAGCCAGCGCAGCCGCTCGCGCAGGGGCGCATGCGGCAGGCGCCGACTCGTGACGACCAGCGCGGGCGCGATCAGGAAGACGGCTTCGAGCAGGCCAGAGACGACGAAGACGACGACGCCACTGATGGCGTCCACCGCCGTCGAGGGTGGCTTGCTGGTGGTCGTGGTCGAGCCAAACAGCGCGTTCGAGCCGATGCTGAAGGCTATCCACGGGATCAGCGTGGCCAGCGCGCCGATGAGCATCTGGCGAAAGGTCCACGGTGACGGCGAGACGCCGCGTGGTCGCCCAGGCGCGGTATCGGGCGCGGCGAGCGGGGGCTGGTCGGCCTGCGCCGGGTCATCGGGCTGGTGGTCTGGGAGCGAGCGCATGCCGCAGCCTTTCTGATCGCATCTGATCGCTTTACATTGCGCGGCGAGGAAGCGCGCCAGTCGCGTCGTCCATCTCGCGTCATCATTGTACTGTACACCTGCATACGCGCGAATCCCGATGGGGGTCGCCTTGCGTGGTCAGGGCGTTGACCATATAATGATTGCAAGCGTTGATTCAAGCGGTTTCGCAAGGATGTCGCGACAGAGCGCGAGCGATGTTGAGCGATGTTGGTTGAGAGGCATAGCGTCTGGTGAACTACACGCCGACCGAGAACCCCATCACGAATATCAACTGGCGGCGCCACCAGCGGGGCTGCCCGCACTACCGCGAACGCTGGTTTCCGCAGAGCGATCTGGAGCATGGGGAGCCGATGTATCAGGTCTTCTGCGGCATGAATACCCCGCCCGACTCCATCGAAGACCAGGAAAAGTGCCTCTCCAGCCGCACGCGCTGCTGGCGTCTGGCCGAGAGCATGGCCGGGGCTGGCGCGCGTGGCGCGACGCATATCCCCATCGCCAGCATCAAGCGCCGCCGCCCGGCGTAGCGCCACTGGCTCGCTTTATCCGGCTCTGCTCCGCTCCCCACGCGCCCAGTCCATACTGATGGCTGCATGCGCCTATACTGTGGGATGAGATCAGGCGCCTGCGCCGCGTTGCACAACAACTGAGGAGGGTGTGCGCCGATGGATAAGCGATTGGACGCCAGCGCGATCCGTGGCGCGGTCATCGCGGTGGATGTCGGCGGCACGACCACGCGTGTCGCGCTCATCCAGCCGGGGCAAGGGGTCGCCGCGCCGAGCGCCTTCCCGACCGAGCAGGAGTACGCGGCGCAGATGACGCGACTGGCGGAGGTAATCGGGGCGACGGAGCAGTCCGCCCGGCAGCGCGTGGGCGCCCCCGTAGCGGGCATCGGCGTCTCGCTGGGCGGGCGCATCGCGGAAGATGGCGCCAGCGTGGCAGTCGCGCCGAATCTGCGCGACTACGAAGGCCACCCGTTCGTCCCTGATCTGATGGAGCGCTGCGTCGGGCTACCGACGCGGCTGGCGCACGACGCCGTCTGCGGGCTGCTGGCCGAGCGGCGGCTGGGCGCGCTGGCGGGCGCGCGGCGTTGCGCCTACCTGACGCTCTCCACCGGCACGGGCTGTGCGATCCACCTGGAGTCGCCAGCAGGCTCCGGTGTGGATATCTCCATCGAGATCGGCCATCAAGTGCTGGATGGGAACGAGCGGGTCTGCCTCTGCGGGCAGGTGGGCTGCCTGGAGACGTATACCGGTGGCCGCCAGCTCACCATGCGCTATGGTCAGCCCATCGAGACCTTGCCCGCCGCGACATGGACGGAGCTGGCCGATGCGCTGGTGGAGAAGCTGAGTGTTGGGCTGGTCAATCTGGCGCAGGTGACGCGCGTGGAGCGGGTCGCGATTGGCGGCGCCATCGCGCTGCGTCATCCGGAGTTGCTGGCCGCCCTGCGCGCTGGCGTGGGCCAACGGCTGCGCGGCGCGCGGCTCGATCTCGCCCTGGCGCGCCTGGCGGATGACGCCCCGCTGGTCGGAGCGGCGCTGCTGCTGACGACGCCAGCGGGTGAGGTGATCCACTGAGCGGAGGGGCGCGGTCACGGCCATGAATTGCCGATTCCGCTGCCCCAACCACAGGCGCCCTGAGAGAAGGAGCGGCGAGCGATGCGGAACCTGTTGAACGAGCGGCGCGCCCGGCAGCTTGCGGCGGGGCTGGGGCTGGGGCTGCTGGTGTTTGGCGCGGTCCCTGTCATCGCGCCGAGGCCCTTCGCCCGCATCTTTGGCTTCGATGCGCCGACCCCCGAGGCCGCCGCGATGAGCCGCAGCATCGGCGCGCGCGATGTGGCGATGGGCGCGGCGCTGTGGGCCGCCGCCGCGCGCGGGGGGAGCTACGCGCCGTGGCTGCTGGCGCGGGCCGTCTCGGATGGCGGCGATGCGCTGGCCATCGGCATCGCCGCCGCCCAGGGCAAACGCAATGCGCGCTTCCTCAGCCTGGGCGGGCTGGCGCTGGCCGCCACGCTGGCCGACGCCGCGCTGTGGACGCTGGCGCGTCGGGCTGGCGCGTGAAGCGACACTCGCGAATGGAAGGAGTAAGGTTCATGACCGCGAGTGAACTGAAAAAGTTGGAAGAGGCGTGGCCCACGCTGGCGCCTTGGCTAACGGTCCCGCAGAACGAAGCCGAGTACCAGCGGCTTGTTACGCTCCTCAATGCGCTGATCGATCATGTTGGCGAGGATGAGTCACATCCTCTGGCTTCCTTGATGGAGCTGGTAGGAGAACTCGTCGCGATCTATGAGGACGCGCACGTACCAGAGTTGACCTAGCTTCATCTCACTCGCCGCCGATGACGCCGGAGAAAGTCGTGACCTCCAGCCCGTCGGCGCGCAGGCGGGCGACGTAGGGGTTGATGCCCACGCTATCTCCGGCGATGTGGCCCATCACCAGGATGTTGCCGCGCACACCCTCAGCCGCCAGACGGCGCGCGTCCTCTAGCGGAAAGTGGATGCAGCAGATCGTGTCCACGCCGTGCGTGAGGTAGGCGCGCGCGACGGGATAGCCGCCGTTGGTGTAGGCGCCATGCGAGACGACCACCCGTCCAGCAGGCGCGTCCCAGCCGCCCAGCGCCACCTGCATCTGTGTGCGCGCGGCGGCGAAGGCTGGCAGGCGCAGCAGCGCGGCGCGCAGGTCGGCCACCGTGGCGGCGCGATTGCTGGCCAGCGCCTCATCCGCCGTCGCCTGCATGATGCGCCGCCCCACCTCATCCAGCAGGGAATGGATATTCAGGAACGGCGTCTCCAGCAGCCGCGCGACCGAGGCGACATGATCGTAATTCTCGCGCTGGGCGGCCGCCTCGAAGCCCGCGATGCGCTCGGCCACCGCCGCCGCCGCCTCGGCACGCGGCACGCCCGCCGCCACCATCTGCCCGACGTGCAGGCGATAGACCTCCCAGAAGGGGCCAGCGAAGCCAGCGGGATGATGCGCAACGACGGCGTGATAGCCCAACTGCCGCGCCATGAATAGCTCGGCGGTTCCCACGTCGATCCCCAGCAGCAGATGGCTGATGCGCGTCCCAGGATAGTAGATGGCGCAGTCGCCGGGGATGCTTTCCCAGCCCGCCATCTCCAGCGCGATCTCCATCAGCCGCGTCGTCGTCACTGCCGCCATCGGTTCGCCTTCCCCTCTCCTCAGCCCGCGCAGGCGGCAAGCGTAGCCGCGCTTCGCGGCGGCCCGCAGGCCGCCTCCCAGGCGCGATTTCAATCGCCAGCAGCCTGGTATACATCCTTCCCTGCGTCGAAAGTCTACCACCGGCAGGCGCTAGTCCTGCGGATGCAGTTCCAGGGAGCGGCTTGGTTCGAACCCCAGATCGACGTACAGCGGGCGGCCCATATCCGAGGCCCACAGCACCAGGCGGTCGATGCCCATCTCCTGCGCCCGCTCGATGAGCTGCTCCATCAGATGGCGCGCGATGCCGCGCCGGCGCCAGGCGGGATCGGTGTAGACGCTGGAGACGTAGCCACGCTTGCGATGCAAGCGCTGCAAGTTCGGCAGCATCGTCCACCAGATCAGGATGGCGCAGCCAACCACCTGCCCGTCGCCCTCCGCGAGGAACGCGATGTGCGTTCCCCGCTCAAGCTCCGGGCGAATGTCCTGGCGCGCGGCTTCCAGATACTCAGCGCCTGGCGCCTCGCTCGCCGCGCGCTCCGGGTGGCGCTCTGTCTCCATACGCCAGCGCAGCGTGGCCAGCGTCTCCACATCGTCCGGGGTGGCCAG
>DATBTW010000167.1:0-31357 GCA_036559055.1 Ktedonobacterales bacterium
CGCGGCGCGGTCATGATGGCGATGATGGCCAGCGCCACCAGCACGGCGCTGAAGCCGAGCGCATTGAAGAGTTCCACGCGTGATGCTCCGATAAGCAGAGGGGCGTCGTCAGGCAGCCGCCGCGCGCCATTCTACCCGCTGAGCTGGATGCTCGCGGGCCATTCTACGTAGCGCGGGACTGCTTCATAGCTTCTGACGCTCCAGCGTCGCATTTTTCACCCCACGCTTGCTCAATGCCCATCGCATGTCGCGCTGGCGCGTGACAACTGTCATGCCCAGGTCGTGACAATCATCGCTACCGCAGCGGCGCGCCCTCTGGCACACTAAAACTGTCCGATGGGACGACGCGATTGAGGCGGGGCGCGACACAGAGAAGCGCCCCCGGCGCGTCGGGAAACAGGACGCAAGGAGTTCTCTCATGATCGCGCAGAACAACATCTCGACGGCTCCGACGACCACTGGCGCGACCACTGGCGCCGCGCGAACCACGGTCTCACGCCTGGAGGTGGCAGCCATCCTGCTGCTGATGGCAGGCGATGGCTACATCAACGGCAACTTCATGCAGCCGATCAACGTCGGGTGGGGCGCCTTCATCGACCTGATGCACTTCCTGCCGCTGGTGGCGCTGCTGTGGCTGGCCATCGAGCTGCTGCGGCCCAGCGATGAATCTGCGGCGGCGACGGCGCGGCGGCGCGGGTTGCGCGTAGGCGTCACGATTCTGGCGGTCATCGCCGCCATCGTCTCGCTGGCGATGATCGCGCTGGGCGCGTTCGCTCCCTCGCTCGGCGTCGGCGTGCAGGCGTTCAGCGACTGGATGGCGGTCATCCTGGCGGGCGGCGGCGCTGTCCTGTGGTTCGTCTCGCTCTTCCTGGGTCGGCGCGCCGCGTAGCGCGTGCGGCTGATGAGATCGGCGGCAACGGCGCGCCAGGGCGAGGGCAATTGTGAAAGGGGTTCAATCATGGGCAAGCAGACGGTACGAGTAGCCTCTGGCGCGCAAATACCCCTCTGGGTCGGGGTCGTGATCGTCCTTGGCGCGCTTCTCTCTCTGGTAGGCGCTGTGGTGAGCAAGGTGGATCCCACCCTGCTCACCGGCGGCGGAGCGTTCACCAGCGTGGCGCGCGTGTACGCCGACTACACCTTCGCGCGCGATCTGGCGGTGGCCATTATGTTGATCGTGCTGCTCGTGCTGCGCGCTCGGTTGGCGCTGGTTGGGGTCATGTCATTGGTGGCGCTGATCCAGCTCATCGACACGCTCAACGATCTCGCTCGTGGCGATTTCTCACTGGCTCCGGGCCTGCTCATTTTCGCCATCGTGTTCCTGCTGGGCGCTTGGCAGTTGGCTGGGCGGCCACTCTGGCGAGCCGCAGCGTGGCGCGGCGCCTGAGCGAGCATTCCTGCGGCGCCGCCGCACGAGACGCGCGCCGCCTTGGCATGGCGGCGTGTGTCGTGTACGATGACCTCAATTGATGGTCAGTCGATGTTTAGCCCGGTTCGCCAGCACAGAAGGAAGTCGGCGCTATGCGATCCGCTCACGATACGGGGGATACCCCCACGCGGCGCGCGACGACGCCCGCCGATCTGCCGCCTGCGCTGCTCTGGATCATCTGGCTGCTCTGGCTCTTCTTTCTCTACCAGCCGCTGAGTATCTTGCTGGCGCTGCCGTCTTCGCCGCGTAAGGTCATCGACCTGGGCGGGATGGCGCTCTTCCTGGGCCTCTATCTGTGGGCCACCTGGCAGAACGCCTGGCGCCTGAGCCGCGAGACTCCGGCGCCCGCTGGCCCCTTCTGGCGGGCGTGGGGGCCGATTCTGGCGCTGCTGCTCGTTGCCGTGACGCTGGCGCTGGTGGCGGGCCAGTCGGCGCTGGGCGGCCTGATCTACGTCAGCGCGGCGCTGTGTGGCCGCCTGGATGGACGCCGCATCGTGTACGCCATTATCGGCATGCCGCTGCTCGTCACGCTGCTTGGCGTCATCAGCGGAGCGCCGCCAGACGCGATTCTCCAGATCGTGTTCATCGTGCCAGCGGTCGGCCTCTTCGTCTTCTTCCTCGACCGCGCCATCCGCGCGAACCAGGAGCTGCGCCGCGCCCGCCAGGAGATCGCACGGCTGGCCGTCTCGGAGGAGCGGCTGCGGTTCGCGCGCGACCTGCACGACCTGCTGGGCCATACGCTCTCGCTCATCACGCTCAAGAGTGAGCTGGCGCGGCGGCTCATCAGTGTCGCGCCGGAGCAGGCCGCCAGCGAGATTGGCGACATCGAGACGGCGGCGCGGCAGGCGCTGGTGGAGGTGCGCGAGGCCGTCAGCGGCTACCGCCAGCCGACGCTACAAAGCGAACTGAGTGGCGCGCAGGAGCTGCTGGAGGCGGCTGGCATCGGCTACCACGAGCACGGCGAGCCGCCAGCGCTGGCGGCGGGCGCCGAGGCGGCGTTCTCCTGGGCGGTGCGCGAGGGTGTCACGAATGTGATTCGCCATAGCCGCGCGCGCTCGTGCTCCATCACCTTCGCCCAGGGCGAGGGCCGCTGCTCCGTGGAGATACGCGATGATGGCGCCGCCGCGCCGCCGGACATGCCGATGACGACCGATGGCGCGGCAGAGACGCGGCGCGGCGCGGGTCTGGCTGGCCTGAGGGAGCGTGTCGCGGCGCTGGGTGGCTCGTGCCAGGCAGGCGCGGCGGAGGGTGGCGGCTGGCGGCTGCTCGTCGCACTGCCACTGACGGCGGCTGCCCCCGGCGCCACGGCGGCGCGCACAGGGGACGAGCCAGAGGATGAGCGGCAGGCGGGCGAGCAGACGGAGACAGGGACGAGGACGGAAAAGAGGATGGCGCCATGGTTCGGGTGATGCTGGCCGAAGACCAGGCGATGGTGCGCGGGGCGCTGGCGGCGCTGCTGCGGCTGGAGCCGGATATCGAGGTGGTGGCCGAGGTGGCGCGCGGCGACGAGGCCGAGGCGGCGGCGCTGGCGGCGCGCCCCGATGTGGCGCTGCTCGACATCGAGATGCCCGGCATGAGCGGGCTGGATGTGGCGGCGGCGCTGCACAGGAGCCTGCCCGCCTGCCGCGTCATCATCCTGACGACCTTTGGGCGGCCCGGCTTCTTGCGCCGCGCGATGGAAAGCGGAGTG
This sequence comes from Ktedonobacterales bacterium, assembly GCA_036559055.1. Lineage (GTDB taxonomy): Bacteria > Chloroflexota > Ktedonobacteria > Ktedonobacterales > JADMIN01 > JAKAIY01. Next base: position 3,117 of record DATBTW010000167.1, read on the forward strand.
GTCGGCTTTCTGGTGAAGGATGCGCCCGCCACGCAGCTCGCGGCGGCCATCCGGCGGGCGGCGGCGGGCGAGCGGGTGGTGGATCCCTCGCTGGCGATGTCGGCGCTGGGCGCGGGCGACAATCCCTTCACCGAGCGCGAGCGGGCCGTGCTGGCGGTGGCCGCCGCCGGGGCCAGCGTCGCCGAGATTGCCGATCAGCTCAGCCTCTCGCAGGGGACCGTGCGCAACTACCTCTCCACCGCCATCCAGAAGGTCAACGCGCAGAATCGTGTCGAGGCGGCGCGCATCGCCGAGCGCAACGGCTGGCTCTAGCTCTTAGCGGCCCAAAGCGCGTGGAGTCGCCAGGAGGGCTGGCGGTTGAAACCGCGCCTGAGAGGCCTGCGGCCGCGAAGCTCGGCTCCGCCTGCCACCTCCGCGGACTGGGAGCCGCTCCTGAACCCGCGCAGGCGGGTTTCGTGGTGGCCCACAGGCTGCCCCCCAGGCGCGACTTCAGTCGCCAGCAGCCCGCCGGGCGCCCAAGCCACAGTGGCCACCTGCATAGCCCGCCGAAGGAGCAACCATATGGCTGACACGCCAGGTGAGACGGCGCCGACCACCACCCTCTACCGTCCGGTCGGCGAGCAAGAGCTGGCGCTGATCGAGGCGTCGGGCTTCCGCGCGTTCCCGCCGCGCCTGGATTGGCAGCCCATCTTCTACCCCGTGACGACCGAGCAGTACGCTACCATCATCGCCCGCGACTGGAATGCGCGCGATGGCCGCCGTGGCTTCGTGACCCGCTTCGCTGTCGAAACCGCATGGCTGCGGCAGTTCGACACGCACATCGTCGGCGCCATCGCGGTCATCGCCACATTCGAGTCGTGATGCGCAGCTCGCGGCGGCTGGCTCTGGCGCGCTGTAAAATGCCGTTCTGCTGGTTCGTCGTAGCATGTAGCGCACGTCAGTGTTACGATGGAATCTGGCCTCTGAGAGTCGCAGAAGGAGCGAGGCGTGGCGGAACGAGTGGAGTCGGCGGAGCGGGCGGCGACCAATCCTGACCCCGATGATCTGGGTGATCTGAGCGGCCCGACTCCCTGGCGCGGTACGTTCGCTGGCCCGTTCTCCAGCGTGCGGCTGGCGGCGCAGCGGCTTGGCCGAAGCTGGCGGCTGCTGCTGGCGGTGGAACTGGGCATGGTGATCGCCGTGGCGCTACTGGCCACGGCGCCCTTCTACAGCGACATCGTCGCCAGCGCGCAGCTCCAGAACACGCTCACCACCGCTGCCCCCACTGATCGCAACATCCAGATCGATGTGACGGATCCCCGGCTCTATTTCCCCAGCATTGACCCCAACGCGCAACTCACCGGGATCGATCAGCTCGTCACGTCCGATGCGCAGAACGCGATTGGCTCGTTTACCAGCGGCTGGACGGAGTATGCGCAGACCACCGTCCCGTTTTATGTCAGCCGCATCGATGGCAAGTCCGTCACCAAGGATGTCGGCGGCTACTGCGAAAACGTGTATGTATACCAGGCCTGCTCGGATGGCCAGATGCTGCCGATGGCGTTTGACTACGCCAAAGCGGGCGCACACATGAAGCTGATCGCCGGGCGACTGCCGCAGCCGACGACGGGCAAGACGCCGCCAGAGGTGATGGTGACGACGGCGATGGGTGTCAAGCCTGGCGCGATGCTGCATGTCATCAACTATAACGCCGCGAAGAAGGACACCTTCGGCTTCGACGTCAAAGTCGTCGGCGTCTGGGGGCCCAAAGACCCCAACGATCCCTTCTGGAATGGGCTGGGCTTCGAGACGATCATCGTCCCCAATCTCAGCAACCCTTCCCCTCCGCAATATCCCATGCTCTTCTCGCGCGCGGCGATGGTCAACGCCTTCCGCACGGAGACACCTGTTGGCCCACCGGTCGGGATGGGGCTGCACTATATCTACTTCGTCAACTCCGGCAACATCACCGTTGGCCAGGCGCCCACCGTGCAGAGTAACCTGACGCTGCTGCGGCGCTCGCTGGATACGGACGTGCCAGGAACCTATGGCGCGCAGACAGTGCAGGTGGGGACGAGCCTCGATAAGCTGCTGGCCAGCGTGGTGGGGCTGCTCGCTGCGCAGACCCAGCCGCTCTATAGCGTGGATGCGCAGCTCGTGGCGCTGGCGCTGCTCTTCATCTTCGTCATGTCCGGGCTGCTGATCGAGAGCCAGGCCAGCGAGATCGCGACGCTCAAGAGTCGCGGGGCCAGCACGCTGCAAGTGCTGCTGACGTATCTCTCGCAGGGCGTGCTACTGGCGGCGGTGGCGCTGGTGGTGGGCATGGCCATCGCCGGGGGACTGGCGCTGACGCTGGTGCGCTTCTTCGTGCCGCTGGCGCACTCGGTGAGCGCGCAGCTCACGCCCGCTTATGTGGCGCGCTCCATCTCGCTACGCGACGCGCTGGAGCCTGCCGCCATCGGCGCGGGGCTGGGCGTGCTGGCGCTGGCGCTGGCGACCTGGCAGGCAGCGCGCATGGATGCGCTGGCCTTCCGTCGTGAACAGGGCCGCAGCGAGCGTGTCCCCTTCTGGAAGCGCTACTACCTGGATATCGGCCTGGCGCTGCTGTGCATCGCTGGATACACCGAGCTGGTGACGTTCGGCGGGTTGACCACGCGCCTGGCGGTGAGCACTGTGGATGGCAGCCCCACGGCAGGCGGCCAGGCCGATCTGATCCAGTTGCTGGCGCCGACGCTGATGCTGCTGGCGGGCGCGCTGATCTTGCAGCGTCTGCTGCCGCTCGTCGTGCGGCTGGGCGCGTGGATCACGGCGCGCGGGCGTGGGGCGACTGGTATGCTGGCCTTCTCGCAGGTCACACGCGCCAGTGGCGCCTTCAGCCGTCTGACGCTGCTGCTGACGCTGGCCGTGGGGCTGGGCCTCTTCGCGCTGACCTTCCAGACGAGCATCGGCCGCGCCGCCCACGATAACGCCTACTACCTGACGGGCGCCGATGAGCGCGTCAGCGTCAAGCCGCAGAGCGAAGGAACGCAGTCCACGCTGGGCTACGCCGCCAAATTCGCACACATGCCCGGCGTCGAGAGCGTCTCGCCGCTGTTTCGTGGCGTGGCGCTGACCTTGCCCAACCAGGGCGGCGAGAATATCGATGTGCTGGGCGTGGACCCTGGCACATTCGCGCAGACAGCCGCCTGGCGCAGCGACTATGCCAGCCAATCGCTGACCAGCCTGATGAGCATCCTGGCGCATGCGAAGCACAGCGGGGCGGTGGGCCAGTCGGATACGCCGATCGTGGCGCTGGTCGATCAATCCTTCGCCAACATCTTCGCGCTGCATGTGGGCGATCAGTTCCAGCTCGTGCCGCAGTTCCAGGGGCAATCGAACACCTCGTCCAACGCCTATTTTGTCGTCGGCGCCATCATCAACCAGTTCCCGACGGTGTATGACGAGTTCGGCACGGGCGCGATCGTGGTGGATGAGACGGATGAGTTGACGATGCTGGCGAATCCCAATCTGGCCTCCTATACGGTCAACGGGCCGAACGAGTTCATCTTGCGTACCAGCCCCGACGCGCACCTGGCTGCCGAGCGCACCCGCGCGCTTACTGATCCCAACTTCTTCGTGGAGCAGACGTGGGATGCGCGCCAGTTGACGGCGCTCTATCGCGCCGATCCGCTGAGCGCTGGTATGAGCGGGCTGCTGCTGCTGGGCGCGCTGATCGCGGCGCTGCTGGCGCTGGTGGGGGTCATCACGCAGGCGGCCATCGCGGCGCGCCAGCGTCAGACGCAGTTCGCCATCCTGCGCACGCTGGGGCTGAGCGAGGGCGCGCTGACGCGCATGCTGCTGCTGGAGCAGGCGCTGGTCTACATCCTGGGCGCGCTGGGCGGCGTGGCAATCGGCGCGCTGCTCTCGGTGGCCAGCCTGCCCTTCCTGGGCTTCAATACCTCGACCTATCAGCCACCCGTGCTGGGGGTGCCATCCAGCCAGCTCGCCGTGAATCTGCAAGGCTCGCTGGTCTTCCTGGCGGCGCTGTGCGCCATCTTCATCGTGGCGCTGGTGATCGCGGGGCTGGTGGCGCGCGCGACCGGGCTTGGCCGCGCTCTGCGTGTCGGCGAGGATTGATACGCCACGCGCGCACATCCTGCACAAGAGACCCCCTCTCCTCGAGAGGAAAGGGGGTCAGAGAGTGAGAATCTTGCTTTACACGTCGAGATTCTTGACGCTGTGGGCGTGCGACTCGATGAAGCGCTTGCGCGGCATCACCTCATCGCCCATTAGCATCGAGAAGGTCTCGTCGGCCTTGATGGCGTCTTCGATGGTCACTTGCAGCAGCGTGCGCGACGCCGGATTCATCGTCGTCTCCCATAGCTCCTCGGGGTCCATCTCGCCAAGACCTTTGTAGCGGTTGATGGCGGCGTTTTTGCCCGGCCCCAGCCGCGCCACGAACTCGTCACGCTCCTGGTCGCTGTAGACGTAGTGACGCTGCTTGCCCACCTGAATGCGGTAGAGCGGCGGCTGCGCGATATAGAGATGCCCATCGGTGATGAGCTTCTCCATGTGCCGGAAGAAGAACGTCAGCAGCAGTGTGCGAATGTGGCTGCCATCGACATCGGCGTCGGTCATCAGCACGATGCGCCAGTAGCGCAGCCTCTCGGTGGAGAACGTGTCGCCGATGCTGGTGCCCAGCGCCGTCACGATATTCGTGATCTGCTCGCTGGCCAGCATGCGGTCGAGCCGCGTGCGCTCCACATTCAGGATCTTGCCCCGCAACGGCAGGATGGCCTGGAAATGACGGTCGCGCCCCTGCTTGGCGCTTCCGCCGGCGCTGTCGCCCTCGACGAGGAACAGCTCGGCGCGCTGTGGCGAGCGCTCGGAGCAGTCGGCCAGCTTGCCGGGCAGCGTCGAATCGAGCGCGTCTTTGCGGCGCACCAGCTCACGGGCGCGGCGCGCGGCGTCGCGCGCGCGGGCGGCGTTCAGGCACTTCTCGATGATGCGCTTGGCCTCGGACGGTGTCTCCTCCAGGTATTGCGAGAGCATCTCCGTCACGACCATCTCGGTCTGCGTGCGCACCTCGGCGTTGTTCAGCTTGCCCTTCGTCTGGCCCTCGAACTGCGCCTCCGGCAGTTTCACGCTGATGGCCACCACCAGCCCCTCGCGCACGTCGTCGCCGCTCAGGTTGGCGTCGGACTCCTTGAGCAGGTTGGCCTTGCGCCCATACTCGTTGAGCGTGCGGGTCAGCGCCGAGCGGAATCCCGTCACATGCGAGCCGCCATCCACCGTGTTGATGCCATTGGCGAAGGAGTAGACCGTCTCGCTGTAGTTGTCATTGTACTGGAGCGCCACCTCGATGATGCTCTTGTCTACCTTGCGCTCCACATACGCCGGGCGCGCCATCAGCACGTTGCGGTTCTTGTTCAGGCGCCGCACGAACGAGCGCAGGCCGCCATCGAAGTAGAAGGTCGCCTCCTGCTCGCGGTCGGGACGCTCATCGATGATCTTGATCGTCACCTCGCGGTTGAGGTAGGCCATCTCGCGGAAGCGCTCGGCCAGCGCATCGAACTGGAAGTCGCCAGTCTCCATGATGTTCAGGTCGGGCAGGAACGTCACCGTCGTGCCTGTGCCGGTAGCTGCGCCGATTGGCTTCACCGGCGCGGTTGGCACGCCATGGTGATACTCCTGCACGTAGAGCTTGTTGTTGCGGCGCACTTCGACCCGGCAGTAGCCAGAGAGCGCGTTGACCGCTGAGACGCCGACGCCATGCAGTCCACTGGAGCCTTGCTTGTAGCCGTCGCCGCCGAATTTGCCGCCCGCGTGCAGGGTCGTCATCACGATTTCCAGCGTAGACTTGCTGGGCGCCTTGGGATGTGGCTCGACCGGGATTCCGCGACCGTTATCGTCGACCGAGAGCGAGCCATCCGGGTGGATCGTGATGAGGATACGGTCGCAGACGCCCGCCATCGCTTCGTCGATAGCGTTGTCTACCACTTCGGTCACCAGATGATGCAGCCCACGGATGTCTGTGCTGCCGATATACATGCCGGGGCGCTTCCGCACGGGTTCGAGACCTTCCAGAATCTCGATGTCCTTTGCGGTGTACTCCGATGCTTTCGATACTGTCGCCATAGCGTGTCTACTGCCCTCCTCGACAACGCTCATGTCCCCACATAACACGCTGCCGGTAACTCACGGAATCCCTACTTATAATAGCACATTTTGAGCCTTCTCTGCAGGTTCGTAGGACCCACCCAGGCCAGAAGTCATGGGGGTTAGCGGCTCAGCGCACGCTTGCCATTCGCGCGCATGAGACAGCGCCGCGCGCATGGCGTGAGTCGCTCGCCAGTCATCGCGAGATGGGTCAGTTCGAGGGTGTCGGCGCCGAGGTTTGTCCCGTTTGTTTGATGGACGCAATGCGCCAGGTTTGCTGCTCCTGCGTGAGGGTCAACTGGAATACCTGCGCGATGGAGCTATTGCCCTGCCGCACCACATCGACGGTGACAGTCGCGGTTTGCCCGTTGGTCGTAGCGCTGACGATGGTATAGGATTGCACGCCGCCAGCGATCAGATCGGTTGCGCGCATCGTCTGCGTGAACTTCGCCACGCTGAGCTGGCCCTGCGCCGCGCTGGAGAACTTGCCGTAGGCGGTCGCGTAGTCTTGCTGATGGATGGCGGAGTAGAAGTCCTCGACCGTCGTCGAGGGGCTGCTGGTCAGCTGTGTCTGTACCCAGACGCCGCTGATGATGACGATGGCGGCGATGATCGCGATGACGAGCAGCCCCACGCCAGCGATGGCCGAGATCATGACGGTGTTCAGGGTCGAGCGCTGGCCACGCGCCGCGGGCGCTGGAATGCGGCTCCCGGAGGCCGACAACTCGCGCAGGCGCTGACTGACATCGCCGCGCGTTCCCAGCTCCTGGCGGCGTTGCTCGATGCGTGTCGCCAAATCTGCGCGTCGTCGTGCGTCTGGCATAGCGGCCCTGCTTTCTGTGGCGCGTGGCCCTCGCCTGCCGCGCGATGAGGTCGCTGGCTGGCTGCGGGATGGCTACGCATTGGCTATCAGTATAGAGAATGCGGCTTGAGGCCACAATCCGCCTAGTACCGACAGCGCCCACAGATAGGACTTCCACCGAGGCGCCCCACGTCTGACGCCGCTCCTCCTTTCCATAACGCCGTTCTTCGCGCGGCGCTCGCGGACGGAATCTCGATGGGGTCGAACTGCCTTGAAGGGTATGGTAGGATGACCACGGATAGGGGGAGCGCTTGCCACGCAAATTGCGACAGCTTCGCGCAGAATTGCAGCATGCTGGTTGGCGCGTCGATAGGCAGTCAGGAACGAGTCACCAGATCTGGAGACACCCGCTGATTCTCGACCTGGAGGTAAACCTTGCTGGTCAGGACGGCAAAGATGCGAAACCTTATCAAGAGCGCGATGTACGTGAAGCCGTGCGGCGCGCAGACGAGGCTAGACGCAGGAGCCAAGAGCCATGAGTGAGAGGTCGCTACATTACTCAATCGTCATTCAGTGGTCGAATGAGGATGAGGTCTATGTGGTCAGCCTGCCGGAGTGGGGAGACCTCGTCCACACCCATGGCGACACCTACGCAGAAGCGCTCCAGCGTGGGCAGGAGCTGCTAGAGTTGCTCATGCAGTCGCGCCGCGAGCATAGCGAACCGCTACCCGAGCCACAGGTGTTCGCATAGCCAGCGCATCCATTGAGTGAATGACATGGACGTATCCGCATTCGATGAGAGCGAGCTGCCCCCCCGCGCCGCGCTGAGCGAGCGTATCCGCGAGCGCGCCTATGCGCTGGGCTTCGACCTCGTGCGCATCACCAGCGCGGCGCCGCTGCCGCGCGCTGAGGAAGCGCTCAAGACGCGCATCGCGGCGGGCTTCTTCGAGGGCATGGACTGGCTGACGGCAGAACGCGCCGAGGTGTCGAGCGATCCACGGGCGCTGCTGCCCACCGCGCGGTCGGTGGTGGCGCTGGGCGTCTTCTATCTGACCGAGGCGCCCCGCGATCTGACCGCGCCTGGCGAGCCGCACGGGCGCGTCTCGGCCTATGCCTGGGGCGATGACTATCACGAGGTCATCCGCCGCAAGCTGGACGCTCTGGCGGCCTTCGTGCGCGCGCTGGCGGCGCCTGGCGAGGAGAAGAGCATCGTCTTCTGCGATACCGGGCGCATGGTCGATCGCGCGGTGGCCGAGCGCGCGGGCCTGGGCTGGTACGGCAAGAACACCAACATCCTGACCAAAGGCTGGGGATCGTGGGTCTTTCTGGCGGAGTTGGTCACCAGCCTCGATCTGGCGCCCGATGCGCCGCTGGCCGCCAACTGTGGCCAGTGCGAGGTCTGTCTGCATGCCTGCCCCACCAACGCCTTCGTCGCGCCCTACGTGCTGGATGCGCGCCGCTGCATCTCGTATCTCACTATCGAGCATCGCGGCGCCATCCCGCTGGAGCTGCGCCCGCTGATCGGCGCGCACATCTTCGGCTGCGACATCTGCCAGCAGGTCTGCCCGGTGAATCTGGTGGCTGAGCGCCGGCTGCGCGCCAGCGGACGCCTCGGCGCGGGCGACCGGCTGGAGTTTCGCCCGCGCGCACAGGTTGGCTCCAGCCCGGAGCTGATCCCGCTACTCAAGCTGGATGACACCGCATTCCGCGAGCGCTTCAGCCATAGCCCCATCAAGCGCGCCAAGCGACGCGGCCTCTTGCGCAATGTCTGCATCGCGCTGGGCAATCTCGGCGATCCCGTCGCCATCCCCGCGCTGATCGAGGCGCTGGGCGACGCGGAGCCGCTGGTGCGCGGGCATGCCGCCTGGGCGCTGGGTCGGCTGGGCGGCGCCAAAGCCCGCGCCGCGCTGACCGCCACGCTGGCCGACGACGACGAGCCATCCGTGCGCGCCGAGGCCGAGCAAGCGCTGGCCATGCTGGACGGCGAGGTGTAGCGCCCCGCTACGCTGACTTATACGGAAATGTCTTATAGGAATATGTATAATACAAACATGTATAGGACACCATTGTGTCATCTGGAGGACAGTAGTAATGTTCGAGCGATTTCTTGACCGAGAATTCGAACAGCGACGCCTTCACGAATGGTGGGACGAGGGGCGTCCAGAACTGATCACGATGTACGGACGCCGCCAAATCGGCAAAACCGAACTCCTCGTGCGGTTCATCAATGACAAGCCCGCTATCTACTTCTATGCCGATCAGCAGCCCGTTGCCGATCAACTGCGCGCGTTTACCGAGCAAGTACTGAGGCTGGAAGATGATTCGCTGTTGCAGATACAGCCGTTCTCGACCTGGGACGCCGGGCTCACGTATGTGTTGCGACTGGCGGAGCAGCGCCGCATCGCGATTGTGCTCGATGAATTCTCCTATGCGGTGGATTCCGATCCAGCGTTGCCCAGCATCATCCAGCGGCTCTGGGATACTGCGCGCCGAGCAGGGTCCAAGGCGTTCATCATTTTATGTACCTCGTTCGCCGAGGCGACCGAACGTCATTTTCGCGTTGATGGCGCGCTTTATCAGCGGCGAACCCGCGATTTGCGCATCGAGCCGTTCAATTACCAGGACGCCACGCTATTCTTCCCGGACTGGTCACGGCAGGATCGCATCTGCGCGTGGGGTATCGTGGGCGGCGTGCCATCCTATCTCCAGATGTTGCGCGGGGCGACGCTCAGCGAAGCCGTCGTGGCGAGCATCCTGGACAAGAGCGCCGTACTCTATCGTGAGGCCGAAACACTGCTTGCTCAAGAGGTGCGCGGAATCGGGCCCGCTACGTTACATGGCATGCTTCAGGCGATTGCATATGGAGCGGCTGAGTCCAACATCATTGCGCAGCGCGTAGGCCGCCCCGCCACCTCGCTCTCTGGAGCGCTCGGTTTCCTCGTGGACTATGGTCTGCTCGAACGTCGCTCTCCGTTTGATGTGCCTAATCCTGAGCGGACGCGGCTGACGCGCTATTATATTGCCGACAATTACCTGGCATTCTGGTTTCGCTTCGTGCTGCCGAACCGCTCCGCACTGGAACAGGGGCAGGAGCAGTATGTTTGGCAGTCGAAGATCGCCCCAGAGTTGAACACTTACATGGGGCCACGCTTCGAGGCGCTCTGTCGCCAGTATATTCGCCTGCATCCAGAGCAATGGGCGCAACGAGTGGGCGCTCTGGGTGTCTGGTGGCGCGCCAACGATGAACTCGACATCGTCGGCCACGACGCTGGACGTGTCACTCTGGCTGGTGAAGTGAAATGGAACAATGACCCTGTCGGACTGGAGACACTGCAAACACTCCAACGCCGAGTGGCGCTCCTCTCCAACGTCGCTCCGGATTGCCAGTTGGTTCTTTTCTCGCGGTCAGGGTTCACGTCTGCGGTACAGGCGGCCGCATCTCCGTACACTCTGCTCGTGACCCTGGAGGATCTGCTGCCATGAATTCGTGCGGTCACTCTGCCGTGAGCCGCTGGGCCGCCAGCGCGCCACGCCGCGCCCACCACGTCAGCCGCGCCAGAGCCAGCCGCCGCGCTGCCGGGGATGGCGCCGCTTCGACCGCGCGCGCCCACGCCTCGCCGCCGGAGAGCGCCGTGCGCAGGTAGGCCGCGTCAGCCAATCCGCGCCAGTGCTGCGCGGTATGCGCCACGCCACGCGCCGCCAGCCGCCGGGTCAGCCGCGCGCGATAGATCGCCATCAGGCGGGTGGGGCGCAGGGTATGCCACGCGCCGCAGAGCGAGAGCACATCATACGGCGCGGGCGCGGCGGCGGCCAGCGCCCAATCCAGCAGCAGCAGGCGGCTCCCTGTACGGGGGCTGCGGCGTGTAGGTGGCAGCCAGCCGAGATTAGGCCCCCAGATGTCGCCGTGGATCAAGCTCCGCGGCAGCCGCTCGATGGCCCGCAGCGCCGCCTCGGGCTGCTCCAGAACCGCTTGCAACGTCGCAACATCTTCCGCTGGCGCCAGCCGGAAGAACGTTTGCCAGCCATCGCGCGCCAGCCGCAGATACGGTTGTGGATCACCCTCCGCGATACGTCGCTCCACCGCCTGCGGGCTGAGCCAGAGCAGCGTGTCGCGATGCGAGACCAGCCCCAGCGCCGCGTCATCCAGCAGTGGCGCCTGCCAGAAGCGCGCGTGCAGGGCCGCCAGCGCATCCAGCAGCGCCATCAGATCGGCTGGCAGGCGTCCCAGCGGCGCGCGGAATGGCTGGCGCATCAGATGGGCGCGCTCGTCGCGCATCAGCAACGTGGCGCTGGCGGGCGCGGCGCCCTCCACATCGAAGGCGACGCGCTCCACCGCCAGCGCGATGCGCCGGGGGAGCCACTGCGGCAGACCAGCGCGCCACAGCGCCGCCTCGCGCAGGCGCGCATCGTGGGTGGCGGCGCCGAGCCAGCCACTCTCCGCCGTGATGCGCTTGACCACGCGGCTGCTCAGGACGCACGGCGCGCCGCGCCAGTCGCCCGCAGGCTGGCAGAACCGCACGCGCGCCAAATCGGCGCCCGAGAGGCCATCCAGCATCGGCGCGACTGACAGCGCGGCGTGCTCCAGCCCCACCGCGCGCAGCGTCTCGCGCCCGAATGGGTCGTCGGGTGGCGGCATGCGCTGAGCCATGGTAATCCTCTCGCGGTGGACTTTGGGGCAGGCTGAGAATCTGCCGAGAAGATGAACGTAGTACGTCCAACGAGACGTTCAGACGCTGTACGAAAGCGTTCCCACTCGCTATGCTATCATCCAAGATGACGATACGGACTCCGCGCGGGGCCGAGAGCAGAGGCAGAGAGCGATGACTGAGCTGGTATGGCGGTTCGTGCATAAGTTCGACCGCGACTGGGGCTGGAATCTGGCGCGCCTGCTGGCGTTCACGCTGCTCGAATCGCTCTTCGCCATCGTCGGCCTGCAACTGGTCATCCTCGCCCTCACGCTGCGCCTGACCACCCCACACGCCGAGCAGAGTGTCGTGCTCTATCTGCTGCGCTTCCTGCCCGACCATGCCGAGGCCAGCGCGGTCAATGATTTTGCCAGCAGCCTGCGTTCAGCGCCAGCCTTCGTGCTGGCGCTCGGTCTGCCTGTCGCCGTCTGGTACGGCTCGCGCTTCTTCGTCGTGCTGGAGAGCGCGCTGTGTGTCATCTTCCGTCGACCCAAGCGCGGCTTCCTGCGGCAGAACCGCGCGGCGCTGCTGATGCTGCTGCTCATCATGGCGCTGCTGCCCGTCATCGTGCTTTCGGCCACCGCCATCCCACGTATCGGATTCTCGCCCACCCACCTCAGCCTCTGGCTGGTTGATCCCGATGCTCCCGGCGCGACGTTGCTCGGCCCCTGGGGTGCGCTGGGCGCGGGGCTGCTGGCCAATTTCGTGATCGCGCTGGTGGCCTATACCCGCATGACGCCCGGATTCGTCTCGCTGCGTGCGGCGTGGCCGGGCGCGCTGGTGGCGGCGGCGCTGAGCCAGGGTTACCTGCTGATCTTCCCCCTCTACGTGCGCTATGTGCTCTACCCCAACCACTTCGGCGCGATTGCGGGCTTTGCGCTAGTAGCGCTGGTCTTCTTCTACGCCTATGGCCTGTTCATCGTCGTCGGCGCGCAGATCGCGGCGCTCTGCGCTGGCTATCAGGCGGGCGATCACGATCTGACGGTGGCGCTGGCGCGCGAGAATCGCGGCGCCTGGCCGCTGCGCCGCGCCCACCAGACACGGTCGGCGCGCGCGCATGGGCCGACCATCGCGCCGTCCCCCGTACCTGCGCCGCTGGCGCCCGTCGTCGCGCCGGAGCCGCTGGCCGCCGACAGCCTGCCGCGCGACGATGCCGCGACCGACCCGTGGCTCTCCGCCGCGTCGCAGTAGCGCGGGCGCCGCTCGCCATTCCCTCGGTGATACAGTAGCAGGGGGCGCTGTGGGCTGCCCTGCCAGACATAGCTGGTAACTGAGGAGGAGCGCATGCGGGTCGAGGTCGTCACGCTGCACAGCGCGCGGCGTACACCCCACGGGCGCGACCTCTACAGCTACCGCCTCAGCCCCGCGCTGGCGGCGGAGGCGCAGCCCGGCTGCCTCGTCTCGGCGCCCTTTGGCGAGCGCGCACTGCCCGCGCTGATCTGGTCGATGGATGCCAGCGACGACGCCAGCTCCGATCTAGCCGAGCGGCGTGCCGATGAGGCCAGCGGCGCCGATGACCCGCTGGATGACGCTCAGGCGCCTGTATACCGCTTGCGCGAGATTAGCGCGCTGCTGGCGCCGGAGCCGCTGCTCTCAGAGAGCCAGCGCGCCCTCGCCGAATGGATCGCGGCCTACTATTGGGCGCCGCTGGGGGTGGTCGCGCGCATGTTTCTGCCGCCGGGGCTGATCTCCAGCGCTCGCAGCGCGCTGCGCCCCACCGATGCGGCGCTGGGGGCGGAGGATGGCGCGGCGCTGGCCGAGCCGCTGGCGCCTGATGCGGCGCTGGCGCTGGCGCTGCTGCGCGATGAGGGCATGGTGGAGCGCGATCAACTGGTGGATGCGCTGGGCGCGGAGCGCGCGCGCGCGGTGACGCGCGCCCTGCTGGAGCGGCGACTGGCGCGGTTGACTACCGAGCTACCCGCCACGGCGCTGCATCCGCGCCGCGAGCGCATGGCGCGGCTGAGCGCGCCGCTGGCCGAAGTAGAGGCGTGGCGGGTGACAGCGCGCGCCCGGCTCGACGCGCTGATGGCCGCGCAGCCCACGCCCACAGCTACCGCCGCAGCCAGGCCTCCCACGCGCAGCCGACGTGCGGCCAGCGCCGCGCCGCAGCCCTACGACCGCGAGAGCGAGCGCCTGCTGCGCCAGCTCGCCACGCTGGATGTGCTGGAGCGCTCGGCGCGCGCCTGGCGCCATGATGACCTGCTGCGGCTGACACGCGCTACCCCCGCCGCCTTCGCCGAGCTGACCCAGGCCGGGCTGGTATCGGTCACCTCGGTCGAGGCGCGGCATGATCCGATGGCGGGGCAGACCATCGCCCCAACGCGGCCGCTGCCGCTGACCCCTACGCAGCGCCGCGCGCTCGACGCGCTGCTCGATCCCGCCGGGCCGGTGGATGAGGTGGGCGCGCGGGTCTGCCTGCTGCACGGCGTCACAGGCAGCGGCAAGACGGAGGTCTATTTGCAGGCGCTGGCGGCCATCATCGCGCAGGGAAGGCGCGGGCTGGCGCTGGTTCCAGAGATCGCGCTGACCCCGCAGGCCATGGCGCGTTTCGGGGGACGTTTCCCCGGGCGCGTGGCGCTGCTACACAGCGAGCTGACCCCCGCCGAGCGGCTCAGCGAGTGGCGGCGCATTCGCGCGGGCGAGGTGGATGTCGTGTTGGGGTCGCGCTCGGCGCTTTTCGCGCCCATCACCAGCCTTGGCCTCATCATCCTGGATGAGGAACACGAGGCGGCGTACAAGCAGGAGCGCATGCCCAGCTACCACGCGCGCGATGTCGCCGTGCGGCTGGCGGCGCAGACGGGCGCGACACTCGTGCTGGGGAGCGCCACCCCCGCGATGGAGTCGTTCGCGCGGGCGCGCTCCGGCGCGTGGCGGCTGATCGAGATGAACGAGCGGGTTGGCTCTGCGTCACCTGTCTCACCCGCGTCGGCATCGACCAGCGGCGAGGTCGCCAGCCTGACGCCGGAGCTGCCGCCCGTGACGGTGGTGGATCTGCGCGCCGAGCTGCGTGACGGCAACACCAGCATCCTCAGCGAGACGCTGCGCTTGGCGCTCAATGAGACGCTGGCGCGCGGCGAGCAGGCCATCCTCTTCCTCAATCGGCGCGGCTATGCCACCAGCGTGATCTGCCGCGAGTGCGGCTATGTGGCCCGCTGCCGCCAGTGCGATGTGGCGCTGACCTTCCACGCGGGCGAGGATGCGCTGATCTGCCACTATTGCGGTCGGCGTGAGGCGCCGCCGCGCCAGTGTCCGCTCTGCTGGAGCGCCAGCATCCGCTACTTCGGGTTGGGCGCCGAGCGGGTCGAGTCAACGCTGAAGCGCATGTATCCCGCCGCGCGAACGCTGCGCTGGGATCGTGACACGGCGCGTACACGCCAGGCGCACGAAGACCTGCTGCGCGAATTCGCGGAGCGGCGCGCCGATCTGCTGGTCGGCACGCAGATGATCGCGAAGGGGCTGGACCTGCCCGCCGTGACGCTGGTGGGCGTGGTCTCCGCCGATGTGGCGCTGACCCTGCCCGATTTCCGCGCCTCGGAGCGCGCTTTCCAGCTCTTGACGCAGGTGGCGGGGCGCGCCGGACGCGGCGCGGCGCCGGGGCGCGTGATCGTGCAGACGTTCAATCCCGAACATTTCTGCATCCAGGCCGCCGCCCAGCACGACTACGCAACTTTCTCGGAGGTCGAACTGAGCGTGCGCCAGCAATATCGCTATCCGCCGTTTCGCCGCCTGGTCAAGCTCGTCTACGAGCATCACGACCGCTACAGCGCGCAGGTGGAGGCCATGACGCTGGCGGGCGCGCTGGAGCGCGTTATCCAGGCGCAGCGCCTGCCCGACACCGATCTGGTCGGCCCGGCTCCGGCCTTCCTGGAGCGACTGCGCGGGCGCTACCGCTGGCAGATCATCGTGCGCGGGCCAGACCCGCTGCAACCGCTGCGCGCGCTCGCCCCCGACGCGCTCACCCCCGGCTGGGCCATCGACGTAGACCCCGCCACGAGCCTATAGGGCGCACGGAACGCTATGAACTGTAGCCAGTCTGGCGTTGGGTGGTAGAGGTGGGCGAATCGGATTGGAACCAGGCGCCTGGTTTCCACGGCAAGCCAAGCGCGGGGAGCAGGACGCGATCAAGGCCCAGCCACCCGCAGACGCGCCATGAGATGCAGAGGAACAGGCCCAACATGCCGATGATGGGATTGATGCTGACCGTGCCAGATAGCAAGTAGTTGAAGTTCATCAGCACTCCAAATCCCGCCGCGATGCCAGTCAGCGCGCCGATGAGAATGCCAATGCCGACCGCCAGCTCGCCCCACGACACCAGGAATGAGAACAGCCCCGCATTCGGCAGCACCACATGTTGCAGAAACCAGGCGTACCATCCCTGCACGGCCGGGTTCGGTCCGGATGACTTGGCCATTGCGGCCCCGACGAAGCCGCTTAGCGCCTTGCCGCTCGCTCCCCACGCCGGAGAACTGACCTTTTCCCAGCCAGCGGTCAACCACTCGGCGCCCACATTCATGCGGACGACGAACCACACGGCGGAGGCTCCAGTAGAGGCCAGAAAGAACCGCGAGATGGCTGGTTCTGGAAATGGCTCTTCCGCAGCGTGTTCGACTTTGTCGGGCATCAGCGCACGCTCTTGAAAGAATCGCGCGAATGCCAGCGCCAGCGCGAGGATGAACATTATCACGAGCGCGATTCCCCAGTAATCATCCGCTGCGTGATTGCTCAACGTCCAGACGATGTGAAAGAGTGTCCAGACAGCCGCCAGAACAGCGATGCCAAGTGAAACCCACCTCAGCGCATCGGCCCCTTGCTGCGCATTTTGAGATTGCACGAGAACCCTCCCCTTTTCAAGCGTTTGCGCTGATCTGGAAGCGCCGCACGCGATTGTCCCGGCGCTACGCCATCAATTTTGGCGCCAGTATCTCAGGCGACGCTCGTATAGCGGCAGCGCGCGGGAGCAACGGATCTCAAGCGTGCGCCAGATTATTCGGCGGGCTGGTAGGTGGCGATCACCACTCCGGTCGTGGTGGTCGTGGTAGAGATGAGCCGCAGCGCGGTGTGCGGAGCGCCATCGGGGAAGAGGCGTCGGCCAGACCCCAGGACCAGCGGGTGAATCAGCAGCCGGAACTCATCGATCAGGTTGCGGCGCATGAGTGACTGGACGAGGTCGCCGCTGCCGAGGATCACGATATCCTTGCCGAGCTGCCGCCGTAGCTCAGCCACCGCCTCCGCTGCGTCGCCTTTGAGCAGCGTCGAATTGGCCCACGGCAGCGGCTCGCTCAGCGTCGTCGAGGCGACATATTTCGGCGTGTTGGTCAGGATGGCAGAGAAGGGGCTATCTGGCCGGTTGGGCCAGACAGCGAAGAAGTCCTCGTAGGTGCGCCGCCCCAGCAGCAGCGCGCCGGAGGTAGCGCCGCCTTCCGCTGCCTTCTGCATCATGACCGCATCGGAGTACGGAACCGCCCAGCCGCCGTGCGTGAAGCCGTCGCGCTCGTCTTCATCGGGTCGGGCGGGCGCCTGCATCACGCCGTCGAGCGTCACACTGGTGTTGACGATGATGCTCGCCATCTGGATTCTCCTTTCTGCTGAGAATGCGAGTAGAGGCGATTTCGAACCCTTGTCTGGAGCACGCACGGCTCATGGCTGCGCCAGTCTATTTCTGGGGAAACAGCTTCCAGTGCCCCTCGGAGATGACCTCGATAACGCCGTCAACGACTTGTATGGCGGTCTCATCGTCGATCGCGTACGCCGGAGTCGGCATGCTGGCGGCCCATTTTTCCGCGTCGGCCAGAGTATTTTCCGGCAACGAGGGGTTATCCAGGTGCGGAAACATCGCAAAATCAACCAGTCCCAGCGTGCTATCGTCACCGGTGGGCGGCTTCCAGTGGACGAAGTCCTCCCCGACGCTGGGGGCCATCACCATGCTCCCGGCGCTCAGTCCTACATAGACCGCCTCGCGCCGTAGCGACGGCAGGAGGTCGGCCAGTCCGGACTGCCGCATCCAGTAGCACAGGTACAGGGGATCGCCACCTCCCACCAGCAGAGCGTCCGTCTCCTGAACCAGCGGAACCCACGCATCTGTCTGGATGCTGGGTAGCGCGGTAAGCTCCAGCACGCCCAACGACTTCCACCCCATATTGCAAAAAGGCTTGCCCACCTCTCCGCGGATCACCCGGGCGGCCATGACGGGGCCATTGGGATGGGCGTATATCGCAGTGGGAATGTAGAGGGCGCTGGACTCGACGATCGGCTTGCCCAGAAGCGCTTCCAGCGCGTTGTGGATGCTGGTGTTGCTGATGCCACCTGAGGTAAGAAGAATTCGCACGCTGCCTCTCCTCGTCATCGCAATGTTACTGTCGTCAAGGCTAACGGTCGTCACTGCCCGCTTGAGTCTATGAGAGACGCTGGTCGCACTGACATTCGAGATCGCCTGTACGCCACTGCTACCAACCGCCCTGGACAGATGATAGACTCTTGCGCTCGCGGATGGCTTCTCTTATCTTGCGCAATGACCGAGGCGCGCATGCCATAATGAGGCCGTCCTGCTACCCGTTGCACTCTGGAGGATGCACGATGTCTCATGCCCAGCGCGAGCCGCGCATTATCACTGATCCCGCGATCCTGGGCGGCAAGCCCGTTATCGCGGGAACGCGCATTGGCGTGGATCTGATCCTCGAGAAGCTGAGCGACGGCGAAAGCATCGAGGATATCCTGAGAGACTATCCCCATCTGACCCGCGCGCAAGTGGTCGCCGCCCTTGCCTACGCTCTGCGCCTTGTACGACAGGTCGCGCCGTGAATATTCTGGCGGATGAGAGTGTAGAGGCCTCCATCATTTCGCGCCTGCGTCAGGACGGACACACAATCATAGCGGTTGCTGCTGAGGCTCCCGGAATCACAGATTTGGCCGTGTTAGAGTGGGCAGTCGCTGGCGCATTCCTTCTGCTGACAGCCGACCGCGACTTTGGCGATATTATTCTGCGCGATGCTCACGCAGCGCCGCGCGCAGGGGTCGTACTCTATCGCCTTCGCCGGTTGACGCTCGCCGAGAAAGCTGAGCGTGTCTCAACGGTATTCGCTACATCAGGCGCCGAGTTCGCAGACGCTTTTGTGGTCATCGAGCGCGACCGCATTCGGCGGCGCAGTCTGAAATAACACCGCTAGCCTGCGACCCGACGACTTTACGAATTGGTAGGCATCAACCATCAGGTTGGTCTTGACGCCGCTGAGGCTGACCCAGCCTCACAGCGGGCGGGTGTGGCGACCGCCGCTGCTGACCAGCGGCGCGGTGCGCGAGGGTGGATGCATGCCTGAGATGGAGGAGTCGGGCGGCAATCCGAGGCGCTTGCGACGGCGGCGAATCAGCGCCCAGAGCGACACGGTCACGGTAGGGACGAGCAGCAGCCCCAGGATGGTCGGCGCCTCGGTCGTGGCGATGTTGAGCCAGGGCGTCAGCCGCAGGAAGGAGGACCAGCGCCAAGCGTGGGCCTGCAAGTACGCCGCCAGAATCGTCACCGCCCCGAATGCGCCTGTGACGGCGTAGAAGAGCAGCGCCACCTGCCGCTGGCTCAGCCCGATGGCCAGCAGGCGATGGTGCAGGTGCGAGCGGTCGGCGTACAGCGGCATATGCCCGCGCCGGATGCGCCGCACGATCACCCGCGCCGCATCGAGAATGGGCAGGCCGAGCAGTAGCAACATCGTCGCCAGCTTCGCGCCGCCCACGCCTGCCAGCGTCGCCAGCGCCAGCCCCAGGAACATCGCCCCGCTATCGCCCATGAAGAGCTTGCCGGGCCGCCAGTTCAGCAGCAGGAAGCCCAGCGTGGCGCCCGCCAGCAGCGCGCAGAGCAGCGCCACGGTCTGCTGCCCCAGCAGCCAGCTGATGGCCGCCATCACCAGCGCCGCAATCGTCACCAGCCCGCCCGCCAGACCATCCACGCCATCCACCCAGTTGATCGTATTCATCATGCCGACGATCCAGAACCAGGTGAAGGGGACGGCGATCCACAGCGGCAGCGGGACGATTGCCTGTGCGCCCGATGAGAGCGGATTGTGGATCACCTCGATGATCATGCCGTGCGCGCCGGGATAGATCACCAGCAGCGCCGCCACCGTCTGCGCCAGCAGGCGCGGCCACGGCTTTAGCCCGCGCACGTCGTCGATCACCATCACACCGACGGTCAGCGCCGACGCGGCGAACAGGCCCAGCGCCACATGCGCCTCGTAGGGCGTGGAGGGACGATAGAGCAGCGCCGCCACCAGCGCGAACGCGACGAAGATGGCGACGCCGCCCAGCCGTGGCGCGGCCAGCCGGTGCGCGTGGCGGCCACCTGGCAGGTCGAGCCAGCCGGCGCGGCGCGCCAGTCGCGCCACCAGCACGCTCAGCCCAAAGGCCAGCAGCGCGGCGGCCACGAAGCCCAGCGCCAACGTCAGCCACGACCCCGCCAGCCCAATACGCGGGCCGCCGCGCGCTACGAGCAATTCGACCATACGCCGTACGTCCTCAACTCCTCGCCCGACCAGGGTGGTCACATCCTTGTCAACATCCAACATGGTGTACGTATCGCGCAACGAGCGCGTGGCGTCCTACGTCTTAGCCTGTGCGGGAGCGCGCAGCTATTCGTCCTTTCACGCCCATTCTGAGGTCTCCCGGTCTCTGGGACCTTCGGGGCGCCCGGCGCGCGTTCGCCTGCTCGCCCGTCGTAGCGGGCGGATTCTCAGCCAACGCAGGCATTCAGACGCAGTGGCGGCGCCAATCTCATCCACGCCGCTGATGGGTCGGCAATTGAAAATCGCGCATGGGAGGCGGCTCGCGCCACCGCGAACTCCGCCTGCGCGGACTAAGAGCCATTGCGCGCCGAGCATTCACACATCCTGCATTCTCGCGCGCATCAGGGCTTGTCGCCTGTGATGCGCGCCACTATACTGGTAGGAAGACTCACATGGGCGTTGCAGCGCTTGCCTGGCTAAAACTGCGTGGCGCGAGGGGAACCACCACGCTCCAGAGGGGACAGGACGAGATGCAGCCATCTACGGCCATGGCGCAACCACCGGCATTGGCGCCGGGGGTGATGTTACGTAATCGCTACATGATCGAGGGCTATATCGGCGGTGGTGGCTTCGGCCACATCTACCGCGCGCGCGATATGGCGCTCGGCCATCTGCGCGCCATCAAAGAAGCCTTCTCGCGTGATCCCCATGCGCAGCGCCAGTTCCAGCTCGAGGCCGAATTCCTGCTGAATGCGCGCCACCCCAATCTGGTGCGCGGCTACTCGGTCTTCGAGTCTACGGGCCGCCTCTACCTCGTCATGGACTACGTGAATGGCCACACGCTGGAAGACCTCGCCATCGAGACGATCAAGCGCACGCACCGCCCGCCCGTCGAGACGCAGGTGCTCGACTGGATGCAGCCGATCTGCGACGCTGTGGAGGAGTTGCACGCGCAGCCCGCGCCGATCATCCATCGCGACATCAAGCCAGCCAATATCAAGCTCAGCGCGACGCAGAATATCCCCATCCTGATCGATCTCGGCCTGGCCAAGCTCTTCGCGCTGGGTACGCAGACCATCGTGGCGGCGCTGGCCTTCACGCCGGGCTATGCGCCGCCGGAGCAGTATCAGGCCATCGGCGCGACCGACCAGCGCACCGATGTGTATGGCCTCGGCGCGACACTCTATTACCTGCTGACGGGCTATCAGCCGGTCGAGGCGCCCGCGCGCATCAGCGCCCAGGCGCTGCCAACCCCGCGCGAGCGCAACCCGCTGCTGAGCGAGCGGGTCAGCGCCATGGTGCTGCGGGCCATGGCGCTGGACCCCAATGAGCGCTTCCAGTCGGCCAAAGACCTCGAGCGCGAGTTGATCGCCTGTCGCGTGGCGCTGAGCGCGTCGCCAGCGGGCGCGGTGGCGCTGGCCTCGCGCGGTTGCGCGCGCTGTGGCTGTGTCTCGCCCGCCGACGCGCGCTTCTGCATGCGCTGCGGCGATGCGCTCTGGGATGAGCCGTGGCAAACCGCGCAGATGCCCGCCATGCCCGCTGTGGCCGCCAGCGCGCGGCCCACACCGCCAGCGGCGCGCCCGGCGGCGCAGGGCATCGCCCCGCCGATCCTGGCGCGCCCGACGCAGCCACCGCAGGCGGCATGGCCCGCGACTCCGCCGCAGCGACCCCATCCACACGCTGGCCGGGTCGCGCGCCGTGATGTCGGCGAGATGGTTGGCGCGCGCGCCGCCGCCTTCGCCATCGCGCCTACGCTGTGGCGCGACCCGGCGACCTGGCTGACACGGCTCGACGAGGCGCCGCCCGCCACCCCGCAAGAGGCGCAGGTGTCGCTGGCCGCCTTTGTCGCGGTGATCTGTGTCGCGCTGAGCCTGACTGCGCCGTTCAGCGCGGCAATGAGCGTCTTCGCGGCGCCGGGGCTGGCGCTGGGCGCCTGGAGCCTGGCGCACGCGGGCGAGACGCCTGCCCCGCGCGAGTTCCGCTGGCTGGCCATCGCCGCGCTCACCATCGGCGGCCTCTGGCTGCTCGCGCTGATCCTGCACTTCGCCCTGGCCCTGCGCTGATCTCTCTGGCTGTCGCGCTGGAAGGAGACTGGTACGCTCATGACGATGGCGACGATCAACCTGCTGATGGGCATCGACGCAATCTTCTTCACGCTCGGCGTCGCGCTGGGGGCGCTGGTCTATGTGCGGGAGGGTCTGCACACGCAGGGCGGCATGCGCCGTTGGAATCACCTCCGTGTCGCCGTCCTCAGCGTCATCGCGTGGGGTGGCGCCCTCACCGTGGGGCAGGACTTCGCGCAGGCGCACAATCCTGTATTGCTCGCCGAGCCAGCGGATGTCGTCAGCCTGATCGCCGTGGCCGTCTACGCCCTCGCCGCCATCGCCATCCTCACGGCGGGCGCGATCTACTGGCGACGCGCTCTCCGCTCGCTGGCTGCCGCATAATCGCATGCGATAGAACGCTTGTGATAGATGTCATGCCGAAACCATGACATCTGTTTCTACCGGACAACGCTCCCACCCGCTATCCTTGGGATGTCAGCGCGGTTCACGCGCTCGGCAGACAGGATGAAGCGCCCCGGCAGCGGGGAAGGAGAGCGCAGCCATGACACACGCAACGATTGATCGTCGGCGGAACACCCTCGCGGACGTCACCACCTCTGGCCTGGATGGTTCGGCGCCCGTAGCGCGCTCCACGCTGCTGCTGGTGAGCGCCAGCCTGGTCGGTTCGCTGCTCTTCACGACAGTCTACCTGCTCGAAGGCGTCACACGCCCGGGCTACGTCGCCTATCAGCAGGCCATCAGCGCGCTGAGCCTCGGCCCCGGCGGCTGGATGCAGCGCGCCAACTTCATCGTCTTCGGCTTGCTGATTCTGTGCTCGGCGGTGGGCTGGCGGCGCCTGCTGCGGCCCGGAGTGGCGCGCGTCTGGTTCCCCATCGCGCAGACCGCCACGGGCATCGGCCTGATCGTGGATGGCATCGTTTCGCAGAATCCCGCGCCGGGCTATCCGGTGGGCGCGACCCTCGGCGCGCCGACGGTTGGCGGCGCGATTCACACGCTCTTCGCCGTCGTGTCGATTACGTCGCTGGCGGTCGGCTGCTTCATTCTGGCGCGACGATTCGCGCGGGAGCCGCGCTGGCGTGGCTGGGCGCTCTATTCCATCATCACCGGCCTGCTGACTATCGTGTTCATCGCGCTCTTCGGGATGTCGGGCGCGCACGGTGGCATCGCGGGCATCTATGAGCGGTTGTCGGCTGGTGTCCACTCGCTGTGGAGCCTGCTGGTGATCGCGCGCCTGTTCATCATTGCGAAACGCTAGCCGGGGGAGAAACCATCGCGGCCCGCATCTCATCTGGCGAGATGTGGGCCGCTGCGCGTGGTCAGCAGGATTTAGCGGCCGCCGGGGACGTCGTCCTCGGCGTTGGTGACGCCGGCCAGCACGGGCAGCACGTTGGCGTCGGCGCTCACATGCAGCTCATTGCTGACCTCACCCACGCCAGGCGTGCTGCGGGCGATCTGCTCCGCCGCCTCGCGCGCCCCCGCCGTGCGCACCGCGCCACGCAGCTTCACGCGCCCCAGCGTGGGATACACGCCGATGCGCTCCTCGGCGGTGCGTGGGTCGTGCGCCAGCGCCCGCGAGATGACGCCGGCTAGCTGCGGATCGGTGATCAGCTCGTTGTGCAGCTCGCCAAGCCCGTGTATCTGGCTGACGAGATCACCCATCAGGCGGCGATTCAGGTCGCTGGAGACGAAGCCGCGCAGCCAGACGATGCCGTCGGTCGCGGTGACGTTGACACCCTCAATGTCCACACGCAGGCGGCTGTAGTCCTCGATGGCTTTGATGGCGTCCTCGCGCAGCTCCTGATCTGGTCGGTACGGAGTCAGCGTGACGCCGGAGCCACCAGTGGACGTCGTCAGCGTGATGCTGTTAGCGGTGATCTGGTCAACGGCGCTGGCGGAGATGACGACCTCGCCGCCCAGCCTGCGATCGATGACCAGCCGCCAGAGCGCGCGGGTGTCGGCGTTGAAGCTCAGCAGCGCCAGCTTGCCGAGGCGCTTGCCGCTCTGCGAGACCGTGCCGCCACTCAGCTTGACGCCTTCGAGTTGGAGGCCGTCTTTCTCAATCTCGGCGCGCGTGATATTCAGCTCAATGCTGCGCAGGGTAGCGGCGCTGACAGCATCCACCAGCGCATAGACGGGGCGACTGAGCCGCCCGAAGCGCATGCCCAGCCCCACGATGGTGTGGCTCTCCGCGTGGATGACAACGCTCGCCAGCGTGGCGCCTGCGCCTTCGGCGTCGCGGACATCCGCGCCAAAGCGAAACTTGATGACCGGAGCGAATGTGGTCGCAGGTGTCTCCATACGGATTCAGCTCCTCTGCTCTCAGGACTGTCTTATATTCAGCGAGTCGGGTTGAGTCGCGTTCGGCGACGAGTGGCGCGGGCGGCGTGGCGCGCGAGCCATACGCAGTCTGCCACCGTATAGTGTAACATGGGGTCTGGAGCCTCGCAACGACGAGGCGCGCTCCGTCCCGCCCGCAACACAAAAATGCCCCTCCCTGCGCTGGCAGAGAGGGGCCAATGATGTCGCTTGCGATGCGATGCGCTCGGATCAGGCAGTGGCCTCGATGGCCACATCGACTATCCCCAGCTGAGCCGAGACGAGGAACTGTTCGTAGGCCTCGCGCAGTCGCGGGTAGCGCAGCAAGAAGAAACCCGCGTACTCGTTGTGCAGGGGGCGCGGCTGGCGCAGCAGCTTCATCCCCACCTCGTGCGGCAGGCGATTGCCCTTGCGCCCGTTGCAGGCGCGGCAGCAGGCGACGAGGTTCTCCCACGTGCTCGTGCCACCCCGCGACCGCGGGATGACGTGATCGAGTGTCAGTTCGCGGAAGTGCTTGCCGCAGTACTGACACATCTCCTCATCGCGCAACATGATATTGGCGCGGGTCGGGCGCAGCGCCATGCGCGGAACACGCACATTCGCCAGCAGCTGCACGATGACGGGAGCATCCGTGGGGAGATGTCGCTCGCCGATGCCCGCTTCGATCACCTTGCGGATGCTGTCGTCCACGAAGGCGACCTTTTGCTTGGAGAGCAGCACGACGAGCCGACGCTCTGGGATGACCGAGAGCGGCTGGAGAGACGCATTGAGCACAAGCACTGGCATTGGCGACCCCCTTCTAACTGCGCCACGTCGCCGTACCGTCGTGGGCGGAGCGAAGAGACCATCGCGCGCCAGGCAGGCGCTACGGTGTCACTATCTCCGCCGTCTATGATACCGATCGCTGCTTGATGCGAGCCAACCGCGCTGCGCCTGCGTAGCCGACTCACGAGCGGGTAGAGTTGGACATCCCGATGAATATGATGAACTGGTAGGCGGGCATGCAAAAAGGAGCACGCCCTGCCCGATGGTGGCGCAGGGACGCGAACGCATCGCTCCCAATGTACGCCTATCCATCGCCAACATGGCGTGCTCCTCAACGAGATCCGTCGGGCGGGTGAATCGGTGAGGATTCATCGCCTGACGGTTCTTGGTCGGGGTGAGAGGACTTGAACCTCCGACCTCAGCGTCCCGAACGCTGCGCGCTAGCCACCTGCGCTACACCCCGAAGCTGAACCTGATTGGGAAAGCGCGTGCGCTCGCTGGCGTGTGGTCAGTGCGCCTAAGTCGAACGCTCGCCCTTACGCGGGTGAGTATATCATACCATTTCAGCCGACCGCAAGAGCGAGGCACGGGAGACGCAAACTCAGGCGAAATAGCGATCCTCCGCGCTGACGATTGGCGCCTGACCAATGGCGCCGCGCTTGACAAACCTGCCCGCATAGGATAGTATCAGTTGTGCGACGCGGGGTAGAGCAGTGGTTAGCTCGTCGGGCTCAATTCCGTGAAGTGAGTGAATGGACACCAAACTCAAGGGTGACATTGCTGAGCAAGCAGCTGTTCTTCACTCCATGAAGTATGGCTGGGGAGTGCTACGACCAGTCGGTGACAGATTACCTTATGATCTGGTCTTCGACGTTCTTGGGACTCTCGTCAAAATCCAGGTGAAGTCCGCCTGGTTCGATGGGCCATCTGGCAACTTTGTTGTCGATAACCGTCGAACAAAAACGAATCGTCGCGTGATGGTTCGTGAGGCATATTCTCCTGACGATTTCGATTTTGCGCTGGTGTATGTCGAGGACATGGATATCTTCTATGTCTTTCCTTGTGAGGTGTTTATCGGCTACGGCAGTGAGATTCACTTAGTCGAAGCCGACAAGCGCCAGCGAAGACCCAAATCTGCTGATTATCGCTGTGCGTGGGATCTCATTTCACAATGGGCTGTGCATCGGGAAACTGGTGTACGAACACCTCACAAATTCGGGGAAGCCGTTGGCAGGGTAATCCCGAGCGAAGCCTCTGAAGGCGATGAGCCTCTGGAGGAACGTGTAGAGACTTGATGTGAGGCCCCTAACGGGTAATGCCGAGGGTGAAGGGAAAGTCCAGACTACAAACCGGTTCGCCGGGCAGCGAAAGCTGTAGTAGCAAGCATAACCCGGAGGTCGTCGGTTCGAATCCGGCCCCCGCTACCATGCCCTCACACTCGATGTGGTGTGAGGGCATCGTCAAGCCAAGATCAAGCCAGGCGGCGTAGCTCAGCGGCAGAGCGAGGGACTCATAAGCCCTAGGTCGTTGGTTCAAATCCAACCGCCGTCACCCAGCCCCTCGGGAGGACTCCTCCGCGAGGGGCTTTTGCTTGCCCGCCTCCGCCAGCGCGGGCAGGCGCAGCTCGAAGCACGCGCCAGCGCCCGCCGCGCTCTGCGCCTCCACCACGCCGCCATGCGCCTGCGCCACCCACTGCGCGATGGCCAGCCCCAGCCCATGCCCATCGCGCGCCAGATCGCTCGCAACGGCGCCGCTATCCTGGCCATCCTGGCTGTCGGCGGTGCGGGCGGTGTCTGCGCGATAGAAGCGGTCGAAGAGGTGGGGCAGGTGTTCCGGCGCGATGCCCGGCCCGTCATCCGCGATGCGCGCCACCGCCCAGACGTCACCCTCGCGCGTGGACTCGTAGCAAGTCGTCACGCGCACGCGGCTGCCGACGCCAGCGGTATATTTGACGCCGTTCTCCACCAGATTCACCAGCGCCTGCGTCAGCGCCGCCCGATCACCCATCAGTCGAACCTCTGGCAGCGCCTCCACCACCAGCGCGACACCGCGCTGGCACGCCAGCGGCGCCAGTCGCTCCACCGCTTCGAGTGTCACATCGCTCAGATCAACCGGCGCCATGTGGAGGCGCAGCGGGCTGGCGTCGGCGCGCGCCAGCGTCAGCAGATCGCCCACCAGGCGGCTCATGGCCAGATTCTCCGCCTGGATGATGCCCAGCGCCTGCTCATATTCCTCTGGTGTACGGCGCTGGGCCAGCGCGCGTGTCACCTCCAGATTGATGATCGTCAGCGGTGTGCGCAGCTCGTGGCTGGCGTCGGCGGTGAACTGTCGTTGCCGCTGGAACGCCGCCTCCAGCCGCGTCAGCATGTGGTCGAACGTCGCCGCCAGCTCGCCCAGCTCATCGCGCCGCTTCAGGCGCAGGCGGGCGCTCAGGTCCGTCTCGCTGATCTGCTGGGCGGCCCGCGTAATCAGCCGCACCGGGCGCAGCGCCCGCGACGCCAGCCAGTAGCCGCCCAGCGCTGCCACCAGCAGCGTAATGGGGCCAGCCAGCAACAGCGCCGGAAGCACCGCCTGCGTCGTCTGATTGATCGCATTCGGCAGGCCCACCGTCAGGGTTCCCACCAACTGTCCCTGGCTGATGACATCCGTGCTGTAGAGTACGTAATCTGTCGATTTCGCCACGCCGACCGACGACTCTATCGGAATTGTCGTCTCGCCATAGGTGTCGGCGACGTGCGCGCTCGTCGTTCCGCTACTCCTCGCCGCTCCATTGACGAGATACGCCTGCAACGCCGTGACGCCCGCGGGGCTGAGCGAGCCAATCGCCTGAACCCCGCCGACGCGCGCATGCGTAAAGAGCGCAACCGCCTGGCCGGGCAAGAGATACGCCGAGGCGGCTACGGATTTTGCGTTTGGTTGAGCGTTTATCACATCCACCTTCGGCGGCGCCAGCGACTCGACATCGAGCAGGCCAGTGGAGGGATTGTAGGCGCTGGCAGCCTGA
>DATBTW010000168.1:0-2916 GCA_036559055.1 Ktedonobacterales bacterium
GCACGATCGAGCAGATGGGCGGCGCGTTGCAGTTCGAGCCAGTGAGGGGCGCCACACTCGTGACACTTTCGCTGCCTGCGCATCTCTCGCCAGCGCAATTCTTTCCCAGCGCGCCGTTCTTCCCCGCGTAATCTCATCCCCCGCCTCCTCTCCTTCGAGAGAGGGGGCGCTCTTTACTCTGCTTGCTCTGCGGAGGCGAGCAGGGCGGGAACCAGCGCCACGCTCTCCAGCTCCTCGCCATCCCAGATGGGGCGATCTGGCTCGCGGGCCTCGTAGGTGTCGTCATGCGGCGGGCGCACCCGGATGGCGCGCATCCCGGCGGCTCGCGCGCCGATCACCTCCTCGGGGCGGTCGCCGACATAGAGGCAATCGCCGGGCGCGACGCTCAGCCGCTCGCAGGCAATCTCGTAGATGCGCGGATCGGGCTTGAGATAGCCCACGGCGCATGAGAAAACTGGCTGCTCGATCAGCGGCGCGAAGGGCAGGCCATCCCAGAGTTGCGGCGTCTCGGCAGAGCAATCGCTGATGAGGCCCAGGCGGCGCCCCTGCCGCTTGAGCGTGTGAAGCGCGTCGAGTGCGCCGGGCAGTGGCGCCAGCCCCTCGCGCACGAACGCCAGACGGATGCGGATCGCCTCGGCCAGCCGATCTGGATCGAGCGGCCAGCCATACTCCTCAAAGATCCAGGCGATATTGGCCTCGATGCTGGGAAACTGCCCGGTTCCGCGCGCCAGCCACGTATCGTGGGTGAAGCTCAGGGCGAAGGCTTGCGGGTCGGGCGTCTGGAGCGTCGCGGTCATCTCCACGAGCGCCCGCTCGTGCGCCGAGAACGAGAATCCATCCACCAGCGTGCCGTATAAATCGAAGATGATGATAGCGGGACGCATGCAATCCTCCTGATGAGCGACCAACGCGACCACGAGCGCAGGATCAGGCCGACTCCTCGGATTCTTCGGCGCGAGCAGCGGCGCGGCGGGCGGCCACACGGCGGAGCAGCGCGACATAGGCGGCCAGCGCCAGCGCCAGTGCCGAGGGCAGATAGAGCAGCCCCAGCGGCCCGCGCGAGCCGAGCGCGCAGATGGCAAAGACCACCAGTGTCGCGCCCCACAGCGCCAGCAGCCCCGCGCCAGAAAACATCCGGGCGGTGAGCGCGGGCTGAGAGCGCGCATCGGCGATGGCGCCCGCCGCGCCCACCAGCGTCAGCGCCAGCAGGCCGATCAGCAGCGCCCAGACATCGGCGCCGGGCTGCGCCGCCAGCAGCGCGACGTAGCGCGGCGCGGTCGGGCAGGCGCCGGAGGCTGACGGCGCGCCGCCGCAGAGCGGATAGAGCGGAGCCAGCAGCGCCATTGGCAGCGTCAACAGCCCGATAGCGATGGCGGCGACCCCGGCGCCCAGCTCCATCCGCCAGAGGGCGATGCGTCGCGCCATAGGTCTCCTCTTCCCAATTATTCCCATCTGCTGCGGCGCGCGGGCGCGCGTCGGCGCGAGCGGTCGCCGCGTGTACGGGCGCCAGAGCGGCGCGCGCCGCTGCGCTCATCATACGCGCTGTGCGGCTCGAAGGAGTCATCGCGCGCGCCGGGGCCAGGGCGATAGTTGAGCGTGTGCGAGGCATCCCAGGCGCCATCATTCAGATGCTCCCGCGCGCCGCCAGCCTTCGAGCCGAAGACCAGGGCGCGCAGGAATGGGCCGTAGCCACCGCGCAGCAGGGCGCGGAGCGTGACAGAGGCGATGATCAGCCCGATGACAGCGGTGACGCAGGTCAGCCCCAGCGCGATGGTGGCGCCCGTCACCGTCGGAGCGGCAGCGGCGATGGAGCCAGCCGTGCCAGCGCTGATGGTGGGGACGGCGGCAGGAGTGGGCGAGCCAAGCGGAGTCGGCGTGTCATCGGCGGCGACAGCAGCGGCGGCCAGGACGGGCGCGCCGCCGCCTACCAGCAGCGCGATCAACGAGGCGAGGGCGATCAGCAGCAGCGCGGCGCTCCCAAGCAGCGCGGTCAGCCGAACCCTGCGCGTCATGACCCGATTGCTCCCAGCGCTACGTGCGCCCGTAACCCTCCCCCTTGGAATCTCCCCGACTCATCCGCAGTTAGGCGCCGCCGTCAGTCTACAGACGCGCGGCAAAGGCTGTCAACCGAGCGGGACTCTCGGAGACCTCACTATGGTAGGGCGACTCTCGGCCTTGAAAGGCGGGCGTGCCACGGCGGATTGAAAGCCGCAGAGGGGGCGCCCGCCTGCGGCGGCGCCAAGGGGCATTTATGCCCTCGTCGCGTGCGTGGGCCTTTCAAGGCCGCGACTCTACAGCGGCAGGACGCGCGTGTTGGTGAGGAAGGGCGAGGCGAAATTGGTCATGTCGCCCGCCTGCGCGCCCGGCGTGAGGAAGAGGCGCGCCGAGAGCGGCTTGCGCAGCTTCCACGCCAGCGCCGCCACGTCGCCCAGCAGCGCGGCGATGGCGGCGGGTTCGGCGTCGCCGGGCAGCGGCGTGGTATCGAGTCCGGTACCACAGACAGCCGAGTAGGAGAGCAGCGAGGCCACGCTGAGGCGCCCCTCGGCGCAGCGCATGCCCAGCGTCTCATCCTCCAGCACTGGCAGCATCAGGCCGCAGTAGCCGCAGGCGGGCGCGATGTCGGCCAGATCGGCGGCGGCTCCCCGGATGGCAGCGGTCAGCGTGGCGCAGAGGGCCAGCGAGCCAGGCCCGCCGAAAAGACCCAGCCCGGCCAACTCCAGCGCGGCGGCGATGCTCTCATCGCCCATTGGCGCGGGTGAGAGGTCGCAGCCACCGAAGGTGAATCCCGCCTGCTCCGCCAGCGGTCGCAGCAACGCCGCCACCGGACGCGCCGCCGTCGCCAGCGCCTCGCGCACGGCCCGCTCGATCTGGGGCAGAGTCGCCAGCGCGGCGCCCTCTGCCTCGTGCTCTGGCTCA
>DATBTW010000169.1:0-10679 GCA_036559055.1 Ktedonobacterales bacterium
TCGCCTGCGTGGCGCCGGGCGCATCGCGCGTTGCTTGCGGCTGGATGACCAGCATGAAGACGCGCTCGGTCAGCGCCTCCGCTTCTTCGCGGTTGCCCACGTGCCGGTAGATGAACTGATAGACGCCGCGTATCTCGCGCAGGCCGAGCGACTGGCGTTGTGCGCCGGGCATCTGCTGATCGTTGGGTTGCATCCTCATTCCCCGTGATCTATCATCCGCATGCGCTGGGGAGGCGCTCAGGCGATTCCTGATGGCCTGATTCGCGCGTTCACTTGCGGATCGCGCTCTCAGGGAAGCATAGAGGGTGAACCTTACGTTGAGTGACATAATGATGACGAGACGCTTACAGCAACGCCGCCCGCTCGCGTTCAACTGAACGCGGCGGGCGGCTGGGTGTGGGATGGGTCGGCGCTGGGTCGGCGCTGGATCGGCGCTGGCGGCTGGCCAGGGTCGTGCGGCGCTCAGGGCAGCTTCGAGGCCAGCACGTCGATCTGCTGGATGTCGGGCGGCTGCGAGAAGAGTTCGTCTGCGCGGGCCATCAGCGCCGCCGCCACCTGCCCGGAAAGATGCGCCTGGCGGCCAGCGTCATCGGGGAAGACATCGAAGATGCCGAAGGTGGATGGTCCCATGCGGATGGCAAACCACGCCACGGTGGCTGGCTCCCCCTGCACGATGGAGAGCGCGCCGCTGAGGAAACTCGCTACCTCCTCCTCTTTGCCGGGCCTGGCTTCCAGGCGCGCCAGTAGCGCTGTTGTCACGGTATTTGCCATGCTGGTAACTCCTTGCTCGCTGTCGCGCGCCATCTGGCGCGCTGAACGCTCCCCAGAGGATAGGGCGTGGCGGGCGGCGGGCGCCAGCCGACAGAGAAGCGCTTGACGGCGGCTGCGATGTCCGGTATAACTTACCAGCAGGTCAGCTAATTTGGGAGGGCGGCGCGTATGGGTGAGGACAGAGCGCAGCAGGGAACGGCGAAGCGCGACGGGCGCACCACACAGACGCGCGCCCACATCCTGCGCGAGGCCGAGCGGCTCTACTATCGCGGCGGATACGGTGGCGTCAACCTTCAGGAAATTGCCGACACCCTGGGGCTGACGAAAGCCGCGCTGTTTCACCACTTCCGCAGCAAGCAGGATCTCTTCTGCGCCATGTTGCTGGAGATGCTGCGCCAGCGCCAGCAGCCGCTGGAAGCGGCCATCGGCGCGGCGTCGGGGACGGCGGAGCGGCTGCGCGCCATCATGCGCGTGATGGCGGCCTTCCCCTTCTTCGATCCGATGAAATTTCAGGCCGATGAGCACGGCAAGCTCAGCCCCGAGCAGCAGCGCACGGTCGAGCAGGCGTTCGCCATGTGCATTCAGCAGCCCATCGCGCGGACGCTGGCGGAGGGCGTGGAGCGCGGCGATCTGCGCCCGCATCGGCCCACGCTGGGGGTGATGTACTTTCTGACGCTGGTGATGATGCTCCCGTCGCCGGGGCATCCGAATCTGCGACTGGCGAGCGGCGCTGACCTCGACACCCACATCGACGAACTGCTCGCGTTCTTCTTGCACGGCCTGGCGGGCGAGTAACTTCCGTAGTGTGTGGCCTGGCGGGCCGTTCGCTTTGTCATAGAAACTAACCAACTGATAAGTTAGCTAACAACACGGAACAACACAGGAGGGAGAGGCGCTATCAAACGGTGGCCCTATAAATGGCAGGTGGTCGCCTCGGTCATCTTCGGCACGTTCATGGTCATCATGGACGCCACTATCGTCAACGGCGCGCTGCCGACGCTGCGCACGGTCTTCTCTGGCAGCGCGGGGGCATCGGGCAGGCGCAGTGGGTCATCCAGCGG
This sequence comes from Ktedonobacterales bacterium, assembly GCA_036559055.1. Taxonomy (GTDB): domain Bacteria; phylum Chloroflexota; class Ktedonobacteria; order Ktedonobacterales; family JADMIN01; genus JAKAIY01. The sequence goes on from DATBTW010000169.1 coordinate 1,833, forward strand.
CTTCGTGCTGGCCATCGGCATCGTGACCCCGATGGCGGGGCTGCTCGCCGATCGCTTCGGCATCAAGCGCATCTACCTGTTGAGTCTGCTGGGCTTCACGCTGGCGTCGGCGCTATGCGGTCTGGCGCCCAATCTCTTCCTGCTGATCGTCTTCCGCATCGTGCAGGGGCTGGCGGGTGGCTCGGCGCTGCCGCTGGGGACGGCGCTGCTCTTCAGCGCGTTTCCGCCGGAGGAGCGCGGGCTGGCGTTCGGCGTCGCGGCGGCTGCCTTCGCGGTGGCGCTCTTGTTGCCAGGCTGGCCGTTCGGCTGGAAGCGCCATAGGGAGGAAGCGGCCAGTGGAGCGCGCGAGGAGACGGCAGCCAGCGACGCCAGCATGCTCATCCCGTGATGGGGACGGCGCTCGGCATGTGATCCAATCGACGGAGCAGAGCGCCCTCGCTCCCTATTTGTCGTGAGTGTCATCGCGTGTGGCCCTGCTGCGGTTCGGCTGGGGCGCCTGCCAGCCATACCGCATCGCGCCCAGCCGCAGGGCAAAGACGAAGACCGCGGCAAAGCCTGCCGCCAGCGAACCATAGACGTGCAGATACGCCGCCGCCACGATGATGGCGGAGCCGAGCACCGCTGGAACCGCGTACAACTGGCTGCCCGCCTGTAGCACGGTGGGCTGCTCTTTGGCGAGCACGTCACGCAGAATGCCGCCGCCCACTGCTGTCAGCGTGCCCAGCGCAATCGCCTCGATGGGGCCGAGGTGATAGGCCAGCGCCTTCGCCGTGCCCGCGACGCAGAACACGGCCAGCCCTGCCGCGTCGAAGACGAGTATCGCCACCTGAACCCGGCGCCGATACCGCTGCACCAGCGTACTGAGAAACTGATTCCCGTTCCGCTGCGCAACGGCGCCGTCTTGCTGGGCCTGGCTCTGGATGACATAGCGGTAGGCGAAGAAGACGATGGCCACGGCGCCCAGCGGTAGCAAGAAGGAGACGTGATCGGTGAAGGATGCTGGAGGCACGGCGCCAAGAATGAGATCGCGGATGACGCCGCCGCCAATCGCGGTGATCTCGGCCAGCACGATCATCCCGACGATATCGTAGCGCTTGTGGACGGCCAGCAAGGCGCCCGACATCGCAAAGACAAAGGCGCCAACGAGGTTGAGAGCTTGTTCGAGGTTGGCATTGAAGACGACCGGCTGCATGCTGATCAACCTACCTGACGCAGTGGACGCGCGCCGCACGAAGCCAGCATTTCTGGCGCCCAAAGCATACGCGCGCCGCAAAAGGCGGGTCAATGGGCGCCGCCGATGCGCCCCGCACGCGGAGACGGCGCAGGCGAGAGCGCCGTGACCTCATCAGGGGCTGGCGAACAGGCGTTAGGTCATGCGCTGGAGCGCGAGGGGTGGCGCCGCCTCACGGAGCCAGCCAGGCCAGCGCGGCGACGACCAACGCCGCGACACCGGTCTCCAGCGTGGGATGGATCACGGGCGCGAAGCCCGGGTTGTGATTGGTCGGGATCTCAGCAAGCTTGCCGGCTGCTGTCGCTTTCGCATACAGGTCGGGGTCGGTGCAGCCGACAAACCAGAACACGGATGGAACGCGCCATTCCGTTCCGTAGAGTCCGAAGTCCTCACTCGCCGACGTTGGCTCCGTCTCCACCACGCGCTGGCTGGTGAAGCGCTGGCGAAGGGCGTCCACGACCCGTTTGGTCGCCATCGCGTCATTGGTGACGAGCGCATAGCGATCCAGCGGGGTGAACGCGGGTGGTTTCGTCGCCCCGGACGCTTTCGCCTCAGCGGTGACGACGCGCTTGATCGCGGCGAGCACCCGCTTGCGCACGCCCTCGTCGAAGGTGCGAACATTCAGCTTGATGAGCGCCTCGTCGGGGATGACATTCTCCTTGGTTCCAGCTTGCAGCGCGCCAACCGTGACCACGGCGGCCTCAGTAGGCGCGACCTCCCGCGAGACGATGGTTTGCAGGCGCAGCACCGTCGCCGCAGCCATCACGACGGGATCGATGCTGGCCTGTGGCATCGAGCCGTGGGCGCCACGCCCAAACAAGCGAATCTGCATGCTATCGGCGGCGGAGGTGATGACGCCAGTACGCCAGCCAAGCTCGCCAGCGGGCATCACCATGACGTGCTGGCCGAGGACGACAGCCGGTTTGGGGAAGCGTTTGAAGAGGCCGTCGTCTATCATCGCCTGGGCGCCTGCCGCCGTCTCCTCGGCTGGTTGGAACAGCGCCAGCGCCGTGCCGCGCCACGCCGCGCGAGACTGCGCCAGGAGGGTGGCCGCGCCCACCAGACAGGCCACGTGCATATCGTGGCCGCAGGCGTGCGCCACGGGCACGGTCGCGCCATCGGGGTCAGTGGCGGTCACCTTGCTCGCATAGGATAGCCCGGTGGCTTCCTTCACCGGCAGCGCATCCATGTCGGCGCGCAGCAGCACGACCGGGCCGTCGCCGTTGCGCAGCAGCCCCACCACGCCAGTCTTGCCAATGCCTGTCGTCACCTCATAGCCAGCGGCTCGCAGTCGATCCGCCACTATGTCGGCTGTGCGTGTCTCACGCATGGAAAGCTCAGGATGCGCGTGAATGTCCTTGTACAGTGCTTCGAGCGCTGGTTGCAGGTCGCCCAGACCACTCAGGACATCATCAGGAGAGCTTGCTGTCTTCACACCCACGGCGCCTTACCTCCGTGCGGATGGCGGCGCCGCGCGCTGACGCACAGCGGTGGTTGTCGCCGCCTGTTGGGATTGTTCTTAACCAACACGACGTAGCCGCGCTCAGGGGTACGCGGACGAGGGAGAATCCCCTCAGAGGGCGGCGCCGTGCCTGCAGAGATCCTTCAGGAAGACGTGAACTCAGGAAAATTCAGACTTGGAGCGGGAGACGGGACTCGAACCCGCGACGCCCTGCTTGGAAGGCAGGTACTCTACCAACTGAGCTACTCCCGCGTGGGCTGTCAGCGCCAGATCGCTTGCCAGACCGCGTAGATTTCGGGCCTGGCGCCGACAGGCGATAGCATACCACACCGCGCGGCATCGCGGATAGCGCAGGGAGGCCGCGAGGCAGGGTCTGTGAAGTATCGGCGTGGCCAGTCGAACGCGCGGCTGAAGCCGCAGTTACGGGCCTGCGGGTCGCCAAGCACGCCTGCGCGGGCTAGGAGTCGGAACCTAGCCCGCGCAGGCAAGGCTCTCGCGGCGGACGCCCGCAGCTGCGGGTTTACTCGCTCGTGCTCTCCGCATCGCTGAGCAGGGGCAGCGTGAACCAGAAGACGCTGCCCTGGCCCGGCGCGCTCTCGACGCCCACCACTCCGCCGTGCTGCTCGACGATGGTCTTGCTAATGTAGAGGCCAAGGCCCAATCCGACGCCTGATCCACTCATCACTTCGATGTCGGGCACCCGATAGAATCGCTCGAAGAGGCGCTCGCGCTGTTCCGGCGTCAGGCCCGGACCCTGATCACGCACCTCGACGCGCGTCTGTGTTCCGAGCCTGCGAGCGGTAACGGCGACCGGGCGGCCAGGCTCGGAATATTTGAGCGCATTGGTCAGGTAGTTCGTGAGCACCTGGCCAAGCCGGTCGGCATCCGCGAGAACTAGCAGCGCCTCATCGGGCGCGTCCAGTTCGATGCGTCGAGTGGCTGCGCTCAGGCGCTGCTCCTGGACGGCCTCGCGCACGAGTGCGGCCAGATCGAGCGGCGCCATGCGGTGCTCGAGCTGCCCAGATGAGATGCGTGAGATGTCGAGCAGATCGCGCACCAGGCGCTCCTGCCGCTCCGCAGACTGCGCGGCGCGCTCCAACAGGCGCTGCAACTGCTGCATCTGCTGCAACTGTTTCCACGCGCCACGCGCCTTGCGCTGACTGTCGCCAGACGGGTCTGACTCACGCCGCGTGCTCGTTTCGCTCATGGTAGCTTGCGCTGTCGCCTGAAGCGCCTCATGTGCCTGCCGGGCGCGCCGCTCTGCCAGTTGCAGGTTGGCCTTGATGGTGGTGATCGGTGTGCGTAACTCATGACCGGCGATGCTCAGGAACTCATCCATGCGCCGATTGGCTTCTGCCAGCGCCAATGCCTCCGCACGGGCTGCCTCGCGCTCACGGAGCAGCCGGTCGCGCTCCAGCGCCACAGCGCCCAGCCGCGCGACGGCCTCCGCGATCTGGATCTCCTCCGGCGTGAAGATGTGCGGTCGCCCGTCGGGATCCTGGAAGTCCAGCGCGAGCAGACCTACCATACGTCCCTGCGTCCGCATGGCCGCGGCCAGAAGGGCCGTGACGCCGTAGTCGTTGGGAGCCTCATAGGGTGGGCGCGTCAGATCGGCGGTGAACACCCCACCGGCGATCAAGCGCTCACGGTCATCCGGCAGCATGCCGACACCCACCTCGTGCGGCGGTAGCGCCACTTGCTCGTCCCACCATTTGCGTTCGAGTTCCGGTGGCATGCCGACAATCGCCACCGGATGATCGTAGAGAACGCCGTCCACCTGCTCGACCGAGCTTACGGCGACGATCCTGCATCCCAATATGCTACGGGTAAGCTCCGCCAGGCGGCGCGCGAGGGTGCTCGTCTCACGCTGTCTCGCAGGCTCCGTGTCGCCATCGCCAGCCGCCGTATCGTGGGCGGCAGCCATATCCGCGGCGTCCTCGTCTGGGACCTCGACGAGGGCGCCCGTCAGGGCGATGAAGGCTTCGAGCGCTTCGCGAGTGCGCTGCTCCGCCTGGCGGCGCGCAGTGATGTCGAAGATCACCGAGACCGCGCCAGTGATCGCGCCTGAGGCATCGCGTAGCGGCGCAGAGGAGTCGAGAATCGCTTTGCGCTGGCCATCGAAAGACTCGATGTCATACTCCTGGCCGACGGCGACCACACCCTCATGCAGCGCGCGGACGAGTCCCCACTCGTAGCTGGCCACCTGCTTCCCTGTATCCGTCCGCCATGCCGTATATGCTCCGTACTGTGCTGTACTTTCAGAGATCGGCAGGTTCTCGCCCCAGATGTGGCGCAATGCCTCGTTGACGAGCACGGCCTTGCCAGCGGCATCCACGATGGCCACGCCGACGGGCAGTACGTCGAGCAGCGTATTCAGCCGCGCGCTGGCCTCTTCCGCTTCGGCAGTGCGTTGCTGGAGCGCCTCACTCAGCTCCCAACGCTCGGTGACATCGCGATAGAGGCAGACGGAGCCAATCGCCGCGCCATTCTCGTCGCGCAGCGGAGCGCCGCTCACGCTGAGATACATGTCACGGCCATCGGCGCCATCGACGCATGGTAGACGGATGTCTACCGATGTCGGTCCGCTGAGGACTTCGCCATGCGCGATGCGCGCCTGGGGCCACTGCGCTTCGGTGAGCATGCGACCTTCCGCGTCACGCAGGCCGCCAATCCGGCGGCCTCGCTCGAAGAGGGATGCATCGGGCGTCTCCGTCGGCGCCAGGGCGGCTAACATGGCGTCGGCAGCCGGGTTGCGCTCGACGATGTGGCCGGCGGCGTCGTAGACGAACAGGCCATCCGCGACCGAGGCAAAGATTACCTCAAGCCGATCCGACCGTTCCCTGGCCTGGCGCGTCGCCGCCAGCGCCCGCTCCTCCAGCCGTCGCCGCTCTGTCACATCGCGCACGGCCATGACCGCGCCGAGCAGTTCGCCCGTCGCTCCCCGTACAGGCGCTCCGGTGATATTCAGGTAGGCGTCCTGCCCATCCAGACGCTGAATCTGCACGTCTAGCGCGGCGGAGCCGGCGAGCGTCTCGCCACGGAGCGCGCGGGCGATCACCAACTCGTCGAGCGCGAGGGACTGGCCCGATGCATCCCGCACAACCAGAAGGCGCAGACGCGATGGGCCGAAAGGCGCTTGCGTCGCGTCTGTCGCGTCGTCATCGCGGCCCTCAGCGCCTCCATCGTGTGTCGCGGTTACGTCAAGCAGCGCGGAGAACGCGGGATTACCGTAGAGCAGGCGCCCCTCAGCATCGGTGATGACAAGGCCGTCGCCCAGGGCCTCCATGGTCGTGCTCAGGAATGCCGCACGCTGCTCGGCAAGTTTACGGGCCTGCTCCACCTCCGCGAAGAGTTGGCTCCGCTCGACCGCGCGCGCGATCCGGTCGGCGACCTGGATCAGCAACGCCTCGTCGGAGGGCGTGAAGTCGTGCGGCGTGGCGGAGCCTATGTGGATCACGCCCAGCACGCGATCCTCCATCATCAGCGGAACGCCTAGCAGCGAGTGGAGTTTTTCGCGCAGCATCGGATTGCTCACGGGATACGCGGAGGTGTCCGCGACGGCGAGCGGAGCTTGAGTGGCAGCGATGCGGCCTGCAAATCCATCGCCAAACGGCACCCGTATCTGGCCGATCAGTTCTTCCTCCAGTCCACGCGCCGCACGAACGACCAGCTCCTGGCTCTCCTCATCCACCAGCAAGATGGCGGCATTGTCAACACGCATGACCGCACGCACACGCTCGAGGAGTTCGGGCAGGAGCGCATCGAGCGAGAGATGGGAGAGCGCGGTATCCATCAGCGCCTGCATCGCGCGCAGGGTTCGCACGTCGTCCTCATGCTGGTCGCCCTGGTGGGGGTCCTGGCTCTGGTCGGACAGGGTGGTGGCCGTGGGAAGGCGCGGTTCGCCCAGGGTGTGGTTGCTCGCGGGCTGGTTCGCCCGTCGCGTCCGATCAGTTGCCACGAAGTCCACTCCTCTCCAGGCGCCCCTGCTGGCGCTCGGAATTAGCGATGGTCGTCATTGTCCAGGAGCCGCTGTATGGCTGCCTCGATATTTCGCACGTCGAACGGTTTGGCAATGACGGAGTCGGCGCCAACCTCGTCCGCAAGCGCCAGGCTCGCCGCCGTCACGACCACGACTGGCGGCGCTACGATCTCTTCGGTGGCAGCGTCGGCGCGAATCGCCGCGACAAGCTCGGCGCCGCTGAGAAACGGCATCATCAGGTCGGTGATGATCAGGCGCGGGTGATGCTGGCGCGCAAGCGCGAGCGCCGTGCGCCCGTCGTGTGCGATGAGCGCCACGTAGCCAGAATCCTCTACAATCATGGCCAGTGTCTCGGCGATGGCTTCTTCGTCCTCCGCGACGAGGACGAACACCTCCTGCGGCTCCACTCCTGGCGCGTCCCCGGCCGCCTTTACCTCGTCATTCGACTGCTGCCGCGGTGTCCGTGGCGTCCGCGGCGTCTGCGAGAGTATACGCTGGACGTAGGATGATCCACGCAGAGAATGAGCGAGTGTGGCGTGCCCACGCGGAATGGATGAGAACCATCGCCGCATGCACGCCATACCATTCATCGTATGAGAACACTTCAACGCTGATTGCGACGTATCGCTGAGCACGTTCATCGCGCCGTGCCCCTATCTGTCTTATCGTCTCTCATCGTTAATCTTCGGCTCCGAGTGGCAGCGTGAACCAGAAGGCGCTGCCCTGGCCCGGCGCGCTCCGGACGCCGACCTCGCCGTCGTGCCGCTCGACGATGGTCTTGCAGATGTACAGGCCCAACCCCAGTCCCACGCCGGAGCCGCTCTGCTGGATGATGCCCGGCGCGCGGTAGAAGCGCTCGAAGAGATGCGCCTGCTGCTCGCGCGTCAGCCCTGGCCCACTGTCGCGCGCCTCGACCCGCGCCTGCCCGGCGCGCGCGCTCACCCGCAGCGTCACAGGCTGATCGTTCGGCGAGTATTTCAGCGCGTTGGTCAGATAATTGGTGACGACCTGACCGATGCGATCCTCGTCGGCATCGATCAGCAGGCTGGCGCGATGCGGTAGCTCCAGCGCGATGTGTCGGCGTGGCCAGGCGGCGCCCTGCTCCTGCGCGGCTTCGCGCACGATGGCCAGCAGATCGCAGCGCGCGCGGCGCATCTCCAGCCTGCCCGCCTGGATGCGCGAGACATCGAGTAGGTCATCGACCAGCCGGTCGAGCCGCCGCACCTGCCGGTTGATCCGATCCAGCAGCAGCTCGGCGCGCTCCAGCCTGGCGCGCATGGCGGCGCTCTGTGGCTCGCCCGCCGCCCCGTGCGACGCGACGGACTGGCTCACGCTGCGAAGCTGGCGCGATGCGAGCTGGACATTGGCCGTCACGCTGGTCAGCGGGGTGCGCAACTCGTGCGAGGCGATGCCCATAAATTCATTCATGCGGCGTGTCGTCTCGGCGAGCGCCTGCGCCTCGGCCCGCGCGCCCTCGCGTTCGCGGGCGAGCTGCTCGCGCTCGATCACCAGCGCCACCAGGCCAATCGCCGCACGCGCCAAATTGCGCTCCTGCGGGGAGAAGACGGCGGCGCCGCGCCGTTCGATGGCGATGACGCTGAAGCGGCCATCCGCCATGTGGCGCCCCGTCGTCAGAATACGCTGGATGCCAAAATAGTCGGAACCTGGAATGGGCGGCTGGCCGCTCAGATCAATGTCCAGGATCTCCTCGCGGCGCAGTTGGGCGAGCCTCTCGGGTGGCAGGTAGCTGCTGAGGGCCGTCGCTCGTAGGTCGTTCCACCACGTATCCGCCCGTTCTGGTGGCAGCCCGACCACGCCCAGCGGCTCCAGCATATTCGCCTCGAAGTCGAGCAGCGCACAGCCGACAAATTGGCCCGCGAAGACGCCCTGCACCAACTCCAGCACTCGTTCGATCACTACTTCGCGGGGAAGCGACGCCCCTGCGCTGACGTCCTCTGGCGCTGCGACGACCGCGCCAGCCATCGCCAGCAGCGCTTCGAGTACGGTGTGGGTGTGACGCTCAGCCTCGGCCCAGGCGCGCGCGATCTCCAGGCGAGCCGCCACGCGGCTGAGCGCCTCACGCGCGGAGAATGGCTTGATCAGGTAGTCATCGGCGCCGGCCTCCAGCCCTTCGACGGTGGCTTCTTCGCCAGCGCGCGCCGAGAGCAGCATGAC
>DATBTW010000170.1:0-3646 GCA_036559055.1 Ktedonobacterales bacterium
CACCCTGCGGCTGGAAGACGATACGCTGGCCTTCATCATCCTCAACGATCACGCGCGGCCGCTGGTGGGCGCGCTGGCGGCGCTGCCAGCGGAGCGCCTGCGCGGGCTGCGGCTGCGCATCTACCATCTCTGGCGCGGGCGCCCGGCGTCGGCTGCGCCGCTCGATCATCCCGCGCGCTACCACGCTAGCGCGGTGAGTGTGGTAGCGCTGGAGCCAGACCTGCTCCTCAACATCACCGACATCAACAACGCCGAATACTGCGTGCGCCAGTATCCCCTGCGTCGCATGGTTCCATCCGCACCCAGCGCCGCCTCGCTCAAAGGTATTGTCATCCACGAGGCGTTCAAGGAGATGCTGAAGGCCGGGCAGCCCGATGTCGTCGCGCCGCTACGACAGGCGCTTCGGGGGCAGGCGACCGAGCTGGCCCTGCGCCAGCTCGACGCCGATTCGTTGCGCGCCGAGGCCGAGCCACACATGCAGGCGCTGGCGCAGTGGTACGGCAGTCAGCGGTCGAGCCTGTGGGGCAGCGCGCCCGACATCCGCGCTGAAACCTTTCTGCTGGCGCCGGAGGTCGGTCTGAAGGGGCGGCTCGACTTTTACATGCGCGGCGTGGGCGGCGACGCCCTGCTGGAGCTGAAGACTGGCAAGGCGACCGCGCAACTCCCCAAACGCGAGCATCGCTGGCAGGTCTTCGGCTATCAGACGCTGCTGACCGTGCGCCAGCCGCGCGAGCGCCGCAAGCCTGCCGCCACGCTACTCTACAGCGGGACGCCCGCGCAGGCGGAGGGCTACACGATTCCCTTCACCGCGCGCGATCTGCATCGGGTGCTGGAGTTGCGCAATCTGCTGGCCCTCACGCACGCCACTGGCGCCGTACCACCGCCGCCCGGCGGGAATAAGTGCGCTCGCTGCTCGTTGCGCCCGGACTGCGCGCGCGCCTCCGCGCTGCTGGGCTGGGAGGCGCCGCCTGATGAGTCCGCTGCGCCCGACGCGCCGCCCGTTGGCAGCGAGGCCATCGCGCCCGACGCCGCCGCATGGTTCGCCCGCATGTATGAATTGCTGCGGCTGGAGGCGCGCGCCTCGGAGGCCGGGGGGCAATCGCTCTGGCGGCAGACGCCCGAGCAGCGACGCGCGGCGGGGCTGGCGCTGGGCGGGCTGACGCCGCAGGGGGAACCGCGCCAGACGGCCAGTGGCGAGTGGGAGTACACCTTCGCCTGTGAGAATCAATCGGAGCTACGCGAGGGTGACGCCATCCTGCTGAGCGATGGCGATCCGGTGCGCGGCGCCATCGTCACTGGTTCGATTCTGCGGCTCGACGACCACAGCGTCACCATCTGGACGCCGGAGCGCATCCAGCGCCCTGCGCTGATCGATCGCTATGGGAGCGATGTCACGCACGACCGCACCGTGCGCAATCTGTGGCGCTGGCTGACGGTCGCGCCGCGCCTGCGCGAGCTGGTGGCGGGCCAGCGCGCTCCCACCTTCGCCGATGACGCCGACGAAGCCGCCGCGCCGCTGCCCGCGCGCTTCAATGACGAGCAGCGGCAGGCGGTGAGCAGGGCGCTGGCGGCGCGCGATTTCCTGTTGATCCAGGGGCCGCCAGGGACGGGCAAGACGGCGGTGGTCGCCGAGATTGCGCGGCGAGCGGTGGCGCGCGGGCAGCGCGTGCTGCTGGCGGCTTTCACCAATCAGGCGGTGGACAACGCGCTAGCGCGCATCGTGGAGTCTGTGGAATCCGCCGAGCAAGATGGTGTGGCGGCGGCGCGGCTGGGGCATGCGCTGAGCGTATCGCCGGAGACGCGGCGCTGGCGGCTGGCGGAGCTGGCGCGCCGAGCCGCGCTGGCCGAGGGGCGCGCCGAAGCCCGCGCGGCCGACTGGCAGCCCGGCCCGACGGAGCTGCGCGCGGCGCTGCTGCGGGCGCGGGTGGTGGCGGCGACGACGGCTACCTGGTCGGCGGAGCGCTACGATGACGTCGGCGAGCCACTGGAGTTCGATCTGGCGATTGTGGATGAGGCGACCCAGCTCACCACGCCCTCGCTGCTGGGCGCGCTGCGCTTCGCACGCTCGTTCATCCTGGTGGGCGACGAGCGCCAGCTCCCGCCGTTGGTGATGAGCGCCGAGGCGGGCGCGGCAGGGCTGGGCCGCTCGCTCTTCGCCGAGCTGCTGGAGCGCTGGGGCGAGCGCGCCAGTGTGGCGCTGCGGCGGCAATACCGCATGGCTCCCGCCATTTGCGGGTTCGCCAGCGAGACCTTCTATGGTGGCGCGCTGGTCGCGGCGGGGCAGGCGGCCACTGCGCAGCTGGCGCTGCGGCTGGATCCCACGGAGCCGCTGGCGCCTGCGCTCGATCCCGCCCGCCCACTGGCGTTGCTGGATGTGGCGCCCTACGCCGAGGAGCGCGGAACCAGGGTCAGCCAGGCGCAGTGCGAGGTGGCGCGCAGGCTGATTCTGGCGCTGTTGCGAGGCGGGGTCGCCGCCGAGCGCATCGGTGTGATCGCGCCGTACCGCGCGCAGGTGGCGGCGCTGCGCCGACGGCTGGCCGCCGCAGACGTGATGGATGTGGTGGTGGATACGGTCGATCGCTTCCAGGGAGCCGAGCGCGAGGTGATCCTCTTCTCCTTCGGTGGGGTGAGCGCGGCGACGGGCTGGGGCGGGCGCGGGCTGGAGTTCCTGGCCGACCCGCGCCGCCTGAATGTCGCGCTGACTCGCGCCCAGCGCAAGCTGCTGATTCTGGGGCATCGCCGCGAGTTGGAGCAGGCGCCCCTGCTGCGGCGCCTGGTGGCCTACTGCGCCAGCCTCTACGGCGGCCAGGGCGGCGTGATCGCGCTGCGCCGCGCCGAGCCGGGATGAGACGAGGCGCTGCATGGCGGCTTCTGGGACCGCTGATGGCCTGGCATGCGAAACCGGCGTGCGATGATTCGCATGCCGGTTTCGCTGTAGCTCGCCTATAGTGCAGGGGTGCTGGGCGGCTACGCGGACATCTTGCGGACGATGTGGTTGACCTCGGCGGCCATCACGATGGACTGAATCTGCTTGCGCGCGTTCTCGGCTGTCTGGGGCTGGGCGAAGGTCAGGCCGTTGAGGGCGCGCAGGGCGCGGTTGAGCGCGCCGCTCTGCGTCAGGAAGCGCTCATAGGCGCGCGTATCGAGAGAGAGTGTCGAGTAGATCGGCACGACGAAGACCTGCGCCACCGTGTTCGCATCGGCGCCAGTGCTCGCGTCTGAGGCGGCTAGCTCGGCGATGTCAGCGCCGGTACGCATGAATGGGCGCGCTACGGTCCACACAGCGCGTGTGGATCGCTGCCCTGTCCTTCCGGTTCTTTTGCGGAGCGCCCGCCGAAACACGATGGCGTACTCCGTGACCCCAAACTCCACCGCTATTCCTGCCCTCCCAGGCGCGTGCGCTGCCGTCGCTCACCCAGCGACTTTTGATCCTTTCCGTGCGGCGGGCCAGATGTTTAAGGCGATCACTCGATGGCGATCACTCGATGGCGAGCCGCACGGCGAACCATGCGCGCAGCGAGACACTCACAGGCAAAGACGAGACATGTCAGGCCGGGTAACGAGCGCGCCAACAGTCCCGGCCACTCCTGGCCAGTATCCGTATGGCGCCTGCCTGCCACTCCTCCACTGTCTATCTGATACTACC
>DATBTW010000171.1:0-5235 GCA_036559055.1 Ktedonobacterales bacterium
AGAGCACCGCCAGAGCAGCAGCGGGTGACGCGGGCTGGCGCCCGGCAGCGCGAGGAGCACGAGAGGCATGAGTGAGCAAAACGCGCCGCGCGCCTATGGAGTGCGCGTCGGATTGGTCAGTGGCCTCTTCGCGATCGGACAGGTGTTGCTCTCGGTAGCGGCGGCGCGCGGCGCTGAGGCTCCGCTGCGCGCCATCCAGCAGACCTTCGACATCCTCTCTGGCGGGGGGCTGGCTGACCCAACACTGCTGGCTCCTTCGCTGCTGCCGATGCTGCTCTCGACCTATCTCTCCATACTGGTAGGTGGCCTGCTGACACTCTGGTTTGCGGCGCGCGCGGGACGCCTGGCCGCCATCGCGCAGGGGCGGCGCGCCGGTGGCGCGGCGGCGGGCATGTGGGTGTGGCTGGTCAGCACGGGCATCTGGCTGCTGGCCTCCATCATCGCCACTGTCATCACCAACTCCGATGGCACGGTCTCCGGCGTCTTCTTCGGTACGTTCAGCAGCGCCCAACTGCCGCAAGAGCTGATCTTCCTGCTGCTGCAAGAGATCGTCGCGGCGCTGGTCTGCCTGGGCTTCTGCGCGCTGACGGGCGCCCAGGGAGCGCGCAACGCGCCCGTTGCGCGCGACCAGACGCCGCTCGCGCCGTGGCCGGGGCTGCCGGGCTATCCGCAGCCGGGCGCGTATGGCTACGGCCCCTACAGCTATGCGCCCTATCATGCGCCGGGCTATCCGGTCTACCCGCCGCAGCCGGGCCAGCCGTATGGGAGCTATCCCGCCTATCCAGGGTATCCGCCAGCGGGCTGGGGCGTCGCGCCGAACGCCACGCCGCCATCAGATCAGCCCACCCAATCACCCCCAACGCCGCCGACCCCTGCGCCGATGGCCGCGCCGACGTCCTCGCCCATGTCTGCGCCCATGTCTGCGCCCATCCTCTATCCACCGCCGCCCAGCCACTACGTCCCCCAGCCGCCCAGCGCGTCTCAGGCGCCGCAGCCCGAGCAAGGCTGAGTCAAGGCCGAGATTGCAACTCCCCCATGAATTTAGGAACGTCCGAAAGCCCCTCTCCCGCCGCAGCGGGGGAGGGGCTGGGGTGGGGGCATCCACATACAAATCGGGAAGGCAGCGAGGGCCACTGCCTTCCCGATGGATCTACCACAAACGTTTGCCATGCGCGAGTGAGATGCAAGCGGACTGCGATCAACTCTCGTCGGCGTCGAGCCGCTCTGGCAGTTCGGTGGGGCTGAGCGCGCCCACCGCGTTTGGCGCGGAGCTGGGCTGGCCGGGCTGGCGCTCATGGCTGATCTGGTTGATCAGATCGAGCATGCGCGCGCCCCGCGCGATGGATTCATCCAGCGTGAAGGTGATCTCCGGCACATGGCGCACGGTCAGTCGCTGCGCCAGCTCGTGCCGCAGGAAGCCCGCAGCGTGGCGCAGTCCCCGCATCGTCTCGCGCTGCTCCTCCGGCGTCCCCATCACGCTGATGAACACCTTGGCGATGCTCAGGTCGCGTGAGACGTTGACGGCGGTAATGCTGGCGAAACCGATACGTGGGTCTTTGACGCGCAGACGCATCAGATCGCTCAATTCCTGCGCGATGACCCGACCAAGCTGATCCTGTCGGCGTGTATTTGGCATAGTTCACCTCCGGCGAGCGACCAACGCGCTCGGCGCTGCGCTGTCCACCAGCGCGGAGCGCCTGAAGGCGACGGCGCCCGTCACTGGTAGCATATGCCCACAGTCGGCGGGGTCGCAAGCATAGCAGGAGGTTCATTCCCGCTGCGCCGCGACCCCGTTGCAGGCGGTCTGGTGGCTCTCGGCCTTCAAAGGCCGGAGCACGCGACGGCGGCTTGAAAGCCGCAAGCCGCCTGCCGTCGGCAGCGCACAGGGGCATGTATGCCCCACTCGTGCCGTGCGTCGGCCATTGATGGCCGCGACCCCACCGCCGCGCCGCTACACGCGCACTTTGCTGAAGGTCTCGACGATGTCGCCGATCTCCAGCGCGTTGAAGCCTTCCAGCGTGACACCGCATTCGAAGCCCGAAGCGACCTCGCGCACGTCGTCTTTGCCGCGCCGCAGCGACTGAATCTCGCCGGTGTAGACGATCTCGCCCTTGCGCAGCACGCGCACCTGCGCCGAGCGAACCAGCTTGCCATCCGTCACGCGGCAGCCGCCGATGACCAGCGTGCGCCCCGCCTTGAAGATCTGCGCCACCTCGGCGTGGCCATCCACCTGCTCCTTGTAGACCGGCTCTAGCAGGCCCTGTAGCGCCGCCTCGATGTCTTCCACCAGCTTGTAGATGACCGTGTAGCTGCGGATATCCACACCCTCGATCTGCGCCAGGCGCTGGGCGGCGGCGTCCACCTTGACGTTGAAGGCGATGATGATGGCCTTCGACGCCGACGCCAGGTTCACATCTGACTCGCTGACATTGCCCACCGCGTCGTGGATCAGGCGCACCTTGAGGTTTTCGTCGCCGATCTGCGAGAGCGAATGCTTCAGCGCCTCAGCCGACCCCTGCACATCCGACTTGACCAGCAGGTTCAGTTCCTTCACCATGCCCTCGCGCATCTGCGCATAGAGCGTGTCGAGCGTGATGGTCTGCTGGGCGGCCTGCTGCGCCTGGTCGCGCCGCTGCTGTGTCAGCGCGCGGGCGATCTTCTCGTCGGCCACCACCTCGAAGCGGTCGCCCGCCTCTGGCACCTCCGAGAGTCCCAGGATGCTCACTGGCAGCGCGGGCGGCGCCTTGGGGATGCGCTTGCCCGCGTCGTCGAACATGGCGCGCACCTTGCCGTAGAGCGTGCCCGCCACGATGATGTCACCAACCTTCAACGTCCCCTCATGCACCAGCGCCGAGGCCGTCACACCGCTGTTGGCGGCCATGCGCGCTTCGATGATGGCGCCCTGGGCAGGGCCTTTCGGGTTGGCCTTCAGGTCGAGGATATCCGCGACCAACAGGATCATCTCCAGCAGGTCTTGCAGGCCGATATTCTTCTTGGCCGAGACGGGCACACAGATGACGTCGCCGCCATACTCCTCGATCACCACATCGCGGTCGGCAAGCTGCTGCTTGACATGATCGGGGTTGGCGCCCGGCTTGTCGATCTTGTTCAGCGCGATGATGATCGGCACCTGGGCGGCCCGCGCGTGGTCGATAGCCTCGATGGTCTGCGGCATGACACCGTCATCCGCCGCCACCACGATGATGGCGATGTCCGTCACCTGAGCGCCACGCGCGCGCATGGCGGTGAACGCCTCGTGGCCTGGTGTATCGAGGAAAGTGATCTTGCGCCCATTGGCCTCCACCTGATAGGCGCCGATGTGCTGCGTGATGCCGCCCGCCTCGCCCGCCGCCACGCGCGTATTGCGAATCGCGTCCAGCAGGGAGGTCTTGCCGTGGTCGACGTGGCCCATTACCGTTACCACTGGCGGGCGCGTGACGCGATTGACGTCAGGCGAGGCGATGCGCGCCGCCGCCGCTGCCGCTGCCGCCGCCTGCGCTCGCGAGGCGACCACCGCAGGCGTCGTCGTCACCGCCTGCTCAGGGGTGTAGCCAATCGCCTCGGCTACCTTCGCGGAGATGTCGTAGCTGATGACTTCATTGATGCTGGCGAAGACGCCGTTGGCGATCAGGTTGCGAATGATCTCGTTGACTGAGACGGTCAGCAACTCGGCCAGGTCTTTCACTACGATCTGCGCGGGAATCGTCACCGGCCCGCTGGGGCGTACCTCTTTGCGTTCGGGGCGTGGCGCGGTCTGCGTCGGGCCACCGCGGCGACCACCGCCACGCTGCCCGCCACGCTGCCCGCCGCCACCGGGCCGACCACCGCCGCCAGGGCGACCGCCAGCCGGGCCGCCAGGGCGACCACCGCCGCCACCGGGACGTGGCGCGCCGGGACGTGGCGCTGGCCGACCACCATTCCCATTGGGGCCGCCAGCAGGGCGCGAAGTCATGCCACCGGGCGCGGGACGTGGCGAGCGAGCGGGCGAGGAGCTGGCGTTCGTCGGCGGACGAGGTGTGGTATCTGGCATGGAAGCCTCCTATGGTGGGTGAGCGCCTCGCCACCTGATGCGCTCCCCGGCGCGGCAGGCGGCGAGGTTTCAGCCTCGTGGCCCGTCGCGCGGCATTGGCGCGTGGGTGCGTGTAGCGTGCGATCAGCATGGTCAGCATGGTCAGCGCACAAGTGGGCGCAGACAGCGAGATGGGCAATAAAACAGGCTGACGGCCTCCGATCTGGAGACTGCCAGCCCAACGCGGCGCAGTGTAATCTATCTGGGGCAAGGTCGCTCGACCACGGGTGAGAGCGCGCATGCGCGCTCGACCACTCGCATCAGCCCTGTTTAACGTCCCATAGAGCTACTCTCGCTGCCCGCGCTGGGGAAACTGGATGATTTGGATGACATAGACACCGGTTTGACGTCATATTGGCGTCGCGTTGAGGGTCGGCTGGCGCGGAATCCTGCGCCCTGCGCTCACACCATCGCATGCGACGCCCAACTTAGCCAGTATACCGCGTCTGGCGCCGCAGGTCAACCAGCGCCCCCACCCCCAGCCCCCCTCCCGCCGCGGCGGGGGAGAGGCTGGGGGTGGGTGAACCCTACGCGGCCTTGAAGCCCTGGCGCCAGCTCGCGTAGGTCGGCGTCCAGGCCAGCTCGCGCCGCGCCTTCGCGTTCGACGCGCCACGGATGTGTGTCATCAGTGAGACACCCACGTCGCCAACCATTAGTTTGCCTACCCAGACGGGGAAATGCATCGGCGGACGAGCGCCCAGCGCCTGCGCGTAGACCGGCAGCCAGTCGCGCACGGGCGCTGGCTCATCGTCGGCGATGTTATAGACGCCCGGCGCGCCCTGCCCAATCGCCGCGATGGTCGCCGCCGCCGCATCCACGACATGGATGAACGACCAGACGCCCGCGCCATCGCCTATCACCGGGAACATGCGCTTGCGCACCATCGCCGCGATGTCGCCATCGGCGGCGAATCCGGTGTGCGGCCCGTAGAGGCTACCGTAGCGTAGCGCGATCCCCTCCATCCCCTCCGCGCCGACCACCATCGTTTCGAGATGGCGGATGGCCGCCAGCGACTCGCGCTGGTTGGCGGGCGGCGTCGGGTCGAGGGCGTCAGCCTCGGTCTTGACCATTCCTCCGGTGCGCGCGTAGACCCAGTTGCCATAGCTCTGCGCGATGAAGCGGCGTGCGCCCACCGCTCGCGCCGCTGCCAGCAGATGCTCTGTCCC
>DATBTW010000172.1:0-4040 GCA_036559055.1 Ktedonobacterales bacterium
AGGGCGTGCTCGTGAAGCAGTTGGCGCAGCAGGGCGTGAACCGCGCGGCGAGCCAACTGGTCCGGAACAGCGACGCGCAGACGCAAGCATTGACGCGCTTCTTGCGGCAGATCATGCAGGCCGTCTGCGCCTCGGATTGTAGCGATGAACAGTTTATCGCCGAGTTCGAGGGCGCCTGGGCCGCCGTTAGCGCCGCCTTCGAGGACCGCGCCGACTCCGGGCAAGACTCCGAGCAGCAGTGAGCCTGCGACGGCTGGCAAGCACGTCACCATCGACCTGCGCGGCTCGGAACGCTGGCTCTTCGTCGGCAAGACCGGCAGCGGGAAATCGTATCTGGCGAAGGGTCTGTTGCGCGAGATGAGCCGTCGCGGCTGGCCGATTGTGATTGTCGATCCCTCCGCCTTCTGGATGGGCAAAAACCCGAAGTGGGATAAGGGCGAAGGGTCGATTGAACGGCCCAAGCTGGTGACGCGCTTCGATCCCAAGGCGCGGGTACAGTTGTATGTCCCGTCGATTCCGGGCTGGGCCGATCCCGGCTTGGATGCGTTGATGGCGGGCTGCATGAAACGCGGCAAGCTGGTGCTCTATTTCGACGAAACCAATGGCATTGTCTCTGCCAGCCAGTTTAGCCCATGGTTCGCCCGCGTCGTGACGCAGGGGCGCAAGCATGAGCTGGCGGTGTGGGCAGCCACACAGCGGCCCACGCGCGTACCAGAAATCTTGCTTTCGCAGGCCGAAAACTGGGCGATCTTTCGGGTCATTACCCCGCAAGATCGCAAGAAAATCGCCGAATACACCGGCTCGAAAGTGACCGCCCAGCAGCGGCTGGAGCCGTTCTACTGGTTCCATTGGACTCAGCAGAGCGATGACGCAACGCTGATGGCGCCGATTCCCAAGCACGGGAGGCTCTGAACGTGGCAACCGTCGATTTCGACTCAGAACCGGCCTACTGGTATGAGTCCACCGTGCGCAGCGCACGCGCCGCTGGCCTCCCGGTGCGCCACCGGCCCGCTGTGAACCGCGATGAGCGGCTCATGGCGCAGGAAGTGGCCCGCCACCTGGAGCGCGTCGTCATCGCGCACACGGCAGCGCCTGCCGTTCACCCGGCCCCCCACGCGCGCATCTGCGCGCAGTGTGGCCAGCGCTTCAGCCGCCGCGCCTGGGGCGACAAGCGGTTGTGGCGCGTCATCTATCCCCCGGCCAGTCGCGGCGGGGGCAGAGTTGAACTGTACCGACATCTCATCTGCCCCTGATGGGGAGGGAGTGACACGATGCGTGAGCTGAGCGATCATCCTGTGACGCAATTCCTCGTCATGGGCTTCGCGTTCCTCGGCTTTTTGATCCTGGTGAAAGCGTCCGCCTCATACCTGCCCGATAGCAGCGTGTTCGGCGCCGTCAAGAAAGTTGTGCTGATGGCCTAGGCCATCAAGGAGAAAATCTCATGGCTTGGGGTGATCCTGGAGTCTCCAAAAAGCTCCGCATCTCCAATGGCGTCGTCACGCCGGGCGTTGGCGGCAGCCCGAATACCGTCGCCATCCAGCAAACTGGCATTCTGGCGGGCCTGACCCTGCTGGCCAGTGGCGCGGCCACCATCACCGCCGGCACGGGCACGGCGTCCAAAGACGTGCTCGGCCCCTGGAACGTGCTCACCAACGTCGTGCTCGCGCCGAATCAGCAGGCGCCGATCGTCAACCTGTCGGGCTATGGCCTCTACCTCGCCAACGTCATGCGTGGCGCCGAGGAAGATTTCGCGCGCACGCCCGATACCAACGTCGTCTCCGAGACGAGCGCCGCGTCCGCTGCTGACCTGTTCAATTTCCCCAGCGCCACCGGCACGCTGCGCTTCTACGAGCGCATCCCCATCGTGCAGCGCATTCGCAGCCTGGGCGGCGAAATCGGCTACTGGCCGCTGCAAAACCCGGCCATGCAGCTCGCGCTCGGCTATACGCTCAATAGCGCCACGGCGTCCACGCCATACAGCATCGCCTCGACCACGGCGGGCAATAGCCCCTACCTGATCACCGGCAATGCTACCGCCACCTGGACGGCGCCGCAGTTCGACGTGTACCGCGACATGTACCAGGTGCCCGCGAACAGCGGCGATTTCCCGCCCTTCCAGTTCGTCTCGACCTGGATCGAGGAGCAGCCGCAGGGCGCCAGCATCGGCGGCGCGTCGAGCTTCACCTGGCAGGCCACCCCGCTCTCCGGGCTGCTGGCACGCATCGGCCTGTTCATCTTCGACAGCAATGCCAATGCGGGCATCGCCGACGCCACGCTGAACCTCGCCAACTCGCTCCAGTTGACCTACGACGCCAATACCGTCAAGTTCAGCGAGAGCAGCTATGAGGCGCTCCAGCGCATGCACGGGCTCTATGAGTTCCTGCCGCCGCAGGGCTGCTTCATCTACGACCTGCTGGGCTCGCAGCTGACGCTTCAGGACACCCTGAACACCAGCACGACGGCCAACATCAAGGTCACGGTCAACACCAGCGCGGCGCTGGGCGCGACCTCGACGGCGAAGATTATTCGTCAGATCATCAGCCCGCTCGAAGTCAAGTAGGGGAGGGCACAGATCATGAGTTTGTTCGGCAGTGGGGCGCCCGCCAGCGCCCCCTATCCCGCCAGCCAGTACCCGGCCAGCTCGTTTTTCGGCGCGGCCAACCTGGCGCCCGGCGGGGCCAACGCGAAGGACGATAACCAGATGTCACCGAGTGAGAAGCGCAACGTCATCATCGTGGTGATCGTCGCCATCGCGCTTGGCTACGCCGCGTTCCACTTCAATTACGTGCGGTAAGGGAACGAAGGGTAGGACGGCTATGCGCGCAGCGTTGGGCCTCGCGCTCGCAGCGGGCGGCGTCGTGCTGGCGCTGCTGGTGCTGCATGGCCGCACCCCGTTCGATGTCTCATCGTCAACCTCTGGGGCATCGGGCGGGAGTGCGGCGAGCACGCCATCCTACCCGCTCCAGAATCCGACAGCGGCGCAAACCATCCAGCACTTCGGAGGCTTGCCATGAGGACACGGCCATGAGCGACGGTCAAACGCGCGTCCTGGTGCTGCTGCTGACGTTGTTCGGGATCGAGACGCTGTTCAATCCGACGTTTCGCGGCAATCTCATTGCCGGGGCGAGTGGCAAGCTGCCATCGCAGACGATGCTGGCCGGGTTTCTCGGCTGGAGCGTCGGCGGCGTGGCGCTCGTTGCGCTGGCCGCGCCTGCGCCCAAAGCCGCGACCTGGATTGTGGTGATCTTTATCGCGCTGGCGCTGCTGACGCATCCGCAGCTCTACGCGAGCGCGCTCGGCAAAGCCAACGCCGCCATGCAACAGTTGACCACTGCGCCCGCCTCGACGAGTGCGCAGAAGAAATAGAGGTTTCAGCATGAATCGTCTGGTAGGCCTGCTGCTCGTCGCCGCCGTTGTCATCGGCGTCATTTATTTCATCCGCCGCCGCCAGGTGGCCTAGGAGGTTCATCATGGCAGGCGCCGCACTCTCCGTGACCGCCACGATTGCGAGCCTCATTCTGATCTACCTGCTCGTCTCGAATCCGACGGGCGTTACGGCCATCGCGCAGACGACGGGCGGTTTCATCACCACGGAATCCAAGATCCTTCAGGGACGTTAGCAGAAGCAGAGGGAGATCCAGATGGGCATGATGGGCGGCTATCCGTGGCTGTGGGGGGATCGCTCCAGCTACCAGGACGCCAAGCTCAACGCGGTGTCACGCTGGCCCAATTTCCTGTATGCCTTCATGGGCCTCAATGGCACGAATCAGGAACCCAACCGCGCGCCCCCCGACTGGTGGGCCACGGCGGGGCAGCAGACGCTGCAAGGGAACTACGCCAGCATCCCGGCGGCGTTCCTAAATTCAAAGCAGACCCAACAGTTGCGCAACCTGACGCAACTCGGCCCGCGCGATCAGACCACCCAGCAGAGCGCCGCGCTCCAGGCCGCGCTGGCGGCGTCGCTGCGCGCGGCGCAGTCGAACCCAGGACGGTGAGCTATGGGCTGGATCGAGGATAGCATTGAGGAGTTCCGCAAGCTG
>DATBTW010000173.1:0-9004 GCA_036559055.1 Ktedonobacterales bacterium
CTCCACTGGCCGAGCGCGCGTCCGCAGGCCACCCCCTCGGGCGTGAGCCGTACACTCTTGAGCAGCGCCCACACCAGCGCCAGCGCAGGCAGCCACAGCAGCAAGGCGATGGGCAGCCAGAGGGGGATGTGGCTGGTCGCGCCGATGGTGGGCGCTGCGGCGCCGACACAGATGGCTGGGCCAGCGATCAGCGCCAGCCCGACCAGCCCGCTGGGGCGGTAGACCGCTGAGTCGGCCAGCCGCAGCGCTGCGGGCGATGGCGCCAGAAAGGCGATGTCCTGCTGCGCAGCGAGATCAGCGGCATCAGGCGCGTCGTCCGCATAGTCCACGTCATCTGCGTCCGGGGCGGGCGCGTCCAGCCAGTCGGGAGCCTCCGGCCAGTCGGGCGCGGCGTCAGAATCCTGCGCTCCCTCTGATAACATTGGCGGCACGTCGGGAGAGGCGCCGGGCGCCGCTAGCGTCGCGCGCTTTTCTGTGGCGTCGAGCACGTCAGATTCCTCTGGCGCGGCAGTGAGTGAAGGCGGCTGCTGGTCGTCCATACGCATCTCTACATACTCTGGCGCGGCGCTTGATGCGGCGCAAGGGGAGGCGCCCGCTGTTGCGCAGTATAGCCGGTGGTTGGTTTGCCACGCAACACAGCGCGACCATAGTACGACCCTCCGCCTGACCCTCTTTCTGACCGCCGCGACGACGCTGGATGGGCGCTCTGGCCTGCGCCAGTTGACGAGCAGCCGCGCTTCTTGGTAGTCTTACGCC
This sequence comes from Ktedonobacterales bacterium, assembly GCA_036559055.1. Taxonomy (GTDB): domain Bacteria; phylum Chloroflexota; class Ktedonobacteria; order Ktedonobacterales; family JADMIN01; genus JAKAIY01. The sequence goes on from DATBTW010000173.1 coordinate 757, forward strand.
GTGCGATGAAGCCGCACGATGAATGAGTATGCGCGACGCATGCTGACGGTGATCGCTCCCGACGCTGACCTGGAAGGGGGAGACAGTGTTGAAACGCGGTGGCAAGCGGCGTCCCATACCGCGGCTCCAGCATGAGCAGGTTGTCGAGAGCTTCGTCGACTACCACTTCGGGCGCCTCTCGCCTGAAATGAACATTGCCATCGAGCGGCATGTGCGTTCCTGCCAGCGTTGCAAACGCGAGGGACTGACAAACGCCGCCACCGAGCGCAAGGGCGCCGGCCGCAGGCTGCGCGGCGTGCGCGGCGGCAAGCCGCTGCTGGGGCGGCGCGCACGCAACATCATCCTGATCTTGCTGCTGCTGCTGGCTGCGCAGGTACTCGTCTATCAGGCCATCAATGGCAAGACAGCCGCGCTGGTCTCCCTGCTGAGCAATGGGCATGCGGGCGGGGCCGGACTCAATGCCCCCCAGACTCCCGCCGTCACCCTGCACTCGACCAATGCGCTTCCACTCATCACCAGCGGCGCGAGCGCCATCGCGCTCTCATCCGATGATAAGCGGCTGGCGGTGGCGGGCGGCGACGGCCAGCGCACGGTCGTCATCTGGGATGTCTCGCAGGACAAAACGCTGACGACGCTCTCCTGGAGCGACTCGACCCCGCCCACCAGCATCGCCTGGTCGGAAGATGGCTCGCGGCTGGCGGCGGCGGATGGCTCGCAGATCGCCGTTTGGGACCTCACATCGGGCGCTGTGCTGTGGCAGCTCGGCGTGCCATCGGCTCCCGCCATGCGCGTCTATGACATCGCGCAGCAGGCCGTCGTCGCGCGGCCCGATCCCAGCAGCGCCTTCAACGCGGGCGCGCTGGCCTGGGGCGCGGATGGTTCCCTGAACGCTGCTCCGGCGGGCGCGCTCGGCCCCGTCGACGTCTCCACTCCGCAGTCGCCCGTGGTGGGCATGTGGACCTCGGCTGGCTCGCACATCTTCGCTGCGGACAAGGCCTCGGCGCGGGTGGGCGCCTCAGACGCCGACATCAAGAGCGGGCAAGCCTTGCTCGACTGGTCGCCTGGAGGACGCTATCTGCTGTGGGGCGCGCTCTCGCAGCCCATCGCCGTTGGCGCCGCCGCCACCTCGAAATCCGCCAGCCAGCCACCTGATAGCGTCGTGGGCAAGCTGGCCAGCCAGATCGCCCTGGCGGGCGGCTCCGCCAGCGCTCTCGTCTGGTTCGCTCCCATTGGTAAGCGCGTGGCTATCTGCGACCAGACGACGCCAGGCGCGCATGTCAGCATCGTCGATATCGCCAGCGGGCGCGCTGTCTACCAACTGGATGAAACCTGCAATGCGATGACCACACATGCCGCGTTATGGTCGAGCACGGGCGCGAACTTCTACATCATCCCCGTCAAAGGCCCCGTCAAGGTCTACACCATCCCTGCCGCTTGACACTCCCCACGCCTAGCGTCTGTCGCACTCTCCCACCACGCCCTACGCGCATTCGCCTAGCCGCGCGGCGCCACCCAGCCGCCCGCTGGCGCGTATTCTGGTGGGGAACGCCGTCTGAACGGCGTTCCGACAGGGCGAGACAGGAGTGGCGTCTGCGTGGGCATGCCGCAGGCGCCGGAGAGGAGGAGATGATGCGATTCCTCGCGCGCCTGATCATCTCGATCATCGTCAATGGGCTGGCGATCGGGTTGACAGCGGCACTGTTGCCAGGCATTCATATCGCGCCGTTCAGTTACACGACGTTGCTGCTGCTGGGGCTGGTCTTCGGCATCATCAACGCGATCATCCGACCGGTGGTGAACCTGCTCTCGCTGCCGATCACCATCCTGAGCCTGGGACTGTGGCAGCTCGTGCTCAACGCGCTGATGCTCTACCTCGGCTCGCTCTTCGTCTCGGAACTGAAGATCGACGGCTTCTGGTGGGCGATCCTCGGTGGCATCGTGATGGGCATCATCGGCGCCATTCTGGAGGGCATCTTCAAGCGCATCGTCCCGGATGAGCCAAAGGCGAGCAGGGCGAGCTACTAGGAACCTCACCCCCACAAGCCCCCTCTCCTGCGAGGAGAGGGGGCTTGTGGGGGCCGCTTTCCCGCGAGGAGCTGGGCTTTGCGCATCCTTGCGCGCGGCGCGCTGGTCAGTCGAGCGAGGGCGCGACCGTGAGCGGCGCGGCGGGCAGTGGCAATGCGCCTGCGCGCCAGAGCCAGCGCCCCAGCCGCAGCCAGCCAATCAGCCAGACGGCGGCGAAGACCAGCGCGCCCGCCGCCATCCCAATCTCGCCGGGCGTGCCCGTATTGCGCAGCAGCCGGGGCGCGCCCATATCCGTGAAGAAGTAGTACAGCGCGGTGATCGCGCCCATCACCAGCAGGGTGCGCGCCACCGCCCGCAGCGCCGGGACGCGCAGGGCCAGCAGCCCCGTGGCGATCAGCGTCAACCCCAGGACGGGATAGGCCAGATATGACACCTCATAGGCGTAGCTGTCCCACAGTTGATTCACCGCCGACGCCTGCCCCAGATTCACGACCGTCGTATTGCCCGCGTAGGTGACGCCGACCTGCGAATTATAGCTCCAGAACATCGTCGCCACGATCAGCGCCAGCAACGTGACGATGGCGACGGCGCCGGGAATCCAGACCAGCGCGCCACAGCGCCGCGCCAGCCACGAGTACAGCCCGATGAAGCCGATCACGAAGAAGAGCCAGCCCACCGGCAGGAGCATCATGACGCTGAGTGGCGGCGCGGAGCCAGCGCTGCCACTCAGCGTCAGCCCCAGGCCGATCAGGAGGGGGCCGACGATCCACACCACTATGCCGACGAGACTCACCAATCCGGTCGCGCGGTAGAGCGCGGAAGGCGCATGTGTCATCGTCCACTCCATTCTCTCGGCGAGCGCGGTCAGCAGCAGATCGCCCAGCGTGCGTAGCCAGAGCCGCACCAGCGCTAACGGCCCGCCCTCGCGGCTGGCGCGCCCGCAGCTCGCCCGAAAGACCTGCGCCATCTGCGCGCCATAGACGCCGCGAAAGCGCGCAGGATACAGCAGCAGCAGCGCGCGATAGAGCGCGACCGAGCCGCGAACCAGCCACGAAGGCCGCGTGCGGAGGGCGCTCATTGGGCGCCTCCCAGCCCGGGGAGTGGCCCCGGCTCGCCATTCCAGCCCTCCAGCAGGCGTCGGTCGCGCGCCTGGCTGACGAGCCGCGCCAGCCGTAGCGCCTCCTGGCTGGCGGCGCGGCGTCCCGCCCCAGTGATGCGATAGTAGCGGCGGCGCTCGTCGTCCATGTCTGGATCGGGCCGCTCGTCGGATTCCTCGATCAACCCCAGCGCGAGCATCTGCTTGATCGAGCGATAGAGCGTGCCTGGCCCCAGCAGAAAGGCGCCCTCGCTGGCGCGCTCCACCTCCCGCATGATGCTGTAGCCGTGCCGCTCGCTATCCGCCAGCGCCAGCAGAATCTGAAACATGGCGGGCGTTAGGGACGCCGCCGTGTCTCCCGGCTGATCCCCCATCAGTGGCCTTCTTTCACGTTCGATATAGTCATCGTGGATATATCCACTCCGATAGTACCAGCGCGACGCCCGATTGTCAAGCTCGCAGCAGGCGGAAACTGCTCAGACCACGTATTTGCCTGGCAGATAGCTCTGCGCTGGCCGCAGGGCCAGACCGGCGACTCTGGTCATCTGCCCTGGGAACACCATCATTTCCTATTGGAAGCGTCATTGTGGGAGACTATGTAGTACACTATGCGCGGCATGGGAGGAAGCGCTTTCTCGGTTCACATCTTCCTCCGATAATTCATCAGCCCTTCATGGCTCGTGAACCTGTTATATGCCGTCACGTTCCAGCAATTTGTGGCAGGGTATGCCAGTACATCTTAGCGCGCTTGCAAGCGCAATCGTGCTATGGCATCCCCGTGTGAGCAGCATCGCGTCTCATATCGTGCGCTGCCAGGCACACGAGGAGAGCATTTGGCAGGGGATGTTGGGATGAGCCAGTCACGGGATTCCCATTTCGAGGCTTATGCTTCAAGAGTTTCTGACCCAGCAGATAGCCCTACGACACTTCCGACGACGCACACGCCTTCCCCGCAATTAGCACAAGCAGCGCTGGACGATGTGCTGACTGGTTGCACAGTGGCCGTGCTCATCCCTTGCTACAACGAAGCCGTCACGATTGGCGCTGTCGTCAGCGACTTCAAGCGCGTGCTCCCTAAAGCGCACATCTACGTGTATGACAACAACTCCACTGATGGCACTGCGCAGGTCGCCCGATCCGCTGGCGCCATCGTGCGTACCGAGACCAGGCAGGGTAAGGGGCATGTCGTGCGCCGCATGTTTCGAGACGTTGACGCAGACCTCTATCTGCTGGTCGATGGTGACAACACGTATGACGCAGGCGCTGCGCCTTTATTGATCACGGAAGCGCTGGCAGGCCCATTTGATCTCGTCAATGCTGTGCGCATAGAAGATGCGACCGACAACACCTATCGTCCCGGTCATCGGTTGGGGAATCAGTTGCTCACTGGGATGGTGATGCGCCTCTTTGGGAATCGGACCGCTGACATGCTCTCGGGCTATAAGGCGCTCTCGCGGCGGTTCGTCAAGTCTTTTCCAGTTTTGTCGTCGGGATTCGAGATTGAGACTGAGCTGACGGTACATGCGCTCGAACTCGAAATGCCCATCAAAGATGTTCCAACGACTTACGGTAGCCGCCCGACTGGATCAGCCAGTAAGTTAAACACCTTTCGCGATGGATGGCGCATCTTGCTCATGATTGTAGACCTCTGCAAACAGGAGCGTCCGCTGTTATTTTTCTCCATCGTCAGCGCGGTCCTGGCTGCTATCTCGGTCATCCTGTCGGTACCGATCTTCATCGAATACTTTCAGACGCATACTGTACCGCGCTTTCCCACAGTGATTGCGTCGAGCGCGGTGATGTTGCTGGCGTTCCTCGCGCTCACCTGTGGCCTCATCCTGGACACCGTGTCGCGTGGCCGAGTGGAAGCAAAGTCGCTGCATTACCTCAATGTACCGCACATAGATCGCACCTACATCGCGCGCGCATGGCTGCAAACATTCGCCGCCGATCAGGTGGCGCAGCCCATTGCGGGTATGGCGGGGGCTGACATGAAGCGGAAGAGGACCGCGCGTGTCCTGGCGCGTAGGCTCACGACCCTTCTCCTTTTGGTAGCGCTCTGCACTGCTGTCCTCATTGCGCTGAGCGCTACTGGTGTGTTTCACATCAGCTTTCCAATGTGGCCCTTCGGCAAGTAGTGGATGCGCACGGAACCCCTGTAGCGGCCAGCTTGGCACACGCTGGACGGCGCTGGTTGATTGCCAACTCGTGCTTCCTTGAGCGTTAAGCACAGTAGCGAGTATTAGCACAACATGATAGAGAAGGATGAACGATAAGATGGCAGATCAGCCTACGCTCCCCAGGCAACCGCTCAGTCGCCCATCGGCGCCGGGTGTGGATAAGACGCCTCCGTACCAGGGAGTTAGTAATAGAGTCGCCGTCAGGGAGCGCGATCGGACATGGCTATCACAGCAAAGCACGCTGCCCTCGCTGCCGACCACTTCCTCACGGCAGCGGCCAACAGGCGTTTTGGACGTCAATTGGCGTTACCTGCAACATATCATCGTACTTGCCGCATGCGTTTTTCTGGGGGCCATGGTCGCTGTCCACCTTGGGCAAGACGCAAATTGGGATTTTTTCAACTACCATTACTACGATGGGTACGCCATCCTGACTGGCGCATGGCGCCAGAATATTGCTCCCGCGCAGGTGCAGTCGTACCTCAACCCCACGCTCGATATTGCGACGTATTTTCTGTACACCCACCTGCCACCGATCACGGTAGGCGCCATAGTGGGAGGCTTTCAGGGACTCGCCTACTGGCTGGTCTACGAGATCGCCTGGGTCGTGTTCGCGCGCTATGCGGTGGCGATGCGTGCAATGCTCGCAGTTGGTTGCGCGGCGATTGCCTTCTATACTCCGAGCAACCTCGCTGAACTTGGCGGCAGCATGGGCGACGTTACGGTAAGTGTGCCCATCCTGGCTGGCATCCTCTTGCTGCTTTACAGCATCCGTGCGCGAAGGCATGCCCTGCTCCTGGTCGGGGTTGCGGGTCTGCTGCTGGGGCTGGCGGTAGGCGCGAAGTTGACAGTCATGTGTTATGTGATTCCTGTCTATCTCATGTTAGGTATCACCGTCACCTCTTCATGGCTCAAACGAGCTCTCATCCTCTCAGGAAGCCTGGCCGTGGGCGCTTTGGCGGTCATGGGCTACTGGATGATCGACCTCTATCGTACCTTCGGAAATCCGCTCTTCCCGTACTACAACAACATCTTCAAGTCTCCGTATGCGCTGCCGGTGAGTGCCCAAGACGCCAGATTCTTCCCGCATACCCTCCATCAGTGGGTGCTGCTGCCATTCTACTTTACTGAGAACACGACACTTCGTGTCCAGGAATTTCCTTTCCAGGATCTGGCGTTCGCCATTGCGTATGTGCTGCTTCTGATTGCCGTCGGAGTAGGGGTTGCCATGCTCGTCGTCGGGCTACTGGCGAGCGCTCGCGCTGGCTTGCCTGGCTGGGCGCACGATCCCCAACGTTGGATCAGGCAGCAATGGCGCCTGGCAGCGCAGAAGCTCTCTTCTGAGGATTGGAATGCACTGCGCATCACGGTGATCGTTATTCTGGGATGGGCGCTATGGGAACGCGTGTTCAGCATCTACCGGTATGCCGTCACGCTTGATTTTCTAGTTCCTATTGTGATCTGTGCTCTTGTGGGCTGGATCGTGCGCTCGAGGACACTCCAGCTCGGCGTAACACTTCTGCTCTTCGCTGTAGCTGCTGCTGCGATGGTTCCCACAGACTGGGGGCATACCCCATGGGCAAGCGCCCCGTTCAGTGTGGCCGTCCCGACCCTTCCAGATCCGCAACATAGCGTCGTCGTCATCGTGTCCAACAATCCGATGTCCTACCTCGTGCCAGAGTTCCCCAGCCAGGTGAGATTCGTGTCCTTCGATACCAATCTCGCTGGGGTGATCACCCCGCGCTATACCAACCAGGAACTCGCAGTGATTGCCAGTACCACGGGACCGGTCTACTTCGTGACCGATGCTGCGAGCTACACGCCGGCGGCCTCCGACTTCCACACTATCACCGGGCTCACGGTCAATCAGAAGTCCTGCTCGCCAATCAAAGGAGCTATGACGCCGACGCTCTTCTGTCAGACCTCTAGATAGCTGTCCCATGCGCCAACGTAAGGGATCTGTCATCAAAGGCGCTGAGAGCATCCCTGTGGGTAGAAAGTCCTTGCCCGTTGGTAAGTAGCGGGCCAGTAAGCGAACATGACAACGGACTGGCCATCCTCCAAATGCCGCGTAACGCCGACTGGTTGATGCAATCAGTCGGTGGAGCGTAGCGCTGTCGTGGGCGGAGTGGCCCGCGCTTTCCAGGAGTGGACGAAGGCCTAGACGCCGAGTTGAGTTCCTGATCGCCGTCCTGAACGTTTGCCACTGTGTAGGGAAACATTACAGTGAACCAGGAGCAATGCGTTGCAAGCGCTGATTTTGGCTGGGGGGGCAGGAACACGGCTCCGCTCGGTGCTCGGCGACAACCTCAATAAACCAATGGCGCCCATTGCCGGGAAGCCCTTTCTCGACTACCTCATCGTGCGCCTCCAGCGGCAGGGCATCGAGGACATCATCCTGTGTGTGGGCTACAAGGCCGATCTCATCCAGTCATATTTCGGCGATGGCGCACGCTGGGGCGTCCACCTGTCGTACTCCCGCGAGGCGGACTTTCTGGGCACTGGCGGCGCGCTGAAGCTCGCCGAGAGCCTCATACACGACGACACGTTCTTCGTCCTCAATGGCGACTCGTTCTTCGATGTCGATCTGGCTGCGCTGGCCCGTTTCCATCGGGGCGCTGGCGCGCAGACGACGCTGGCGCTCGCCCGCGTCGAGAACGCTGCGCGCTACGGCGCAGTGCGGCTAGATGAGGCGACGGGTCGCATCGTGGAGTTCGCTGAGAAAGACCAGACACCACGCGCTGGTCTCATCAACGGCGGCGTCTACCTGCTCACCCGCGCGGCGCTCGACCAGACGCCAGCGGGGCAGGCCTGCTCGCTGGAGCGCGAGGTGTTCCCCACCCTGCTGGCAGCGGGCGCACTCTATGGCCAACCCTTCCCGGGCTTCTTCATCGACATCGGCGTACCTGCTGACTATGCGCGCCTCCAGGCCGACCCATCGCCGCTG
>DATBTW010000174.1:0-1828 GCA_036559055.1 Ktedonobacterales bacterium
CATGGCGTGGGCGGACATCCCGGCGAAGAGCGCGCGCGCCGCGTCGGTCTGGAAGTACATCCGCGCGAGCAGGCTGGCGGGCATGACCGCCTGCGCGCCGAAGCGCCCCAGCGCGAAGGGATGCGACGCCAGCGCCAGCGGGCGCAGCGGCCCGAGGAACGCGCTGGCGATGGCCTCCCAGTCGTCGGCCAGTGGTCGCATCAGCAGCCGCCAGCCGGTCGCGTCGTCGCCTAGCCCCGCCGCCGTCCGCTCGATGGAGCGCTCCAGTAGCGCGGCGCCGCCCGGCAGGGGGTGCGCCATCGGCGCGGGCGGCTGCACCCACTCCAGCCCATAGCGCTCCAGCGGCAGCGTGCGGAAGAACGGCGAGGCGACGCCCAGCGGGTGCGCGGTCGAGCAGATGTCGTGGATGAAGCCGGGCAGCGTCAGTTCGCCGGAGCGCATGCCGCCGCCGACCGTCTCGCGCGCCTCGAAGACGGCGACCGAGCGCCCCGCCAGCGCGATGCTGATGGCGGCGGCCAGCCCATTCGGCCCGGAGCCGACCACCACCGCGTCGTAGCTCGAACTCCTCATGCGCCTCTTGCCTTCACCGTGCGCCGCCCTCGTCCATGGGGTATTGTAGCGCGGGAGGTAGCTGGCGATTGAAATCGCGCCTGGGAGGCCCTTGCAGGGCAGCAAAGTCCGCCTGCGTGGACTAGGGCGCAGCCGAGGCGCGCGACGCCAGCCCGGCCACCATATCGGCCAGGTCGCGCGCGGCTGTGGGGCGGCCCAGCTTGCGCGCCGCCACCGACATCTGGATGCGGCGGTTGGCGTCGCCTAGCATCGGCCACAGCGCTTCGAGCGCGAGGGCGGGGGTCAGGTCACGGTCGCGGATGGTGACAGCGGCGCCGGCCTGCTCGAACATGGCGGCGTTGACAGCCTGCGGCGAGCCAGTGAAGCCCGGCGGCAGCGGCACGAGCAGGCTGGGCCGCCCGATGATGGCAAGCTCCGCCAGCGTAGCGGCGCCCGCGCGGCACAGCGCGATGTCGCAGGCCGCCAGCGCCTGGGGCATCTCCGTCTTCAGGTAGGGGAAGAGCGCGTAGCGGTTGCGCAGCTCTGGCGTGGCCGCCAACGCCTGCGCCGCCTGCGCACGCGTCGCCTCGTAGGTCAGCTCGCCGCTGACATGCAAGACCTGGCAGCGTCTCAGCAGGCGGGGCAGCGCCGCCGCGATCACCTGATTAATCCGCCGCGCGCCCTGGCTACCACCCGTCACCAGCACGACGGGCAGCGACGAGGCCAGCCCGAAGTCCTGCCGTGCCCGCATCGGATCGCGCCACACCACATTCAGCACTTCCTCGCGCACAGGATTGCCCGCCAGAGTGGTCTTCTCAGCCGGGAAGTAGCGCTGCGAGGCGGCGAATGAGATGGATATCTGCGTGGCGAAGGGCGTCAGCAGGCGATTGGCCAGGTTGGGCGGCACATCCTGCTGGTGCATGACGAGCGGCGCATGGTTCAGTCGCGCCGCCATGCCCGCCGGAACCGAGACATAGCCGCCGCTGGTGAAGGCCGCGTCGGGCCGGAAGCGCTTCACGATCTGGTACGCCTGCCGCATGCCCACAGGGATACGCGCCAGATCGGTGAAGGCGCCTAGCGAGAGGTAGCGCCGCAGCTTGCCCGCGCTGATGGCGGCGAAGGGGATACCCGCATCCGGCACGATGCGCGTCTCCAGCCCGTTCTCATCGCCGATGAAGAGCAGCTCCGCGTCGTAGCGGTCGCGCAGCTCGCTCGCCACCGCCAGCGCCGGATAGATATGGCCGCCCGTGCCGCCGCCTGAGATCAGAATCCGCATCGC
>DATBTW010000175.1:0-3451 GCA_036559055.1 Ktedonobacterales bacterium
ACCGCTGCCAATATCCCAACTCAGGACGGGTGCAGGGCATGCATCTGACGCATCTTCTCGGCCACGATGGGCTGGCGACGTTGCTGACGCTGGTCGCGCCCGGTGGGCGCACAGGCAATCGTGAAGATGGCGTCGAGAGCCTGGAGGAGTGGGGTGAACTCGTCCGCCGTCTCCAGATCCCCTATTACGAGGAGGCGCGTCAGTATTGGTCAGATGCTGAGGCTAATGGCTATTTCGCAGGGCAAAACACGCCTGCGCTCTATAACCAGACGATGCTGCGCGATATTCTCACCCAGTACGGCCATGGCGTTGACGGCCTTGAGGATGGAGCCGAAGACGACCATGCTGATGATGGTGACAGCGAGGCCTAACGTGGGGAACAAGCGGAAAGGACTGCCCGGTTCTCCTGCTCCTGCGCTGACAAGCGCCGAAAGACGTTTCTGCCCGGCATCTGCATGTAGGGCAGAGTCGATGTGATGCGTACGCAATGCGGTAGCAGGGTGATAGTAGACCCGTCTAGGATGATGTCCTTTGCGCATGCGCTACAGTTATTAGAGGAACACGGTCGCTAAGCGCATCAGAGCAGGCCAAGCCTGTGGCGCGGCACAGCGGACAGCCCGGCGTGTCTATGCGGTTGTCAATGCTGGCGCAGTGGCGATTGACCTGCGCGGTGTTGGGCAGCGCCAGAGATGTCCGCCCCTCTGCCTTGCGCCACGGGCTGTATCGGTTTTTCTTATCGGCCTGATCGGTCTGGAGCAGTCCCATCTGACAACGCCTCCGCACGTGATGACAACGTCGTGTTCGTGCCCGACATGCCAGAGGTTACCGGAGCGGAGCGTGGCAAAAGTCAACAAAAGGCTGGCAAGGACTCATAGTAAGCGCCAATTCTGACGCCAATCCATGCGCATTGCAGCGGATGCCAATACACAGCGATAGACGCGAAAGCCAGAAAAATTCAGGCTTGACGGACGGTGGCAGATGCGAGTGGATGGGCGAAAACGAGCTTCTAAACCGAGCATCTGGGTTCGACTCCCAGTGGGGCCACCCACATCTTCCTCTCGAATTCATGAGAGTTTGTAACGTCTAGCGAGCAAGCTCTCAAGGTCACAGAGGATCACCTGTGCTGCAAAGCACTCCGCTCCCGCACTGCGACGGTGAGCGCCCCTGCGCCCGTTAGTCGCCCATGATCTCTCCCCGGAGCGGAGCGCTGGCTCTGCGATCCGCGAACCACGCACGCGAAGGAGTCAGCGGCGGATATGACGACTTCGCGCGGATCTCACTCCGGGCAGGCGCCGCGCATGCGACGGAGAGCTGTGACAATGAGCAGCGACGGAAGGTAGGGGCGTCGGTGGAATATCGCAGGCGCCAGAGGTAAGAGGCCGCCATGCGAGACATGCTGGAACGCCATCGCTCGCTCCAGGCGCTGGTCGGGCTGGCCATCGTCGCGCTCAACATCTACATCGTCCACAGCATCTGGAGCGCGCTGACCATCGTCGGCGACGTTTTCCTGATCTTCCTGCTGGCGTGGATTGTCATGTTCATCCTGGAGCCACTCTCCGGCCGTTTGCAGCGGCTTGGCCTGCCGCGCATCGTCGCCGTCTCCGTGATCTACCTTGCGCTGCTGCTGGCGGGTGTTGGCATGGCGGCGCTGGCGGCGCCCATCCTGGCGGCTGAGACGACCTCACTGGCCGCGCGCATTGGCGTCCTGCTCTCACCCACGGCTGGCGCCAACGGCCTCAGCGCGCAAATCGTGTCGCTGCTGAAGCTCATTGGCTTCAGCCAGCGAAACGCCACTTCGCTCAGCACGCAGCTCGTGACACAGGCGCACGACTCGGTCGCCTCACTCTCGCATGTCTCTGTCGGCAGCGCATCGCAGCTACTCGGCACGATTGGCACGGTGATGTTCGACGCCACGCTGGTCGTCATCATCTCGTTCTACATGATGATGCAGGGCGATGTGCTGGTCGAGGCCGTGGTGGTGCGCCTGCCGCCGCGCTGGCTGCCCGATGCGCGGCTCTTCCAGCGCTACATCACCGACATCTTCGCGGGCTTCTTTCGCGCGCAGTTGATCGTCGGCGCCATCTACGGCGGCCTGACATGGCTCATCCTGGCATTCTTCGGGCTGGGCGACGCCTGGTTCGTCGCGCTGGTCTCCGGCGCGCTGATCTGGCTACCATTCATCGGCGCGTTTCTGGCCGTCGTACCGCCGCTGCTGCTCGTCGCAGTGGTTACGCCCTCGCATCTGCTGCTCATCAAGCTGGCGCTCCTCGGCTTACTGCTCGGCGCCGCGCAGCACATCGCCCTGAATCTCATCGCGCCGCGCATCTTTGGCCAGCATATGCGCGTGCCGACGCTGATCCTCTTCGCGGCGCTGCTGCTAGGCGCGGGTGAGGGCGGCGTGTGGGGCGCGTTCTTCGCTGGGCCGGTCGTTGCCGTCGCCTACGCGATCCTTGAAGTCTTCTATGGCCGATTCAGCGCGTCGTCGGCGCTCTTTCAGGCCGAGACACAGTTCGATGAGGAGCAAGCGGAGCTACGCGAGTTGTCGGCGTCTCGCTTCCGCCGCCGAACCAGCCCTACTCGACGCCTGCGCCGTGCCAGGACGGACGATGATCGCGGCGATCCACCCGTGCAGCCGCCCATGGCCCCACCGAAACCACTCGTCCAGCGCCCCGACCCACCCGACGGATGAGCTTCACCCCTGCGCAGTTGGAATGGCAGGCCAAACAGGATGGTAGGGATACCACTGCTCAGGATAGGCGCGCACGATGCGCTCGAAGCCAGCGGCGATCTGCGCCGTCATAGCGATGGCGGCTGCCTCGGAGTCCCGCTCGCCCACGGGATATAGCGGCTCCTGCGCTTCGAGCAGGTAGTGGCCACCAGGCATGCACGCGCACATGATGACCAACACTGGCGCGCCCGTTGCGAGCGCCAGCCGCGCTGGGCCGAGCGGAAAGGGAGTCTGCGCCCCAAAGAAGGGCGCCAGTGCGGTCTGCACGCCACGCGGCGCGTAGTCGCTCAGCATTACCACGCACTCCTGGCGGCGCAGCGCGCGAAACAGGGGACGCAGCGATTGATTACGCGGCGCAAGTGTCACGCCATGCGCGCGGCGCGAGCCAGCTACCAGCTCTGTCCCCCAGTCGCTCTCCGTGACGATGGTGAGCTGGCAGCCATACGCCTGCGCGAAGGCCGCCGCGACATCCCAGCAGCCCGCGTGCGGCAGCGCGAAGATCGCGCCGCGCCCGTGCGCCATCGCCGCGCGGAAGCCCTCCTCGCCGTGTAGATCCGCCAGCGCCAGCAACTGCTCGGCGGCCATCGTCCGCGACGCCAGGAAGTCCATCGCCATGCGCCCGTAGTTGCGCAGGCTCTGCTCCGCCGCCGCCGCCGCGCGATCCGCCCCCACCACGCGCACGAAATTGTGGGTGGCCTCGCGACGTGGGCGGCCCAGCAGCGG
>DATBTW010000176.1:0-26896 GCA_036559055.1 Ktedonobacterales bacterium
GTCGCTGAGTGGCTCCAGGTCGGGGCCGAAGATGAGGTAGGGTGAGCCATTACCGAGCCAGGCTCCCTCGGTGATGTGTTCCACCACGCGCGTCTCAAACGGCGCATCGGGCTCGCCGGGCAGCCCGCGCTCGCCATGCCGCGCCAGGAAGCCGCGATACGCGCGGATGGCCTCCGGAGTGGCCGCCAGCGCCGCCTCGGTCGTGGAACCGACGGCCACGCAGCCCAACAGGTCGAGCGCATGAACCATGGTCTTTTTGCGCTTCGGCCCCGATTCGAGATACAGCGCGTAGGTCATCACTGTCACAGTGATCAGTTCTCCTGTTGAATGCTCGCGTTATCAGAGCGTGTTTTGCAAAGCCGAGGAGTAAGGATTACGAGCGGAAAGTGCAAACCAGCGAAACGCTCATTGAAGTAGTGATGATTCGACTCTTGGTGGCTCGCCTTGGACGGCGACGGCAGGTGTCATGACCTACCAAACACCCTCGAGATTTGCGCGCTCTACGCCGATGAGGTATCTCGCTCGCTACCTGCACCGACGTCACTTACCGAGGAATACCTGGTCCTAACACTGCGAAATAGATGACGAGGGCAACAGCGCCAGCGATGAGCCAGCCTGCTTGTCGTGTCACGACGCGTGGCAGTATCGGCGTGTCTGCGCGCGGAGGGAGGCGACCCGCGACAAACCCCGTCCAGAAGAGGCATATTGTCCCCCCAAAAGTCGCCGCTGCCGCTGAAATTAACACGAGAATTGCCCCGTCGGGATTGAAGATGCCGGCCAAGGTATTCGCCGTACTCCCAACGAGGTAGCTGGTCAGCACTAGCTGCATGGCGCGGCCAAAGCGTTCGTTGACATCTTGCCCCAGGAATTCATCCAGTTGACGCGCACCAATGAAGATCGCGGCGAGAGTGATGCTCGCGCCGATGATGGTCAGCACGACGCGCCAGAAGAGCTCGGGACGCAGCCCCTGGACAAAGTCATTCCAGTCACCAAACGAGGCGAAGGAGAGTACCAGCAAATAGCCAGCGGGAATGAGGACATTGATAAGGTAGAGGAGCCAGAGAAAATAGCGCCAGTTTCCACTCGCTGATGGGGTGTGACGATAGGTGACATACACTACCCCGGCTACGATGAATTGGGCGGCGCACCCGGCTGCATCGACGAAACGGGCGCCCCACGGCGTGAGATGCGACAGATCTGAGACGAGATCCAGGCTGGTGACATGCTTGATGGGGGCGTTGACGATCAGCGAGGCCAGACCATGCCCCAGGGCCTCATGGGTGAAGGCGGAGATCAGGTACGCGACGATGGCCATCGCTCCAATGGTGAAGAGATCGTTCGTGGATGCGACGCTTCCGGTCGCTCTCCCAGAGGCAGACGATGAAGTAGTCATCACAACTGCTTGCGCCTTTCACCGCAGACGACACTATGGCCGCAGTATAGCAGTGGGGTACCGGTGAAGCAACCTCGCGGTTGCGCTCCTGCGGGGTCTTTTCCTCCTAGCTGGCATCAGCTAGACGTGAGGGCATGAACACGACCGAGGAGCGCTGCGAAGCGCCAGAAAGATCGCTACGGGCGGCGCTCGAGGCGCTTGTCGTCGCGGTCTACAGCAAAGGGTCCGGTACGGCTCCGACCGCAGAAGAACGTCTCGCTGGCGCGTGGCGCGTGAGTGTTGCTTGGGTAAGACATCTCGCCACATTTAGCCATTGCCAGACACGCTCTCAGTGCTGCGTGCGTGAGTGACAAACGGCTCGCCAGCGCCATGACAAATAGTTGCCCGCTATATGGCGTTGCGAACACCCGCGCTCGTATTCGCTCGCAGCCCGAAGAGCAGCCGCAGGGCGCCGATGCGCCTGATGAGCAGATCATACACTGCCAGCGATGCCGCCACGGCGAGCACGGTGATCAGCCCGAACTTCAGCCAGACATTCATGTCCAGCCGCACGACCCACAACCCGATGTAGGAGAGAATGGGCATATGGATGATGTAGACCGGATAGGCCGCGCGCGACAAGTACTCGACTGCTGGGGTGGTGAATTGCAGAAAGCGCACCGCCAGCCCCAGGATGCCCATCACCCACCACCACGCGCAGTAGCCGCGCGCCACCGCCAGCGCCGACGCCAGCACGGGCGCGCCCGACGGCCACCGGCCCGGCGCAACGAAGGCGATCACCAGCCACGAGATCGTCCCAAGCGCCAGCGCTGGCCAGGCATAGCGCCGCACGGAGGCCAGCAATCCTTCATCGAGATAGATAACATAGCCTGCGAGGAAGAAGATCAGATAGGCGACGATGCCTATGGCATTGGCGCCGAAGGGCGTAGTGACGCTGGGAAACAGCGCATCGCCAAGTTGTGTGACGAGTTGAACCGCCGCCAGAGGCGCGCCCAAGACGGCCAGCGCGACCACACCGCGAGGCGCGCCTGCCAGCCAGCCCAGCGTACGCTGACCACGCACCGTGCGCAGCAGTCGAGCGAAGGGAACCGCGAGCGCCGAGAACACCATCAATGGCGGGATGAACCACAAATGGCCAATCCACTCCGGGCCAGGCGGAAAATGTCCTGCGAACACACCAAGCAGCGTCAGCAGGAAGGCCAGGTAGAAACCAGGCAGCGATGGCGGAGGCGCCGAAGCTGAGAGTCGCCCGATGTAGATTTGTAATGGCACGATCAGCAACATCCCAAAGGTGAAGGGGATCAGCAGGCGCATCACCCGCTCATTGAGATACCGCGCTGGGCCCCGCACGGCCAGCGCGTAGCGTGCGGCGCCGCCCGCCACCAGAAACAGCACGGGGATGCCCCAGAGCGAGACGAACGCCGTCAATGCATCCATGAGCGCGCTGGGCTGTGCGTTTTTGATGTAGTCATATGATCCGGACGTGAAGATGATCGCCGTGTGAAACGGGATCAGCCCGAATACCGCCGCAGTGCGCAGCCAGTCAAGCTCATGTCGCCGGACATGACGTGCGCTGCGGATCGCGGGCGCCGAGCGCGCCGCGAGGGTTGAGGCGCACATAACGCCTCCCGCCAGCCGTGCAAGATACCTGACCTGCCACATCGCCACGCATCACATTCACGTCTGGGCTGTTACCTCCGCAGTATCAGGCGGGCACATCTCCGTCTCGTCACAGCGAGCAAAGGCGCGCTCACGAATCCATCACAACAGGTAGCGCCAACGGCGGGGGCCTGTGACGCTCAGGCCACCAGCGGCAACGTCGCCGCGAGTATCCAGGCCAGCAGCAGCGCCTCCAGCGTCGCCATCAGCGCCACCGGATGCGCCACCGTCCGGCGCAACCACGCCGAAGCGCCGACAAGAAGCAGCACGATGATCGCAAAGACCGGGAGCAGAATGCCCAGGTACGAGAGCCGCCCGAAATTCATCAGGATGGCGCCCAGCAGCGCCAGCAGGATGAGTAGGCTGGCGCCCAGGTCAGCCAGCGCAGGGAGCCTGAACCGCGGCGCCATCGCACGCAGCAGCGAGCGTAGAGCGAAGAAGAACGGCCACAGAAGGATCACATAGGTGACGCCGCGCCAGAGCCGCTGCGGATCGAGCGCCAGGCTCTCCCAGGCGTAGGTGGAGAGCGCACCGACCGTCAGCATCAGAAAGACGGTCACCGCCAGCGCGATCAGCCCCTGCGTCAGCGCCTCGCGCCATGAGGGCAGTATCACCGCGGCGCGCAGTCGTGGCGTCCACCAGAGCGCAGCGCCAAGCAGCGCGCCCGCCAGCACAAAGAAGATGGCGACATCCGCCGAAACCTGTTGCCGCAGGAAGGTGAAGGGAAACGGATCGGCGGCCCAAAAGCTGGACGGTAGATACGCGCGCAGCCCCAGCAGCGCCACCACCAGCGCGCCCGCCAGCGCGCCGAAACCCAGCAGCGCAGGCGCCACGGTTGGCGAGTCGCCCACTTGAGTGGCAGCCAGCGGCGTACGATGCTGCGCCGGTCGCAGGCGCATCGCCAGCGCCAGCAACTGGATGAGCGGCCCAACGGCCAGCAGAGCCGCGATGAACCCCGCCAGCATCCAGTGCAGCCGCACATCGGCGTTGACAGGGGCGCTGCCGATGCGCCGATCGACCGTCGCGCCCAGCCATTGAATGACGGTATCATGCGTCGAAGCCGCTGTCACGATCGAGATGTGGTCCAGCCCAGGCAAAATGACGCGCTTACGCTGGTCTGTGGTGTGCGTCTGACAGGTATACACAGCTCCACGGATCGCAGTGGCCGTAGCGCCGCATGCGGAGGCTATAGATTCGCGCGCAATGTCGTTGATGCCAGGCAAGTCGAACTGGCCCGAAAGCACCAGCAAATTACGCGGCGTCTTCAGGCTGGGCTTATCCTTCAAGATGCCCGCCACCAGCACGGTCGCTTGCAGGCTGGCCATCGTCGGATGGCGCAGCGCGTACTCGCCCACCGCGATCGTGCCAAGTGAGTAGCCCAGCAACACGAGTTTGGCATGCGGCGGCGCGTGCGCCATGGCATAGTCCACCACCTCGCTCAACGCGCTCACCAGTTGATCGACCACGCCGCTATGGTTTGGGCCGCCGTACACGGTGGGCGAGGCGCCATGCCCCGGAAAGTCGAAGGTGTAGACCGTGACGCCCTGCTTCGCGAGATCGGTGGCAAACGACGACATGATCTCTTTGCTCGCCGCATAACCATGCGCCAGAACGGCCACCACAGGCGTCTGCGCGCTGGCACGTGGCGTGTAGCGCAGCACGGGCGTGGGAATTGCTCCGCGCAAGGTGAAGGCGTCGCGGCGCACAGCGCCCGCATATGCCTGCGTCTGAGCTGTCGCAAACAGAAAGATCAGCAGCAAGGCAGCCAGCAGCGCGCCGTGGAGCGCGGCGGGCCGCGCCCGGACTCGATTCCACGTCGCCAGTATGCGACTTCCCCACGCCACAGGAGCGCGCAAGACAGTCATCGATTCAGAACCTTTCCCGCCAGGGGCCAGAATAGTGTATACCGCAGGTGATTGGCAGCGCGCCTGTTACCTCGTCCATGATCACTCACTCGTCGCTCGCCACAGGGCGCGCGAAGGGAGGTCGTCGGTGTCCGCGCACACGCAGTTCACGTTGCTAGCGCTCCTCGGTGGAGCGCTCACTGCGCCCGCCATGATCGCCGCCTGGATACTCCGACTGCCAGATCGTCAAATGGCGATGGGAAGCTATGGCGTGGGCTGCGCGCTGATTGCGGGCGCCCTCATACTCGATCCGATCATCCAGCCGCCGCTGTTCTATCATGGCTTCGTTCCAGGGCTGGGCATCGGCGCGGTGGCCATCGCGCTGGCGCTGGTCGCAGCGGCGCTACGGCGCAGATCACTACCATGACTTGATGAAATTGAACTACCCTGCCGTCTCGATTGACATGATGGCCGCACACGTCTCTACGATTGATCCACTCCATTCGGCGCCCAACACACGGAGCAATCGCATCGCAACACGAGCCTACTCCTAGCGTCGCGCGAGCGCCCACAGGCTCGCGAGAGGAATGAATGGGATGAATGCCGCGCAACTCACTATCACTGGCGTCTCCGGGCTGGCGCTGCTGGGGCTTGCACCTGGGCTTGCGCGGGCGTGGCGGCGCGGCGCTCGCCATGGACGACTCTGCGCGCTGGGCGCCGTCGTATCCGCTGCGCTGCTGGTGGCGACGCTGACCGCGCTGGCGCTCGGCGCGGATCGCTCGGACACAGGTCGTTTTCTGATGGGGATGGGCGTCGGCATCGCGGTTGGGCTGATTCTCGGCTGCGGAGGACTCATGATCGCCAGTCAACACAGAGGATGAAGCGTTCACTCGTCGGCGAAGGGAGTCGAACCCTGCGCTGAATCTGGGTGCCGGCGAAGGGATTCGAACCCTTAACCCCATACGGGGAGCAGTTTTTGAGACTGCCGCGTATACCGTTCCGCCACGCCGGCCAGCGTGTAGCAGCCTCAGTGTACGCGATGCGCGCGCCGGGGCGCAAGCCAGCGGTAGTCGCGCCTTGCGCTGGCGCCACGCCGTGCGGCTAGTACTATCCGGCCTGGGCGCGCTGGGAGATTCTGGGCGGTCAAGCGATGATTTCTGGGCTATGCGACGCTTCCATCGCTCGCCTGGCCTTGCCACTCGCCGCAGCCTCGCCTACAATAGCCCTATCCCTTTTTCCCAGGATGCCCGGCACGCATTCTGATGTTCCCCGTTAGCTACGATACTACGCAGGTCGCTCTGCACACGTCGGTCAGGGACGCAGAGACTTCGCGCGACCCACCAGCGACCGCACTCATATCGTTCACCTGGAAGGAGGCGCGCGTCTCACGTCGCGCTCCGGTCGGAGCGCCCAGCACACACGTGTGTCACGCGCGACGAAAACGACTATGCAGAATCCGCCTGATCCACGACGGGCGACCACTTCTCGCCCCATTTCCTCGTCATCTGGGGCGCGCCAGCAGCCCAGCGCTGGCCGCGTCACTCGCGCGCTCAACAGTGGCCCGCTCCCACGCAGCGGCGCCAATAGCGGGCCGCTCCCACGCAGCGGCGCCAATAGTGGCCCGCTGGCGCGCGGAGCCAATAGTGGCCCGCTGGCGCGCGGAGCCACCAGCGGGCCACTGGCGCGTGGCATGACCAGTGGCCCGCTCTCGCAGCCGCAGCCCGGCGCGCTCTCGCAGCCTAATCGGCTCCAGCTCTCCGGGCTGATCGAGGATCGCATTCGTGGCAGGCGCGCGCGCGATGGGCAGCGCGCCTGGCTGGTCAACACTGTCGTGCTGGCGCAGGCGCTCATCACGCTGATGGTCGTCCCCGGATATCTCTTCCCCTCGCCCAATCTGCCGATTCTGCTGACGTTGGGGGTCGCGCTGGTCTTCTATCTCGCCGCCTTCATCTTCAATCGTCTGCGCCATGAGGTGCGCGTCGCGGTCTACATGCTCATCGGCGGCGGCGCGCTTGCCACAGCGGCGCAGGTCTTCGTGGCCGCGCTGCTGACGCACGATGCCACCCACACCGCGCAATCTGCGTTGCTCTTCCTGCCGATCGTGCTGGAGTCAGGGCTGTTCCTGGCGCCCGAACTGACGCTCTATATCACCTCCGCTACGGCGGTGGTCATCGCCAGCGCGATCTTGCTGGCGCTGGCCCTCAGCAGCGTTACCGCCAACCAGCTCAGCGAGGCATACCTCGTGATGGTCTATTCGCTGGGCCTCGACACCTTCATCGGCTATCTGGCCTGGCGTCTGGCGCAGTTCATCTATGAGACCGTCAAGAACGCCCAGGCCGATGACGACCTGCGATTCGCGCAGGCGCGGCTCTCCGCCGCCGAGCGCCAAATGAACGAGCAGCGCCGCCAGCTCACCCAGGATGTCGCCTCCATCCAGTTGGCCGTTTCCAGCGCGCTGGCGCATGAATATGACACCCGCATCGATGTCGTCGAAGGTGATCTGGCGCCGCTGGCGGCCAGCCTGAACCTGCTCGTCCAGCAGTTGCGCTCCACCAACGATCTGGAGCGCCGTGTTCAGAACATGGAGCAGCAGGCCGTGGTAATGGCCGAAATGGCGGGTCATCTGGCCAGCGGTAACGCCCCAGCGTCGTCGTTCGAGTCGCCCACCGATAGCGCGCTGTACTCCGTTCGCGCGGCGCTGAGCCAGGCGCACACCCTGAACGCCCGTCGGCTCGCCCGCCTCCAGGAAATCGCGGCGGATCTCGCCGGTCTGCTCAGGCATAGCCGCACAGGGCTGGCGAACACCGCCAACGAATCAGCGCAGGCGCAGCAGATCGTCGGGCAGCTCGTCTCGCTGGTGGCGGGGCTGAATGACACGGCGACGCGGCAGATGGATCTGCTGGCGCAGGCGCGTCGCGCGCTGGCGCTGGCGTTGCCGCCCGAGCTGACCCAGGATGCCCGGACGGACGGCTCGGTCGATACCACCGGCGATCTGATTGGGCTGGGTCACGACCTGGGCATCATGAAGCGCTACACCAATGAGTTCCCCATCCTCGAACCGATCAATGGTGACTCCAGTGGGATTCCGCCGATGACCACTCCGCTGCCCGCCATCGAGGCGCTCAACGCCGGCAGCGCCGCCAACGAGGGCGCCGCGCTCGCCGCGCCGGGCGCATTGCCCGCCGGGCTGGCTGACGCCTGGTTGCTCCTCAGCATGCTCCAGCAGCAGACCAACGAGGAGGCGCGCTCGGTCGCGGGCTTCGTCCACGACATCGGCGTCCTCGGCAAGCATGTGCGGCATACGGGCCTCAACCTCGATCGGGTCATCTCGGCGGTCGATTCGCTGGAGAGCGAGGCCGAGCAGATACAGCAGCTCGCCGGCCCGGCCAGCGGCTCCGGCGAACTGGGCGACGTGGGCGATCCCTCGGCGTTCGCGCGCCCGGCGTCAGCCAGCGTCCCACGTCGCCCGCCGCTCTCCACACGTCCGCTCGACCCGGAATCGCGCCTGGCGCAAGGGCTGGGGAGCAGCCCCTCGCAGCCGCTGCCTCTGGCGCCGCCTGAGGCGGCTCCTGGCTCGCTACGCATTTCACAATTGATCGGCCCAGAGGCGTTCGGCAGCGCGGGCGCGCCCTCCACACCACAGCCATCCCGGCATGACGAGCCGCCGGACGCAGACGACAGCTTCCTCACACGCTAGCCGAACCGCGCACCCGTGTGGATGGGCGCCTGCGTGTATCTTCCCTTGACCCATGCGCAGCGCTGTGCTACGCTGACCTCAATCATGCGTTCGGTCTTGTGGAGGCATCTGCGCGCGCGGCGCTCTACCCGGCTGTGGCGCCTGGGCCTAGCTGAGTGGAGGATATGATGGTACAACAGCAGCCTGAGGACGAAAAGGAGTTGCTTCGGCTCCAGATTCAGGCTTACGAATTCTATGCCGGACTGATCGACCGCGCCGTCACCAATGGCGCCCGCGAGGCGATCATGCCGAAGTGGGATGAGCAGCGAGCAATCGAATACAAGCAGCTCGCCGACCAACTGCGCGAGCGACTCGCACAGCTCGAGCAGGAAGACGCGAAGACGCAGACGGCGCCCGTCAGTGCGCCCAGCAACTAGCTCAGCAACTAGCTCAGCGTGGCGTCTGTTCGCACAACGGGGCGCGCTTGACACATATGATACCCTAGGCTCCATGGATTGCCCCTCGCGGTAGTCCCAGACTGTACGTTCCCAACGTGCTGGTAGTGGTGGGCGCGGGGCAATGGAGTCCTGACAACTTGAAGCTCGCACGTGCGCAGCCCGGGCCTCTGCGGCCCATGTTGTGATCGCAGCGACACCACACAGGAATAGTGCGCGGGATGGCGCTGGAGCGTTGTCCCACTCTACTGACCGAATCAGGATCGTCTACGAGCGCGATTATGTGGCTCTGTCACAGCAGACAGCACACTCCGGGCGCTCGCGAGCGAGGTCTACGGGCGCGACACGCTGGGTCGCGCAGGGAGTGTGCCGATGGCTTCTCGATTCACCCCGACTACCCGTCTGAGTAATGTCGTCCAAATGGTGACGCTCTCGAAGCAGACTGGCATATTGCGCGCGACACGTGGCCAGGGGCCTCAGCGCGAGATGGGGCAGATTCGCTTCATCGCTGGTGAACCAGTCTCAGCTCTGCTCGGCTCTCTGACAGGTGGCACAGCCCTCTCGGCGCTCTCGAACTGGGGCGAGTGCATGTATTTGTTCGACGAGATGGCAGGGGACGCCGAGCAGCAGGGATATCCCTCGCTGCCCCAGCAGCAGTCGCCCTCCTACGCGCCGAGCAGCCCGCCTCCGATGCCTGGCTCGTCGTGGCCATCGTATGGCTATCCCTCCACCAGTTCACTTGGCCCGCTCTCACCGCTGCCCGATTTTAGCTCGTCGGGCGATGTCTCCTCGCCGGGGTTCTTTGACCCCGACCCATCTGGTGGGTATCCCTCCTACGGCTACCAGGGAGCGCCAGATCCGTATCACAACCCGGCAGGCTCGATCGGATACAGATCCACCACTACGGCCACACCGCCGTATTCTCTGCGACCAGATCAGTTGAACTCCCGACCGCGCAGAACCTCACTCTCAGAGCAGGTCGATCAGCTTCCGCTCGACCGCCGCGAGCGCATGGTGCTGCTGCTCGTGGATGGCCAGCGCACCATCTCCGACCTCGTCAAGTTGACCCGCCGCAGTGATACCGAACTCTATTCGGTACTCAACCACTTGCGCATTCTAGGACTAGTGCTGCTCTAATGAGACGTGACGTTGCTCATACGTTACAATAGAGAGACTAACGCGCATGGTTGCACAGTCCCCTGCGCGTGAAAAGCTGTTCATCCCTGCCGTGCGCCTCGTCGCGGGCAAGGCCGCCGCATTGACGCGGCGAGCCGCAGTTTTGGTGTGAGCATCCTGATCGTCCGGTTCGGCTGAGCCCAGACGAGCGGAGGAGGACGAGTCATCATGGGTCAAAGACGGTTGCGTCTGGGTATTCGAGCGCAACTCACCCTCACGTTGCTGCTTGGCGCGCTGCTGAGTACCGGCGCCACCCTGTTCATTGCGAACAACGCGATCCAGCAGTACGCGCTGCAACAGACGCACACGCAAGAGCAACAGGACATGAAGATTGCCTTGCTCGTCTTGCAGACGCAGTATGGCCAGTACATCTCCATCTCGTCCGATAATAAGCTCGTCGCTGACTCACCCACCACCGGCAAAGACCTCAGCGCGTATAACGCTCCCCAGGCCGACTACGGCAGATTTGCGCTGAACAACGACCAGGACTACGTCGATCAGGTGCAGCAGTTGCTCGGCGGCTTCATCAGTGTCTACCAGTGCGCCAACGCCGTCGGCCCGACTGGCGCCTGCACGCGCATCTCGACAACATTGAAATCAAGCTCAACCAACTCCACTGGCGTCCAGACACGGTTGGTTGGCTCCCATCTCGAACAGGCGCCACTACAAAATATGGCGCTCGCCAGCGCCAATCCGCAGGAGTGGCTGGGCGTGGTCACGCTCTCTGGGAAGCAGTATTACACCGACTACTACCCACTGCTCAACCCACAGCAGCGCATGATCGGCGTGCTGGCGGTCGGTGTGCCACTGGACACCGTTACACAGTTCCAGCGCTCGACCTCCATCCAGCTCCTGCTGCTCGGCCTCATCATCATGATCGCGGGCGTCATCTTCGCCTTGCTCTTCGGCGCTACGATCATCACCACGCTACAGAACGTCGCGCGACAGGTCATCACCGCGTCTGAGCGCATCGGCGCCATCGCCGCGCAACAGGCCGGCGGCTCGCAACAGCAGGTGTGGGCGGTGAACTCCATCAACAAAGCGTTGCAGAACTTCGCCGAGACCACCCGCGACATCTCACATCGCACCGACCAACTGGCGCAGATGGGTAATCAGGTCATCCAGAAGCGCGCTGAAATCTCACCCATGCAGATCGACTCGATCCTGGCGTACATCACCCGCTCCGTCCGCGACATCAGCGCGGCCAGTCGCCAGGAAGCGCAGCAGTACGACCGCATGACCAGCGCCATGCAGGCGGTCATCGAGATCGCGGAGCAGGTCGCCACCAGCTCCGCAGACGCCACCGACAGCGCGCAGCGGCTCGACGAGGTGATCGTAGACTTGCAGCGCATCGTGGGCGTGCAGCGCATCCGCCCGGTGGGGCAAGAGCAGCCGATGGCCGAGATGGAGCCTGCGATGGCTGGAGGGATGTCCGTTGGACAAATCCTCTCGCAGCCGTCGATGGGGCAGATGTCCGCCTACAATTCGATGGGGCAGATGGGCCAGATGGGCCAGATGGGCATGAGCCAACGCGGTATGTCGTCGCAGATGATGGCTGGGGCGCCGCGCAGCGACCAGCGCATGGGCATGGGCGGTGGACAGTATATGGGACGCATGCCCGGCACTGCCAGCGATATGAGCGGCGCGATGGGTGGCACGGGTGGCATGGGCGGCATGGGTGGCATGTATGGCCGCCCCAATGGCGCGCCGTCATCTGGTTCACTCGGCCGCATGGGGCCGGCAAACGGCATGGGCTCGGGCGGCTTCGGCCAGCGCGGCCAGATGGGGCCAGCGTACGGCATGGGTGGCATGGGGCCAATGCGCGGCTCAGATCAGCTTCCGCCGCTCGGCCCGCCGAACAACCCTATGAACCCCATGAACCCCATGGACAACTATGGCATGATGAATCCGGTCAGCGGCCCGATGGACGGCGGCCCCTTCGGCGGTCGGCGCTCATTCGGCGGTGACCAGGGCGGCGAGATGAGCATGCCCATGCCGCCACTACCCGACTATTCCGCTGATGGCGGCTACGGGCGGCCCGATATGTCCGCGCCACCAGTGGCGCGCACACGCGGCATCCGCGGGCCAGTCTCTGGCCCGCGCCAGGGCGGCAATGGCAACGGCGCGCCCACCCGCAATCGCCTGCCAGACTGGGCCAACCAGGACGGCGATCCGTCGCGCGGCTATGGTCGCGACGAGTAGCAAGCACTGACCGTCGCAGTTTCTCAATGGGAGCAGACCGGGTTCCACCGTCTGCTCCCATTTTGGGGTACACTCCATCGAGAGTGGCGCGTTCGCACGGCGCAGTCCGGGCGCCAACCAGTTGACCAGCGTGACCTCTGGCAGCTATCCTGTGTGACAGTAGCCGCTTCCAGTGAAAAAAGGAGCTGATCCCTTGTTCGAAGACGCTCTGGCTCAAGTGCCATTGTTCCAGGGACTCACCCGTCGAGAACTCCAGGTTCTCGCCGCAAATGCGCGCGAGCGCGAATATCCCGCTGGCGCCACGCTCATGCGCCAGGGCGAGACAGGAGTTGGGCTATTCATCGTCACGTCGGGAACTGTACATGTGAGTCAGACGAACGCGGCGGGCGTCACCACTGAACTGAGTGACTACGGTCGCGGCGCCGCACTCGGCGAGCTCTCGCTGCTCGATGACATGCCCCGCACGGCGACCGTGGTGGCGAAAGAGCCTAGCAAGGCTATCGTCATTCCCGTATGGGACTTCCGTGCGTCCCTGCGCGAGGCTCCAGACATCGCCATCAAGCTGCTCACCGTGCTGAGCCACCGCCTGCGTGTGAGCGAGGCGCACTCCACAGCCAGCCAGGGCTGACGCGCGGCGCGAGCGCCTGGCGCCGCCGCGCCAATAGCCGAACGACGCCACAGACGCATAACAAGCGCATCTGCGGCGTCGTCGTCTCTGGTGGGTCAGAGTGCGCTGACGCGCCGACCTCGCTTGACGAGCAGGTATCCGGCGCCGCCCAGCGCCGCCGCGAGCAGCAACAACAGCAGGCCCTCGGGCGCGCCGATGGGCAGGCGAGGTAGCCAGCCTGGCAACGCGCTGGCAGTCTGCGCCCTGCCATTGGGCGCGACGCCGAAGTGGGTCAGCGACATGACGCCATCTGGCGTGACGCTCAGGTCATACGTCACTGTCTCGGCAGGCGCATCCAGCGCGACATACGTAAGCCAGCCATCGGAGCGCACCCAACTCATATTGCGATCGGTAGAAAGATCGTGATAGAGGCTGGGGTTCATGCGCTCCTGGAACGCGACCTTAAACCCCTGCGCGCCGCCCACTTCGGAGCCGACAGCGGACTGGCCAGCGGCGGCAGCCAGCGCGCTCGTGTTGAGCGGGTCATCCGTCAGGAAGTAGAGATCGGCGTGAACGATCTGGCCATCGAGCGCCAGCACTTCCAGCGGAACCCACGGATGCGGCGTGCGCATGGTGATGAGCACCGGCGCGCCATCGCCCGACTGCTGATGCCGCGCCTGAGCGGCGGTCGTGTCGTACTTCGCCGCCATGAAGATCGGGCTGCCCTGCGCATACTTCAGCAGATGGTCGCGGGTGTCGCCTGCCACCGAGAAGCCATTCTGCGCGCACCAGTCGAGTACGGCCTGGCCGCTGCCACGCAGCACCGTGATGTTGAGCGCCTCGATGGTCACCTGCTGCAGCACCTGCGCCGCTGAGGGCGCCGCTGCGCCAAACGCCTGATCGGCCTCGCCAAGTAGCAGTTGGGGCTGCGTCTCGCGCGCCAGGCGTTGCAGCGTCCAACGGCCACCCGGCTCGATCTTCAGTGGCACGGCTGGCAGGGGAACGATCCAGCCGAGATTCTTCACATTGCCTTCGTAGGTAAAGCTGGTCATGTAGCGCTCGATGCCATCGTGCCAGGCGATCAGCGTGGCGGCGCGGCCCAGCCGCACATCGCCATCAGCCGCCACCAGCCCGCCGCAGGCCAGCGCCGGCGCCGCCTGCATCACCTGAAAGACGCCCAGGCACAGCGTCAGGCCCAACGTAAGGAGAGTAGGCCGCCAGCGCGGATGGAGTCGCGAACGAATGCGCATGGTCGATGCTCCTGTTCAATTACTGCGTGGGGAACCTCATTCCCATCTCTACTTGCCGCGAGCGCGCTCGTTATCCTGACGACAGCGCCCGCCCGGCGGTTCCCACATCGCCAAAGCGCAGTCGAAAAGCCCCTCTCCTCGCGGGAGAGGGGTTGGGGGGTGAGGTTCCAGCTACTCTTGCGGCCTGGCTTGTCGCCTGCGCCGCAGCCACGCTGCCAGCGCCGCCTCGGCGCCCTGCTCGCCGGGATGGTAGTAGGCGCGGTTCGCCAGCCGCTCGGGGAGATAGTCTTGCAGGCGCTCTGGCGGCGGGCGCATCGGATCAACGGGGTCAGGCTTGCCCTGGTAGCGATCGTGCGCGTAGATGTAGTCCTTGCCGTAGTCCAACTCGCTCATCAGGCGTGTGGGCGCATTGCGCAGCGTCAGCGGGACGGGGTCATTGCGCGTCGCCTGCACATCCTCAGAGGCGGCGCCATAGGCCCGATAGACCGCGTTGCTCTTGGGCGCAGTCGCCAGATAGATGACCGCCTCAGCCAGCGCCAGCGCGCCTTCACCCGCCCCGATGAAATGCACCGCCTGCTGCGCCGCCATGCAGAGCGGCAGCGCGTGCGGGTCGGCCAGCCCGACATCCTCCGTGGCAAAGCGTACCAGCCGCCGCGCCACATAGAGCGGGTCTTCGCCCGCCTCCAGCATGCGCGCCAGCCAGTACACCGCCGCATCGGGATCAGAGCCGCGCAGCGATTTGTGCAGCGCCGAGATGAGATTGTAGTGTTCCTCGCCGCCCTTATCATACAGCAGCGCGCGATGTTGGGCAGCGTCTTCCACGGTGAGTAGGTTGAGCAGGCGCGAGCCATCGGGCTGGGCGAGACTGACACTGGCGCCCAGCTCCAGCAGGTTCAGCGCGGAGCGCGCGTCCCCATTCGCCATATTCGCCATGTACGCCAGCGCGTCATCCGTGATGGTCAGGCGCTCGGCGCCCAGCCCGTGTTCCTCATCGGCCAGCGCCCGCCGCAGCAACCCGATGATATCCTCATCGCTGAGGGCATGCAGCGTGTAGACGCGCGAGCGCGAGAGCAGCGCGGCATTGACCTCGAACGACGGATTCTCAGTCGTGGCGCCGATCATCGTGACTGTGCCGCGCTCCACATGCGGCAGAATGGCATCCTGCTGCGATTTGGAGAAGCGGTGAATCTCATCGATGAAGAGGATGGTGCGGCGGCCCGAGGCGCGCAGCAGCTTGCCGGCGTCCTCCACGACGCGGCGCAGATCAGCCACGCCCGCTGTGACGGCGCTAAGCGGCACGAAGCGCGCCTCAGTCGTCTGCGCGATGACGCTGGCAATGGTCGTCTTACCGCTTCCCGGTGGCCCCCACAGCACCATCGATGGCGCATGATCGCTCTCGATGCTGCGGCGCAGCGCCCGCCCAGGCGCCAGCAGATGCTGCTGGCCGACCACCTCATCCAGCGTGCGCGGGCGCATACGCTGGGCGAGCGGCTGGGCGTGCGCGGGCGTGCCATCGCCCGTCAGCGCATTCTCAGGAACATGCGCCTGACTGGTCGCGCTCCCGCTCTGCGCGGGTCGCCGCTGGGCGGGCGCGTCATCATCGCCGAAGAGCGACCCCTGCGTCTGATCGTCGCGCATCGCGTCGCTCCCTCCCGGTTGCCTCACGCCAGATCATACAGTTCTGGCAGTATAGCATCTGCCTCGTTTTGGTTCGCTCACCATCATTCTCATTCTGGCGCAGCAAACAGGACAGTTGGTGTCGCCTTTCGCGCCGCATACTGGAAGTAGCGGATACCGAGGCCTGGTTCGGCGCCCCGCATGGCAGGCAGGTTGGAGAGAGAGTTGGCCTCCATACGTCAACACAGGAGCAGAACGTGGAAGAGCAGGTTGTACAACGACCACTTCAGGGGAAGGTCGCTCTGGTGGCCGGAGCCACCCGCGGAGCAGGACGCGCGATTGCCGTTGAGCTGTGTAGAGCCGGCGCCTTTGTGTATGCCACAGGGCGCAGTAGCCGCGAGACAGGCTCGTCAGATATGGATCGACCTGAGACTATCGAGGAAACCGGCGAGTTGATGCTCGCGACCGGCGGAGAAGGCAGCGCTCTCCGTGTTGATCACCTGAATATGGATGCGGTGGAAAACCTCGTAGCCCGCATCGAGGCGGAGCGAGGTCGGTTAGATGTCCTCGTCAACGACATTTTCGGCGGACACAAGTATACGCAGTGGGACAAGAAGCTGTGGGAGCATGATCTTGTAGGCGGCCTTTACATGCTGCGCATGGGCGTGCATACGCATCTCATCACGAGCGCCAAAGCGCTCCCGCTCATGCTCCGCACGGGCGATGGGCTTGTGGTCGAGATGACCGACGGCACTTCTGAGTACAATAGGGCCTTTCGCCGCAATGTCGGCTTCTACTACGATCTGGTCAAAGCGAACGCCGAACGGATTGCCCTGGCTTTGGCGGCTGAACTCGAAGACGAGTCCTGCACTGCGGTGGCCATCACCCCCGGCTGGATGCGCTCGGAGCAGATGTTGGAGGATTTTGGCGTCACGGAGCAGACCTGGCGCGATGCGCTCGCGCGCGAGCCGCACTTCTGCATCTCGGAGACACCCACCTACGTGGCGCGGGGGATTGTGGCGCTGGCGGCCGATGTGAAGGGACGGCGGCAATATGCCGGTCAGGTGCTCTCCAGCGTCCAATTGGCCCACATCTATGGGGTGACGGACATCGATGGAACGCAACCGGATTGCTGGCGCTATACGGTCGAGGTGCAGGATCCGGGTCTGCCTGCGACCGAAGTAGGTTATCGGTAGCGGGATTCCAGTCAGAAGCACAGCGGCTAGTGGGATGTCACGCCCGATGGCGCCGCCAGATACGACCCTACCTTAGCGCATTGACCAGCGCGACATTGAGGATGACGACCACCGCGAAGATGACGCCCAACGTGCGCTGCCCTGCGAAGGCCAGCGCCAGCGCCGCCGCGCCGAAGAACACCGCGAAGAGCGCCCAGTAGAGCGGGCGCGCCACCGGAAAGGTCGCCTGTGGCGCCATGAACAGCCCCCACAGCACAGCCACGCCCAGCGGAACGCCGATGCCCAGCAGTACCTTCGCCAGCCAGCCTGCTCCGGTATGGAAGCCCCAGTAGCCCAGCGCTACGAGCATGGCCAGTTCCAGCAGGAAGGCCAGCGCCAGGTTCGCCCACTTCAATGCGTCCACCACGCACGACTCCTTCGCTCGATCTGCGCAATCCTCAAGCCCCTCTCCCCGTGGGAGAGAGGTTGCGGTGAGGCGCCATCCCCTACAGCTTATCGCGGACCACAGACGAGGGCGCATGGCGGATGCCGCTGGCGCTGGGAACCGTCTCCGGCGGCGCCCCCATGCTCAGCCGCGTCTCGGCGGTGGCGCTGAGGGCTACCTCCGCGCTGTCCACCACCTGCGCCGCCTGCGTGCGCGCCGATGGCTGCTCGCGCCGCCACAGCCAGGCCGCGACGCCCGCCACCACCACGCACGGCAGCCCGGTAAAGAGGAAGCTGATCGGCACGCCCAGCGCCGCCGCGATCTCGCTAGTCGCCAGGTTCCCAATCGGCGTGCTGCCGATGAAGATCGTCGTGTAGACGCTCATCACGCGGCCTCGCATCTCAGGCGGCGCGGAGAGCTGCACCGTCGTATTGGCCGAGGCCGAGAAGGTGCTCATCATGGCGCCGGTCGCAGCGATGAAGATCAGCGTGACGATCAGTGAGTGTGTTTGCCCCGCCAGCGCCTCCATCAGCCCGAAGAGCGCCGCCGTGCTCAGCAGGATGGCGTGGCTAGGCTTGCCGCCACGTCGCGCCAGCATCAGCGCGCCTGCCAGCGCTCCTGCGCCCAGCGCCGAGGTCAGCAGGCCAAACTCCGCCGAGCCAGCATGCAGCGTGACCTTCGCCAGCAGCGGTAGCAACACATTGAAGTTGAAGCCCAGCGTGCCGATCACCGTGATCAACAGGAAGGTGATGCGCACATCGCGGTCGGCCCAGATGAAGCGCACGCCCTCGCTCATGGCGCGCAAACCGTGCAGCGCATTGGCCGCGCGCGGCGTGATGTACAGCTCCCTGGCGCGCATCATCGCCAGCCCCGTGAGCACCGCGATGAAGCTGATGGCGTTCAGCAGGAACATCAGCGGAATGCCCAGCACCGCGATCATGCCGCCGGCGATGGCCGGGCCAATGATGCGCGCCACGTTGAACTGCACCGAGTTCAGCGAGATGGCGTTCAGCATGTGCGACTGTGGCACCATCTCGCTGACAAAGGCCTGGCGCGTAGGGTTGTCGATGGCGGTGAACAGACCCAGCAGGAACGCCAGCAGATAGACATTCCAGAGTTGCACGACATTCGTGAAGGTCAGCAGCCAGAGCACCGCCGCCAGCGCCGCCTGCGCGATCTGTGTGACATAGAGGATGTTGCGGCGGGGATAGCGGTCGATGATGGCGCCCGCGAAGGGGCCGAGCAGCAGCGATGGCCCAAATTGCAGCGCCCCGGTGAGGCCCAGCGCCAGGGGATTCTTCGAGAGCGTCAGCACCAGCCACTGCTGCGCTGTACTCTGCATGAAAGTGCCGGTGACGGAAACGACCTGACCCAACCAGAAGAGCTTGAAGTTGCGAAAGCGCAGCGCCGCGAAGGTACCCAACCGCTGCGTGGGGGCGTTCACTCGCGAGGCGCCACGATCCTTGTCGTGCGGATGGAGCGCTCGCGAGACGATAGACATGCAAAACCTCTGAAAGAGAACTGCTGTGTGCGCTTGAAATGATCGTAGCGAAGATGTCTCCGTACGTCAATGTTTGATGGTAATCATCCTATCTGCGCCCGAAGGATGACGATGATCTCACATGAGCCGACGATTGTCGGCATGAGACGTATTCGACGAATAAGAAACGCCTCCGCAGCGCTTCCTGCGGAGGCGTTCGGGCCGTTGCTGCGGCTGGCGTACCAGCGGTCAGGAGGCGGCGAAGTGGTTCTTGTGATAGTAGACCATGCCCTGGCCCACCACCTTCACCGGCATCAGCTCCTTGAGCATGATGCGCTCGCCACACTGCTCACAGATGCGGTCGGTGATGAAGTTCGTATCATCGCGCTGCGCCAGCGAGGCGCGCGCCGTCTTAGAAAGCTCGCCCTTCTTTGCCATACCTGTCGTGTCCCCTGTCTATCGTGTCGCTCTCGTCCGGCGCTCGTCTGCTGGCGTTCGGCGCTCACAAGATGAACGCCACGCCGACCGGTTCGCTTCGTGCGACGGTCGGCGCTGGCGTGTCGTATAGCTCAGTATACCACATCACGCCAGCATTCCGACGCCCCGCGCACGCGCTGAACGCCCGCTATTTTCCGGTCGTCTCGTCGTCGTCGTCGTCGATGAGCAGCGAGCCAGGCAGCGGCTCGTCGTCGAAGTCGCCGAAGATGGTCGCCGCCGCCACCACGCGATCTCCCGCGCCCAGGCGCATCAGCCGCACGCCCTGCGTTGGGCGCGAGGTCTGCGCCACCGTCCGCCAGTCGGTGCGGATGACCGTCCCATCGGCGGAGATGATCATCAGGTCGAGGTCGTCGGCTACCAGGATGCGCGCCACCGCCAGCGACCCGGTCTTGTCGGTCAGCCGCGCCGTGATGACGCCACCGCCGCCGCGCCCATGGATAGGATACTCGCTGACGGGCGTGCGCTTGCCGTAGCCGTTCTCCGTCACCACCAGCAGTTCCAGATTGGTATTCTCTGGAGCGGCGCAGAGGGCCACCACCTGATCTTTCGGCTCCACGCGAATGCCGCGCACGCCGCCACTGGTGCGCGAGGCCGCGCGCAGCTCCTGCACCTCGAAACGAATCGCCTGCGCCCGCTCGGTCACCAGCATGACGGTGTCATTGGCGCTGACCAGCCGCGCGCCGATCAGCTCGTCGCCTGGCTCCAGATCCATCGCGATCAGGCCAAGGCTGCGCACCACGGCGAATTCGTCGAGGCTGGTCTTCTTGACCTCGCCGCGCTTGGTCGCCATGATCATGTAGTCGCGCGCGATGAACTTGGGCACGCAGACGACCGCCGTGACCGACTCATCCTGGTCGATGCCGATCAGGTTGCGGATGTGATCGCCCTTGGCGGCGCGCCCCACATCGGGCAGCCCCCACGTCTTCAACTGGAAGACGCGCCCACGGTTGGTGAAGAAGAGCAGCGAGTCGTGGTTGTGCGCAGTGAGCAGGTGGCGCACGGTATCATCTTCGCGCGTGGTCATGCCACGCGAGCCACGGCCACCGCGCCGCTGCGCGCGATATTCCTTGGTCGCGATACGCTTGATGTAGCCGTTCTGCGTCAGCGTCACCACCACCTCATCGTTGGGGATGAGGTCTTCTTCGGTGAAGTCAGCAGCCTCGGTCTCCACGATCTCCGTGCGGCGCGGGTCGCCGTACTTCTCGCGCAGCTCCATCAAGTCCTGCTTGATGAGCGCGCGCACCTCGGCGATGCTGTTCAGCACGCGCTGCAACTCCGAGATGGCGCGCTTGACTTCGCCCAACTCGTCCTGCACCTTCTTGCGTTCGAGCGCGGCCAGACGGCCAAGCTGCATATCCAGGATAGCCTTGGTCTGCTCCTCGCTCAGTTTGAAGCGCGTTTGCAGGTTGTTCGAGGCCGTCTCACGATTCTGCGACCGCCGAATCGTCTCGATTACCGCGTCCAGATTCTCCAGCGCGGTGGTCAGGCCCTCCAGAACGTGCTTGCGCGCCTCAGCCTTCGACAGATCGTACTTCGTCCGCCGCAGGATGACCTGCTCACGATAGGCGATGTAGTGCTGCAAGATGGCCTTGAGCGTCAGCGTGCGCGGCTGGTTGTCCACCAGCGCCAGCACGTTCGCGCCAAAGGTCGTCTGCATCGAGGTGTACTTGAAGAGCTGGTTCAGCACGCTGAGCTGCCGGGCGTCGCGGCGAAGATCGATCACCACACGGATGCCCTGGCGATCCGACTCGTCGCGCACATCGGTGATGCCGTCGATCTTCTTGTCGCGCGCCAACTCACTGATCTTCTTGACCAGATCAGCCTTGTTGACCTGATAGGGCAGCTCGGTGACGATGATGCTGACCTTGCCGCGCTCCGTCTCCTCGGTGTGCGCCTTGGCCCGCACGATGATGCGCCCGCGCCCGGTGGAGTACGCCTGGCGGATGCCCTCGCGCCCCTGGATGATGCCACCCGTGGGGAAGTCTGGCCCGCGAATGATGTGCGTCAGGTCTTCGGTCGTCGCCTCAGGATGATCGATCAGCCAGGTGATGCCGTCGCACAGCTCGCGCAGATTGTGCGGCGGGATGTTGGTCGCCATGCCCACCGCGATGCCTGCCGCGCCATTCAGCAGCAGGTTGGGCAGCCGCGCGGGCAGCACCAGCGGCTCGGTGCTGTGGCCGTCGTAGTTCGGGCCGAAGTCCACCGTATCCTTGTCGATGTCGGCCAAAAGTTCGGCCGCAATCGCCGACATTTTAGCTTCCGTGTATCTCATGGCCGCCGGGGGATCATCATCCACCGATCCGAAGTTGCCCTGGCCGATGGCCAGCGGATAGCGCATGTTCCAGGGCTGGGTCAGGCGCACCAGCGTATCGTAGACCGCCGCGTCGCCGTGGGGATGGAACTCCTTCAGCACCTCGCCGACGATGCCAGCGCATTTGCGCGGGGAGCGATTGGATTGCAGCCCCATCTGATCCATCGCGTAGAGCACGCGGCGATGCACCGGCTTGAGGCCATCGCGCACGTCGGGCAGCGCCCGGCTCACGATGACACTCATCGAATAGTCCAGATAGGCGCCGGTCATCTGCTCGACGATGCCTACTGGCTTGATAATACCCAGCTCCATGCGGGCAAGTTCCTCCTCTGGCGCGAGCGTCGCCCCTGAACGGCGCGCGACATGCTATGTATCACAGACGAGATGGCAAAAACGAGGGAAGTCATCTCGCCCGCACATGGGTCTTTGGTCGTCGATGGGTACGCTCAATCGTTGCTCATGTGCGCCGTGCCACTATCCTGATAAGTATATCACATAAGTGGGCTGAAGCCGCATCCCATCTAGGATGAACGCCCTACCAGCGGCCACTCTACCGCCTCTCAAACTGTTCCAAACGAAGCGCCACAAAGCGGCGATGAAGGCGCCGCCACCAGCGCTCCGCCGAGGTAGAGGGAAACCGCCGTGAGTCGGCGTCTCGGAGCGCAGCGAAATGCCATCGAAGGATTCTCCACAGACCCCAGACAGCGCGACGCGACCTCTGCGAAGGGCGCCGAGCGCCGAGAGCGCCTGGGCGCGCCGACGCGACGCCGCGCTGGCGATCGTTTTATGGGCCATCATCGTCGCGGGCGTGCTCTGGCTGGCGGGGCATATCGTCCATACGCTGCTGATTCTCGCGCTGGCGACGCTCTTCGCGTATGCCATCGCGCCGGGGGTGACGCTGCTCCATCGCAAGCTGCCGAAGTGGCTCTCCGTGGCGATCATCTACGTCGTCGTGCTGGCCATCGTCGTCGCCGTGCTCTACGTCCTGGTCAGCGCTCTCATCACCGAAGTCACCGCGCTCGTGACGCAACTGCGCATGCTGCTCGCGCCTGGCTCCCAGAGCGCCCAGTCGCCGCTCATCAAGGCGCTGGAGAGGTTCGGCATCACCTCCAGCCAGCTCGCCGCCGCGCGCGACTGGCTGACACATCAGCTCGCGGGCGGCGCGGGAGCCGCCACGCCCATCGTCACTGGCCTCATCGGCGGCCTGTTCGATGTCCTGCTGATCGCTGTCCTCAGCATCTATCTGCTCTACGATGGCGCGCACGTCGTCGCCTGGCTGCGGCGCGAGTTGCCCCTGAGCCAGCGCACGCGCAGCGCGTTCGTCATCGACACGCTCCAGCGCGTCGCGGGCGGCTACATCCGGGGCGAATTAATCCTCTGCACGCTGATCGGGCTGCTTGTCGGCGTCGGCATGCGCGCTATCGGCGTGCCATTCGCCATATTGCTCGGCGCACTGGCCTTCTTCTTCGAGTTCATTCCCTTCATGGGGCCAATCTTCTCCTTTGCTGCCTGCGCGCTCGTCGCAGCCACGCAGGGATGGATCACGCTGCTGGTCGTCGCCCTCTATTTCATGTTCATCCATGCCATCGAAGCCTATATCGTCGGGCCGCGTGTGCTGGGCGGCTCGCTGGGCCTGCACCCCGCTATCTCCATCGTCGCCCTGCTGATCGGCGGCGAAGTCTTCGGCCTGTGGGGGGCGCTCTTCGCGGCGCCAATCGCGGGCATTGTGCAGGTGCTGCTCGCCACCATCTGGCGCGAATGGCACGTCAGTCATCCCGCGCAGTTCCCCGATGACGATACGCCCGCCGAGGACGGCGCCACCGAGCCAGGGCTGAACCTCTTCGGCCCGGCGCCCTCCCAGCCCGCGCCAGACGCCCCGGCGCCTTCCAACGGGCGAGCCGATGGGCGGGCACGGTCGAGCGAGGCGCCGACTTGAGCCAGTGTCACATCGCCCAAGCCAGCGCGAGCACGACTGCATGGCACGCTGTTTGCTGAACGCCGAGCAGGCGCGGAAGACGAGCAAGGAGCGAGGTCCGCGTTGGAAGGAGTATCAGGCATGACAGTAAGCGCAAATCAGTGTTTTCTGGTCATCATGTTGATCGCGGCGGTGCGCGGCTATATGCGCGGATGGCATCGCGAGATCATCACCTGCGCTATCACGCTGGGAACCGTGCTCTTCCTCACTATCGGCGGGGGAGACGCGATAGCGGTGGCGCTCAGCTCGATACCGAACCTGTTTCGCGGTGTCACCCCGAACCTGAGTCTCAATGTCGTTCCGCCCAACCCCACATTCAACCTCGTAGTGCTGATCGGCTTCACCGTTCTGGCCGACTTCGCCGGCTCGCACTATGGCACTGCGCCCAAGACCCAGCAACACCGCATCTCTGGCTTGCTGGCAGGGTTGGTCACGGGATTGTCGCTGGTCTACTACATCACCAGCCACCTCATCCCCTCGACCACGCTGAACCTGAGCAGCCCGACCACGGCGCTGGCCACCAGCTGGATCATCGCACTCTTCGGCGTTGGCATGATGATACTGCTGCTCGTCGCTCTGGTGCGCAAATAACGCGCGTGGAATGCGACGATGACGCGCCGCCAGATGGCATCCGCAGGCGCTGAAGGATGACATGCCGATGCAGACCAATACCGAGTCCGAGTTAGCCACCGAACCAGCGGCAATCCAGCACATCCTGCCATTCACGATTCAACTCGACCTCAAGCATGGAGAGGAGGTTATCTTCGCTGTGCGGCAAAGCCCGCTCACGCCAGTGGCGATGCTCTGGCCGATTGCCCTGGGCGTGCTGGGCTGGGGCATGCTCAACGCCGCCTCACTGGCTGTGGACGGAGAGCCTGCGCCGATGCTCGTGCAGTTTGGCATCCTGATTCTCACGACGATCCTGGGGATGCGTTGGCTGGTGCGCGATCTGCTTGGCTGGTTCGTCTGCTGGTATGTGCTGACCAACCAACGGCTGGTGGTCACGCGCGGGCTGCTGCGACGGCGCCGCGAGGAGGCCTCCTCCGCGCGCATCCAGACTATCCATGTCGAGCGCCCCAATCCAGCGGCCACGCTGCTCGACATCGGCGATGTGCAGGTGCTGACGGCCAGTTCCAAAAACGCCATCTACCTCAAAGGGGTACATCATCCCGAGGAGATCGCCTATACCCTCGTGCTCGTACAACAGGGCAAGCTGGGCGCAGGGAACGCGTCCACCGAGAGCCCAGTGGCTCCGTCGCCGCTGGAATCCCCGACCGTGCGCGCCGCGCTGGAGCTGATGGAGCCTGAGGATGATGGGGCGAATGTCCAGATTGTCGATCAGCGGCGGATGTTAGCGAGTGGGCTGCTCCATCGCTCCATCGACATCGGCATGTTGCCGGGCGAGCGCGTCATCGACCGCATCTATCGCCACTGGTTTGTGTTGCTGGTGCGCGTCTTCCCGCCCTTCGTCATCGGCGTGGCCGCCGTGCTGCTGCTGGCGATTCTGCGCGCATTCTCGCCGGGGGCGTTGAAGCTCTCCTGGAGCCTGACGGCGATTGTCGCGCTCGTCATCCTCGGCTGGGAACTACTCCTCATCTCCAACTATATCGACGACTCGTTCATCCTGACCAGCCAGCGTATCATTGACATCGACCGCAAATACTTCATCCTCGCCGACTCGGAACGCGAGACGCTCTACCGCAGCGTGCAGGATGTCTCGGTCAACGTGCCGCTCGTCGGGCGCGTCTTCGGCTATGGCGACATCCACGTCGAGACGGCAGGGCGCGCGCCCAACATCGATATGGCCCACATGGCTCGTCCACGCGAGACGCAGGAGCGCATCTTCGCGCTGATCAACGCCGACCGCGAGGAGCGCGCCGCCGCCGACCGCAAGGCCCAGCGCAAAGAGTTGCGTACCTCCGTCGGCGCCGTGCTGACTGCGCTGCTGCTCATAGCGCCTGATCTGCGCGCGCTGCCCGTCACCGCCGCCATCACCCGCCTGCGCGCCGTCGGCCTGACCGCCACCATCGCGGGCGAGCGCGCCACCAATCAGGCGGCGCCCGGCGTCGTGCTGAGCCAGTCGCCCAGCCCTGGCGCCACCATCCTGCGCGGCAGCGAGGTCGCGCTGACCATCAGCCGTCGGCCGCTACGGCACTGAGGCGCAGCGCTCCTGCCCTTCCCAGGCGCCTTGTCGCGATAGCCTCACTGGCGATACGATGTGGGCGCGGCGGAGAGAACACGGGCCACGAAGACGCATGGTGGCAGTGGGAAAAACATGGGAAGCGCAGGCGGAGCGTGCGGGTCGTTTCATTGGGCAGCGGCAGCAGCGGCAACGCGCTCGTCGTGCAGGCAGGCGCCACAGCCGTGCTGCTGGACGCGGGCTTCCCCGTCAGCGCGCTGGTGAACCGCATGCGGCGCGCGCAGGTCGCCCCCGAACGCATTAGCGCCATCCTGCTGACCCATGAGCACCACGACCACATCAGCGGCGCTGTCGCCTTCGCCCGCCGCTTCGGCGTCCCGCTGATCTCGGATCCGCGCACGCTGGAGGCGACGCTGGCGCAGCGAACACGCGGCCTGATCGAGCCTACTCCGGCGCCAGCATCCATCGAGCGGGTCGAGCTGTCTGTCGGGCGCTCCACCAGCGTCAACGCCTTGCAGGTGCGTAGCTTCGCCGTCTCACACGACGCCGTGGCGCCCTGCGGCTTCGTCGTCTCGTCTGGCGCGTGGCGGCTGTGCTACATCACTGATACCGGCATGGTGTCTGAGGCGATGATCGAGGCGATGGCGGAGTCGAGCCTGCTGTTGATCGAGTCGAACCACGACCGCGACCGCCTGCTCAATGGCCCGTACCCCTGGCATCTGAAGCAGCGCATCCTCAGCCCCACGGGCCACCTGGCGAATGAGCAGACCAGCGAGGCGCTGCTGCGTGTGCTGGATGACGCCCCGCGCTGGGTGTGGCTGGGCCACCTGAGCCGCACCAACAACTCGCCCGACCTGGCTCGCGCCCATCTGCGCGAGCGGCTGCGGCAGGTGGGGCTGCGACACATCACCCCGCAGATTTCGCCGCCTGGCGTCGGCGAGGTGTGGGATAGCGCCACGCTGTGGGGGGCAGCCGCGCCCGACAGCCGCGAGC